>CAWASW010000021.1:0-3417 GCA_963784785.1 Candidatus Woesebacteria bacterium | reverse complement strand
ATTAATTCCTTTGAGCATTCGATTAACCGTTATAGCAAGAAATATATTGATATTCCGACTATCATAGCCTGTTTGGTTGCATTTGGTACAAATATGGGAATAACTGATATGGCAAATGTTTCTGATATTGATTATCAATCAATGTTTACAGGCACAATAAGTTTTATCCGACCTGAAACTCTGAAAAAGGCTATTGATGTTATAAACAATGAAATTACAAAGCTTCCCGCTTTTGAATATTACAATATTGATGAGGAAATTCATTCAAGCAGTGACGGTCAGAAATTTGAAACTAAAACAAATACAGTAAAATCAAGATATTCACCAAAATATTTTGGTTTGAAAAAAGGTATTGTTTCATATACACTTGTTGCAAATCATATACCGATAAACGCTAAGATCATTGGTGCAAATGAACATGAGAGCCATTATGTCTTTGATATTTTATTTAACAACACTTCGGATATACAACCCAAAATACATTCAACAGATAATCATGGTATTAACCAGGTAAACTTTGCTCTGCTTCACGCTTTTGGCTATAAATTTGCACCCCGCTATAAAGATTTTAAACAAAAAGCAAAAGCTAATCTATATTGTATGAAACCCCTTGATACCTATGAGGATTATTTCTTAAAACCCATCAGAAAAATAAATACCAAAATAATTAAAGACGAATGGGACAATATTCAAAGAATACTGGTTTCGTTGGCTCTGAAAGAAACAACTCAAAGTATTATCATTAAAAAACTAAGTTCTTATAAACGTAAAAACAAGACTAAAAAAGCTCTCTGGGAATTTGATAATATTATTAAAAGCATTCACATACTTGATTATATTGATGATTTACCTTTCCGAAGAAATATTCAAAAAGCAGTAAACAGAACCGAGGCTTATCATGGACTTAAAAGAGCGATCCGATTTGCACATGGAGGCGGATTTAAAGTAAAAACGGAATTAGAACAGCAAATCTGGGATGATTGTGCAAGGTTAATTGCAAGCTGTGTTGTTTATTTCAACTGTTTTTTATTATCAAAAGTCATTTCCGAAAAAGAAAAGATTGGTAATAAGGATGAGATAAGACAGTTAAAAAATATTTCCCCTATTGCTTGGAGGCATATACATTTTTACGGAAGATATAATTTTAAAAAGGACAAAGAAAGCTTTGATTTTTCGGAAATTTTGTCAGTACTATCGAATCAGAAATTATTGTTTGAATGACAGGGGTAGTTTAAGGTTTATGAAAACATCCGTTTTAAGTAACTTTCATAATTAGATTAAATCAAGCAATTTTATCAAACGATACTTTTCGTCGCTTTGGGCAAAAAACCCCAAATACCTGAGTCCATTAAAAATCAGGGGCTGAAATTTCCTTTTATGATTAATCCATTGTTTACTATTCAAAATCAACAACGTATACTAAGCATAGATTTTTATACGTGTTAAGATACATATTTTAGTTGAAAATTGGTTCCTTTTAATGTGTATCATAAACGGTGGTTTGTGAAGCAATTATGTTAATTGGATATGTTAGGGTTTCAAAATCCGATGGATCTCAGGTTTTAGACCTGCAAAAAGATGCTCTTGAAGATTCTGGTGTGGCACAAGAACACATATATGAAGATAGGGCTTCAGGCAAAATAGATAAAAGACCAGGGTTTGATTCTTGTATAAAAGCATTACGCAAGGGTGATGTACTTGTTGTCTGGAAACTTGACCGACTTGGGCGTGATCTTCGCCATTTAGTTAACACTGTTCAAAATCTTTCAGAACAAGGTATTGGTCTTAAAGTGCTTTCAGGAAAAGGAGCAAATATCAATACAACAACAGCCAGTGGAAAATTCATTTTCGGTATATTTGCTGCTTTGGCAGAATATGAACGGGAACTTATACGGGAACGAACTAAAGCCGGACTTGAATCAGCAAGGAGTCGTGGACGTAAAGGAGGAAGAAAATTTGCCTTAACAAAGGCACAGGTTCGTTTGCTTCAATCTGCTATGGGTAAAAATGAAACCATAGTAAGTCAGCTTTGCTCTGAACTTGGTATTACACGGGCTACCCTTTATCGTTATGTCAGCCCAGATGGAACTCTTCGGGAATATGGGAAACGTGTTCTTAATAATGAGCAATGAAATTACCCCTGAAGTAAAAATTTATCAAATACGTGTTTACATACGGCAAATAAGCCCGCTTATATGGCGAAGATTTCTTGTTCGCAGTGACAGCACGATTGCAGATTTGCACCACACTTTACAACTTGCCTTTGGCTGGGGCAATTTCCATTTTCACCAGTTTTTAATCAGAGGGAAAAGTTATGGTATTGCTTATGCTGGAGGTATTTCTTTCTCTGACAATCCTCATAAGGTAACACTGGAACAATTTAATTTTCGTTCCAATGAGAGATTTGTCTATGAATATAACTTTAATGTTGGTTGGGAACTTGAAGTTCGTGTCGAAAAAACTGTCCCTTTAAACCCTAAAAAGATATATCCTGTCTGCATTGGTGGCGACAAGACTTCTCCTAATGAAGATTGTGATGGTCCTTTAGCCTATATGGAACTTAGGCAAAGCCATTCCATATTTATGATTGAAGATAGGATAGTTGATATTTTAACCGATGAGGAATTAACTAATGAAGAAAAAATTGAAGAGTGTCGGTATCAAGCTAAAACTATTTACTATTGGGCTAATACAAAGGAATATGATAGAAACAAAATCAATAAAAGTTTAAAGAAATTTGCTTTAAAAGAAGAAAACTGGGAAGAAGAATTTTAGGAGGTATTTTTATTATGAAAATAAAATTACAAATGATTATTGAATCTGACGAAAATAATGTGCCGGTTATAGAAGAAATAGCCTGTCTTTACAGGGAAAACTTAACCCCTGAAACATTGGGAATAACTTTACAAGAAGAAAAAAATATTCTAAAAAACTTGCAAAGTAGCATGGTTTCCAACCAGGTAGAAGTATATATTTCTCAGTATAAAATTTGTCAGAAATGCTGTAAAGAATACCAAATAAAGGATGGGAAAAATAAAATTACGTATCGTACTCCTTTTGGAAAATTAAAAATATCAAGTCCTAGGTTTTACACATGTGCTTGCAATTCTGCAAAAGGAAAAAGTTTCAGTCCTATTGCAGAGCTTTTATCAGAGCGCACATCACCAGAACTACTTTATCTTCAGAGCAAATGGGCATCACTTATGTCTTATGGTATGACAGTTGATTTACTTGAAGAAATATTACCTCTAAATACTAATATAGCAAGTACATTGTTGAATTCAAGAAAAGTTGCAGAGAGAATTGAGAGTGAGTTAGAGGAGGAAAAACCTACATTTATAGAAGGTTGTATAAATGAATGGGAAAAATTACCATTTCCAGATGAACCTCTTTCTGTTGGTATTGATGGTGGATGGG
>CAWASW010000020.1:0-47077 GCA_963784785.1 Candidatus Woesebacteria bacterium | reverse complement strand
ACATGGATTCATAAGTGGTTTCGCACAATCGTCTGGCTGGATCGAAGGCTCGCCGATATAAAACATGCGGCTGCTGTCGCCGTGCATAGCCGTCCTTGATGACGGTGATGTCCAGATTGACGATGTCGCCGTTCTTCAACACCTTGTCGCCCGGTACGCCGTGACATATCTGATGATTGATCGAAGTGCAGATGGATTTAGGATAAGGCGAGTGTCCACCCGGCGCGTAATTGAGCGGTGCGGGGATGCCATCGCTCTTTTTGATGAAAGGTCTCCCATAACGTCACCCATGTATTCTGCTGGTGTAAAGACCTCAACCTTCATAATAGGCTCAAGAAGACACATGTCTGCTTTCTTAATTGCGTCTTCTACACCAAGGGATCCTGCAATCTTAAATGACATTTCTGATGAATCAATATCATGGTAAGATCCGTCATAAACAATAGCTCTAACGTCAACCATTGGATAACCGGCCATAATTCCATTCTCAAGTTTTTCTTTAATACCCTTTTCAATTGCTGGGATATATTCTTGAGGAATACTTCCACCTTTGATTTCAGATTTGAACTCAAAGCCTTCGCCTCGTCCACGAGGCTCGACTTTGATAAGACAATGTCCATATTGTCCACGGCCTCCAGTTTGTCTAATGTACTTTCCTTCTCCTTCTGCATACTTTTTGATTGTTTCTTTGTAAGCAACTTGTGGTGCACCAGTATTTGCTACGACATTAAATTCTCTCTTCATTCTGTCAACCAAAACTTCAAGTTGAAGTTCTCCCATTCCTGCAATAATTGTTTGTCCTGTTTCAGGATTTGATTTAATTCTAAATGTTGGATCTTCGTCTGAAAGTTTATTTAGAGCAAGTCCCATCTTTTCTTGATCTGCTTTTGTTGCAGGTTCAATAGCAAGTGAAATAACTGGTTCTGGGAAGTTAATTGATTCCAAATGAATTGGGTGAGCAGGGTCACAAATTGTGTGCCCAGTTGTTGTATCTTTCATACCAACTACGGCAACAATTTCTCCAGCATAAGCTTCTTCTATAAGTTCTCTTTGATCTGCATGAAGAAGGACAAGCTTTCCAATTCTTTCAGTTGTTTGTTTGTTTGCATTATATACAGTTTGTCCTGTCTTTAAGATTCCAGAATAAACCCTGACATAAAGTAGTCTTCCGACGTGCGGATCTGTAACAACTTTAAAGGCAATACCAGAAAAAGGAGCTTCATTATTCCTTTCTCTGTGTTCTATTTCTCCAGTTTTGGCATTTGTTCCTTCGATTGGCTCAAGATCAATTGGTGATGGTAAGTATTGAACTACACCGTCAAGAAGTAATTGCGATTCTGCTGATCTATTATCTCCACCAAAGACTGGGAAGAATTTACCTGCAATAACACCTTTTCTGATTGCTCTTTTAATTTCTACTTCAGTTGGCTCAATTCCTTCTAGGTATTTTGCTAATGTTTCATCATCAAATTCTGCAACAGCTTCCAAAAGTTCTGTTCGATATTTTTTAGCAGTTTCCAAAAGATCTGCCGGAATTTCTTCCTCAGTAAGTTTTGCATCCTCTACTGCTTTATAAGTAAAGGCTTTCATCTTGATTAAATCAATTACACCCCTATGTGCGTGTTCCTGACCAATTGGATATGTAACAGGAGAAGCGTTTGCCTTAAGTCTTTCGCGAATCGATGCGATTGAACCATCAAAGTCAGCACCAATTAAATTAAGTTTATTAAGTACACAAATTCTTGGAACTTTATATTTATCTGCTTGTCTCCAAACAGTTTCAGATTGTGATTCAACACCAGTTCTTCCATCAAAGACCATTAAGGCGCCGTCCAATACTCTAAGGCTTCTCTCAACTTCAGCAGTAAAATCAATGTGTCCTGGGGTATCAATTAAATTAATTCTGTAATGTCCTTTTTCAACTGAAGCTTCTTGTTGTAAATCCCAGAAAGCAGTAATTGCAGCAGAGACGATTGTGATTCCTCTTTCTCTTTCTTGAACCATCCAGTCAGTAACTGTTGTTCCATCATCGACTGACCCTTGCTTATAAGTTCTACCTGTTTCAAAAAGAAGTCTTTCTGTAGTTGTGGTTTTACCTGCATCAATGTGGGCAATAATACCTAAATTACGAATTTTGTCCAGCGAAACATTACGGTCTTTGGTAGCCGTCATAACCATTGCGGACTTTTTCTTTGCTTCTTCGGCCATATTTTAGATAATTAGATAACTAGTAAACTAGATAAATAGTCAGAACAAACTCCAACTGGAGCAAGAGTGATTGTATCAGGAGTGGAAAACTTATTCAATGGATATTTGTTATTCTATACATTCTCCACCAGAAGTTTTTACGTGTTCATCATATAATAATGTATCGTAAACCATTATGGGTTTACCTGATTCTCGACTAGTTAATTTTCCACCCTTAAGTTTTCTTTTAACAGTAACTGTTTTACCACACTCGCAAACACCTGAACCGGTTAACGTCCCACTTAATGAAGCGTGATTTGCTAATTTGTCGGGGACATTTATACCTGCACCAGGGTATTGGATACTTTCAAAGGCATCCTTTATTGCCTCTAAATATGCTTCTTGTAATAACGGGCACTTAAACTTTTCCATAATATCGGGATATTACTCTCTCTCTGGCTAAAATTCAACAACTATTATATTCACCTTCTAAAATTTGATTTCAATTTGTGGAGTGAATTCAACTAAAATGTTTGCATCTGTTCGACGAGGGTTTACCCCGACGGAGTCATGCAAACAAAAATGAGCGGAGTAAATTGCCATCAAATTTTGGCAGGTGTGTCTTTTCTTCTTCCAATTCTTACTTTGGACAAGCAAAGAAGAATTGATTAAATAAAATTAAAAGTAAGCAAATTAAAGATTAGGCCGAATTTACCATTTAAAGTGACTAAAAGCTTTGTTTGCTTCGGCTTGACGTTCCATTTCTTGTCTTTTTCTGACTGCGCCACCTTCACCTTTTGAAGCGTCCATTAATTCTTGTGCCATTTTTTCTCCATATGTGTGGAATTCAGAATTAGATTTTGCTCTTGCTGCTGCAACTAACCAACGAATTGCTAATGATTCTTTTCTTTCTCCTCTAACTTGCATTGGGACTTGATATGCAGCTCCTCCAACTCTTTTAGCTCTAACTTCCATTTCTGGTTTAATATTTTCAATTGCCTGTTCAAATATTGTTACTGGATTTTCTTTTGTTTTTGCAGCAATTACTTCCAAAGCTCTGTAAATTTCTTTCTGAGAAACAGATTTTTTACCATCATACATGCTCCTATTTATTAATTTGGCAATCAAACGACTCCCATAAATAGGATCTACTTCTACTAATCTTTTTCTTGCTGGTCCTTTTCTTGGCATATAATTATTTCTTTCCTGCTACTGCATCTTTCTTAACACCGTATCTACTTCTTCCGTTCTTTCTTCCAGATACTCCAGTTGTATCTAATTTTCCTCTAACAATTGTATATTTTACACCTGCTAAATCTTTAATTTTTCCGCCTCTAACTAAAACGACTGAATGTTCTGCAAGTTCATGTCCTTCTCCAGGAATATAAACTGTAACTTCTTGTTTGTTTGAAAGTCTAACCCTTGCAACTTTACGTAATGCTGAGTTAGGTTTTCTTGGAGTCATTGTGCGAACTGTAAGTACTACGCCTCTTTTAAAAGGTGAAGTATTTTCTCCAAATTCTCTGTCTTTTGCGTTAAACCACTTTTTCAAAGAAGTTGTTTTAGACTTCTTCTTGTTTGATACTCTTCCTTTTTTGACTAATTGATTGGTAGTTGGCATATCTTTAATTTTTAAGCATTGCTTTCTCTGCTGTTACTGGGATAAGTCTACCAATTATGACATTTTCTTTAAGTCCTAATAATTTATCTTCTCTAGCCATAAGTGAGCTTTCAGTTAAGACATCGGTTGTTTGTTCAAATGATGCAGCTGATAACCATGACTCTGTGTAAAGAGATCTTCTAGTAATACCAAGTATTGTTTGAGATGCAGATGCTGGTTCCCCACCTGCTGCAAGTGTCTTTTCGTTTTCGCTTTCAAATGTAGCTTTGCTTGCAAGCTCACCTGGTAAGAATACTGTGTCTCCTGCAGTTACTACTCTTATTTCATCACTCATCTTTCGAGCAATTACTTCAAAATGTTTGTCATTTATTCCAATGCCCTGTGATTCATATACTTTTTGAAGTTCAGCAACTAAGTATTCTTGTGCGGCCCTAAGTCCTTTAATTGCCAAAATTTCTTTGATATCTAATGAACCTACAGCAAGAGGGGTTCCAGCTTCAACGACATCATTATCTTTGACAGTTAATTCAAGAGTTTTTGCAACAATATATTCTCTTTCTTCTTTAATTTTTCCTGTTGCGGTTACTACTACTCTCCAACCTTCCTCAGTTTCAGAGACTGTGCATTTTCCTGAAATTTCAGACATTGTCGAAACTATCTTTGGTGTTCTTGCTTCGACTAATTCCTCAACTCTTGGAAGTCCTTGTGTAACGTCGACACCAACTGCTCCAGCAGCATGCTTGGTTCTAAGTGTAAGCTGAGTTCCAGGTTCTCCAACAGATTGAGCTGCAATGATACCAACTGGGCTTCCTACTTCAATATCTTTCTTAGTTGATAAATCCCATCCATAACATTTAACACATAATCCATGACGTGCAGCACATGTTAATGGAGACCTTAATGACACTTCATCTACTCCTGCAGCATCAATTTTTGATGCTAATTCTTCGCTAATTGCGTCCCCTGCAACTGCTAATATTTTACCTTTAGCGTCTTTTACATCTGATGTTAAATATCTTCCAACTATTCTATTAATAAATACTGCAGGTCTATCTACTCTTCTAATCATCAATCCTTCTGTTGTTTCACAATCTTCAAGTCTGATAATTAAATCGTGAGATACATCAACTAAACGTCTTGTTAAGTAACCAGCATCAGCTGTCTTAATAGCAGTGTCAGTTAATCCTTTTCTAGATCCTCTAGAAGAAGTTACGTATTCGAATACTGATAAACCTTCTCTAAAGTTAGATTTAATTGGAAGTTCGACAATTTTTCCGAGTGGATCAACGACCAAACCTCTCATTGCTGACAACTGTTTAACTTGATCACGGGAAGCACGTCCGACTTTAGCATCAATAACAACTCTAATTGGGTTTGTAGGAGTCATCAATGCCCAAGTCTTATCTGCAATATCTTCAGAGACATTAAGCCAAATTTCTTGTTTCATTCTCTTTTTCTCTTCAAGAGTGATAAGTCCTTGATTGAAATTGACGTCTATATCTGAGACTTTTGTTTCAGCCTCTTTAATCAACTTTGATTTTTCAGGTAAAAGAACAGCGTCAAAAACACCGAATGAAATTCCGGAAACTGTTCCATACGAAAATCCAAGGTTCTTAACTGCATCAATCATTAATACAACAGTTGCAGAATCACATTTAGCATAGGCTACGCTAAACAACTTTTTGATTACTGATGATGTACAAGACTCATTAACGAATTCAAAAACAGGTGGAAGTATTTCATTGAAATAAATTCTACCGACTGTTGTCTCAATTATCTTGCCATCTATTCTAACTGTTATTGGCTGTCTAAGCTCAATTCTTTCATTTTGATGAGCAAGTACTGCTTCATCTCTATCTGAAAAGATTGTTTTATCCAAAGTCAATTTGGTATCAATTGATGTCAAATAATAGACACCTAAAGCCATTTCCTTTGATGCTGGTGTTGAAACTGGTGATCCGTCAGAAGGTCTAAGTAAATTATGTTCAGGTAACATCAAATTCTTAGCTTCTTCAATTGCCATTGTTGAAAGAGGAACGTGTACGGCCATTTGATCTCCGTCAAAGTCTGCATTAAATCCAGAACAAACTGCTGGATGAAGTCTAATTGCACTTCCTTCAATAAGAAGTGGATAAAATGCTTGCATACCTAATTTATGTAATGTAGGAGCACGGTTTAAGATAACTGGATGATCTTTTGTGATCTCTTCCAATATGTCAAAGACTTCTGGTGGCCTTCTATCAAGCATGTTTTTAGCTGACTTTACGTTTGGTGCGATTCCTCTGGCAATCATTTCTCGAAGTACAAATGGCTTAAACATTTCAAGAGCCATTTCCTTTGGAAGTCCACATTGATTAAGTTTCAAGTCCGGTCCAACGATAACTACTGAACGACCAGAGTAATCTACTCTTTTACCAAGTAAATTCTGTCTAAATCTTCCTTGTTTTCCTTTAAGAAGGTCTGAAAGAGATCTTAATGACTGTCTACCTCTTGCTCTTCTTGTTGCTTTTCTTTGTGAAGAGTCCAATAAAGAATCTACTGCTTCTTGTAACATTCTTTTCTCATTTCTTAGAATTATTTCAGGTGCACCTAATCCCATTAAATGCTTAAGTCTGTTGTTTCTATTTATGACTCTTCTGTATAAATCATTTAAGTCAGAAGTTGCAAATCTTCCACCTGAAAGTTGTACCATAGGTCTTAAATCTGGAGGTAATACAGGTAGCACCTTCATTATCATCCAAGTTGGATCGATTTTTGCTTTTCTGATTCCGTCAACAAGCTTAAGTCTTTTAACAATCTTTATGTATTTTGTACTGGTTGTTTTTGTTTCATCAACTTCTTTTCGAAGTTCTGCAGACAATTTTTCAAGATTTACTTCTCCTAATACTTGGAGGACTGCTTCTGCACCCATTTTAGCATCAAAGAAATCTGCAGCTCCAAATGTGTAAAGTTCATCATATTCTTCTTCTGAAAGGATACTTAATGTTTTAAGGCCTCTGACAAGCGCGATTAAATTTTCAAATAATCTTGAGTTTCTTGAAAGATTTTCTTTTTCATCTTCAGACAATGCAGTTTCTTTCTTTCTTGCATCAAGTTCAAGTTCAGTTTTAACCAATGATAATTGTTCTTTATCTTTAATTTTAGCTTCAATTTTTGTCAAAGCCTTTTCAGCCTCAGTTGCTAATAAATCTTTTTTATCTTTAAAGTTTGTAATTATTTCTTTCTCATTATCAGACAATGCAGTTTCTAACAATTTTATTGCTTCTTTCTTTTTGTCTTCGTCAACATTTAATGCCATGTATCTTGCAAAATATACAACTTGTTCCATAGCACGTGGTGCTATTCCTAAAATTGAAGAAATCTTTGAAGGTGCTCCTTTGAAAAACCAAATATGAGCAACAGGACAAGCAAGATTAATATGACCCATTCTTTCTCTTCTAACTCTTGATTGAGTTACTTCAACACCACATTTATCACAAATCACACCTTTGTATCTGATTCTCTTGTATTTTCCACAGTAACATTCCCAATCTTTAGTTGGTCCAAATATTTTTTCATCAAAAAGTCCATCTTTTTCAGATTTAAGAGTTCTATAATTAATTGTTTCAGGTTTTGTGACCTCGCCTCTTGACCATCTCCTTATATCATCAGGAGAAGCCAATTTAATCATTAAAGTTCCAAAATCTTCAAGATTTTTCAAATCAAATAGTGTATCTAGTGTATTAGTTAACATTAATTACCTCCATATTTCCAGTTGGACTCAATAATTCGTCAGTAGCTACAACTTCACTACCTAAAATTTCTGCAAACTTTTCGCCTACTTTAGTGTCTGCTTCATCTGGAGAATCCTTGGCTAGTATAACACCTTTTGGAATAATATTAAGGCCCAAGGCGTTTAATTCTCTTACCAAAACTTTGAAAGATTCAGGAATTGTTGATTCTGGAATCTCTGTTCCTTTAACAATTGCTTCAAATGCTTTTGCACGTCCGACGATGTCGTCTGACTTGATTGTAAGCATTTCTTGTAAAATATGTTGTGCTCTGTGTGCCTCAAGTGCCCAGACTTCCATTTCTCCAAGTCTTTGTCCACCCATTTGTGCTTTTCCACCTAATGGCTGTTGAGTAACAAGAGAGTATGGTCCAGTTGATCTTGCATGAGTCTTGTCTTCGACCATGTGAGTAAGCTTCAAGATGTAAGCTATTCCAACAACTGTATCTTCTTTAAATGTTTCTCCAGTTCTACCATCTGTAAGTCTCATCTTTCCATTTACAGGAAGTCCTGCAGCTGTAAGTTCGTTAATAAGATCGTTTTCAGTTACGTGATCAAATACAGGGAATCCGCCTTTTTCACCACTTTGATGAAGAGCTAATCCGAAATGAGCTTCCAATAATTGTCCTAAATTCATACGAGAAAGAACTGACAAAGGTGATATAACGATATCTACTGGAGTTCCATCCTGCAAATAAGGCATATCTGAAGTTGCCATGATTTTTGCAACGACTCCTTTATTTCCGTGTCTTCCAGCAACTTTATCTCCAACTGTGATTTTTCTAATTTGAGCAACTTTTACAGTAATTCTTTCAATTACTCCAGGTCCCAAATCATCGCCTTTGTTTCTATTTAATATAGAAACACCAACTACTATACCTTTTTCACCATGCGGAACTCTAAGTGAAGTGTCTCTGACTTCACGAGCTTTTTCTCCAAATATCGCTCTTAATAATCTTTCTTCTGAAGTCAATTCTGTCTCACCTTTTGGTGCGATCTTACCAACAAGGATGTCGTTTGGTCCAACTTCTGCACCAATTACAACTATTCCATCTTCTGCTAAGTTAGCTAATTCTGATTCTGAAACATTAGGAATATCTTTTGTTCTTTCTTCTGCACCAAGTTTTGTATCAACTACGTCTGCATCATATTCTTCAATATGGATAGAAGTTAACAAATCTTCTTTTACTAATCTTTCTGAGATTAAAATTGCGTCTTCAAATCCGTATCCACCGAATGATGTGTAAGCAACCATCAAATTACGTCCTAATGCAAGTTCACCTTTTTCTGATGCTGGTCCATCAACAAGTAAAGATCCTACTTCTACTTTTTCTCCAGGTACAACTTGAACTCTTTGGTTGTAACAAGTTGAATGAGCTGTTCTTTTGAATTTCATCAATGAATATACTTCTTTATTACCTCCATCTGTCACATCAATATCTTCAGTTGCTTCTTCAATTGAGATTTTTTTATCTAACTTAACAATTACTTTCTCATTGTCTGAATATTCAACAGTTCCAGCATGCCTTGCAATAACATTTCTTATCATAGCCTTTGAAATTTCAGCTTCCATACCAGTTCCAACAACAGGAGATTCTGGTGCAACTAATGGAACAGCCTGACATTGCATGTTTGATCCCATAAGAGCTCTGTTTCCTTCATCATGAGCCAAAAATGGGATAAGAGATGCTGATGTACCAACCAATTGCCTTGGTGAAATGTCGATATAATCAACAAGTGAAACATCGCCTTCAGTAAAGCTACCTAAAGTTCTTAATGGAACTCTTTTATCTAAAATGTATCCATTTTCATCAATATTTATACCTGAGTGAGTTATATTCTTTGTTTCTTCATCCTCTGCTGTTAAATATACAATTTCGTCAGTTACTTTGACTTTCTTTCCTTCCTTTACAACTTTTTTGTATGGTGACTCTAAAAATCCAAATTCATTTACCTTTGCATAAAGTGATAAGTAGGTAACAAGTCCAATGTTTGGTCCTTCTGGAGATCTTACAGGATCCAATCTTCCGTATTGAGAAGAGTTAACATCTCTGATTGAGAATGATGCTCTCTCTCTGTTTATACCACCTGCGCCTAAAACTGAAACTCTTCTTAAATTATCTACTTCGGAAAGAGGATTTGTATCATCCAAAATTGTTGAAAGTTGTGAACTTCTAAAGAACTCATTTAATGAAGAGATGAGTGGTCTTGCATTAATCAAGTTTGATGGAAGTGGCTTATCGTCAGGTGAAATCAAACTCATTTTTTCCTTGACTGATCTCTCAAGTCGAAGTAATCCTACTCTAAATGCATTGACGCTTACTAATTCTCCTACTCTTCTCAAACGTCTGTTTGAAAGATGGTCAATATCATCAACTCTTCCAACTCCATTTTGTAATCCAATTAAGTAGCTAAGAGATGAAGTAATATCTTTTAAAGTTAAAACATTTGTGTGAGAGTCATTATTGTTTCCACTAAATCTTTTATTGATTTTGTATCTTCCTACTTCACCTAAATCATATCTTCTTTTATCTAAGAACATGCTTTCAAATAAATTAGTTGCATTTTCAATTAAAACTGGTTCGCCTGGTCGGAGTTTTCGATAAATTTCAAGAAGTGCTTCTTCTCTTCCTTTTGTCGTGTCTTTTGCAAGCGTTGCCTCGATATACTTATGATTCTTGTCAATATCTGCCTCAGCAAAGAATCTCAATATTTCTTTTTCATTTTCAAGTCCAAGAGCTTTCAAGAAAACGGTAGCTAATACTTTCTTTCTTCTATCAATTCTGGCGTAAATTAAATCTCCTCTTGTTGCTTCAAATTCTAACCATGATCCGTGAAGTGGTCTAACTTCAGCTTTATACATTACTCTTCCGGATGGAACATCAAATTCGCCAGAGAAGAAAATTCCAGGGGATCTAACTATTTGATTAATAACAGCTCTTTCAATTCCATTGATAATAAATGTTCCACGAGACGTCATTTGAGGAAGATCTCCTAAAAATACTTCTTGGCTTACTTCTTTTCCAGTTCTTTTATTAATAAGAGTTGCAACAATTTTAAGTGGAGATGCATAAGTTAATCCTTTAAGTTGTGCATAATTTGCTGTGATTGTTGGTTTTCCAAGTGAATGGTCACCTAACATTAATTGCCAATTTTTATTTGTGAAGTCATCAATTGGAGAAATCGCTTTTAATTCTTCTGCTACTCCCTTTGTTAAAAACCATTGCCATGATTCCCTTTGTGCTAAGGTTAAATCTAATTTTGGTAAATTGTGCTCTGTTTTTCCAAAATTTCTGCGCAAATTAGTTTTTGATTTCATTAGGTGTATAGTGAAAACGAGAAAGCCTACGTAAGTAGACCTAGAAGCGATTATACGCACATTTCATCCTGTGTCAACACCTAAATTAGGTTTACACTTTCTATCATCTTCTTAAACATCTCTATTTCAGAGTTATCAATTTTACCAATAGTTCTGCCTTTGACAAACAAACTATCTATTGGTAATTCTTGTAACATAAAAACTAAATATTTATCTTTTCTAGGAATAACGTAACTTATAAAAGTTTGTGCATTGTCAGTTCCTAATTCATTCCAATAGCCTTCTAAGGCTCTTGTCTTTATGCTATTTATAGTAGTGTCCTCTTTTTTTGTAAAAATTGAACAAACTCCTGTACATTTTTCTGGGTCAGTATCTAGTTCATAGATTAAGATTTTGCCACCAATAATTACTACTTTTCCATTAGCCTTTTCTTGTGCCTCTAGATTATCAATAAGACTCATTTCAAAACCAAGACTGTCGCTTTTAAACTTTTGTGATTTCGTCTCAACAACGGGAGAGGCTGCTACTATTGGTTTTTGGACATCCTCCTTCTGAGATTGGTAAAAAAAGTAGCCGGCAAATAAAGACAAAACAAAAAAAGAAATTGATATATATGCAATTATGTTTTTTGTCATCTAATTTAAATACTTTCTGATATTTGCATTATGTTCATCTAAGTTCTTTGCAAAATGAATTTTTGCGTCACTATCATGAATATAATACCAAAAGTCAGAAGTTTCAGGTGAAATCGAGGCCAAAATTGAGGATAAACTTGGATTACAAATTGGACTAGGCGGCAATCCTAAGTTTTTATATGTATTAAATGGTGAATTTAATTCTTTATCAATTGAATAGACAGGTTTCCAATGACCTTTGATATATTGTAAAGTTGCATCAATTTGTAATGGCCAGTCATTTTCTAATCTTTTATATATAATTCCTGCAACTATTGGCTTTTCAGCATCACTAAAAGTTTCTCGCTCGATGAGCGAAGCGACGATGAGCTGTTTGTATGTAACGTCTTCAACTTTTTGGTCAAACGTTGTTGTCAT
Organism: Candidatus Woesebacteria bacterium; assembly: GCA_963784785.1. GTDB lineage: Bacteria > Patescibacteriota > Microgenomatia > UBA8517 > UBA8517 > JAUYMM01. Next base: position 35,129 of record CAWASW010000020.1, on the reverse strand, counting down.
CCTTTTTACTATCTGCGCAGCCGTTGCCTCTTTTAAAAACAAATATGATTCAGGAAACAGATAACCCTCTTTTCCCTTTGATAAGTTAAGGAATTCCTCATAAAATGCGTCATCTTTCAAAAGAGTATTTTTGTATTTCATGGCTATTTCCTCTCTACGCAAACCTTCTGGAATAGTGACTAAAATTTCAGTTGGCCCTTTTTTTAATTTTTCTATAATTTGGTTAAGAGTAAGGTTTGCTGCAAGTTCAAATTCTCCTGCCTGAATTTTATTTTGTAAGCCTGTAAATTGAACATAATATTTAAAAACATAGGCATTTTTGATAAGTCCTGCATTTTTTAAGTTATAGGAAATTTTAGTAATTGAAGACCCCTTATCAACCATGAAAGTTACAACTCTAGAATCATTTGACGGAGCCAAAAACAAAGTTTTTATATAAAAAATGAACGCAATAAAAATTAGAACTAAAATTGTTAAAGGGATTAAAAAATATTTAAATTTCATTGAGAAGAGCGCGTCTATATGTCTTTTTCTTTGTGTCACAAACATACATTCTGCCACATTTACATGTTACCATTTCACCCTTTTTGTGTTTTTTAGACTTTCCATCAGATAGAGGCATACCACAACCAACACACTTTCCTTGTGACATTAACCAAGCTTGTATTGGAGCAATTACATTCTTAAACATTCTTTATAAATTATATCACGAATTACCCTAAATCAACCGACAAAAAAGGCGTGAGCTTTAAAAAAACAGCTCACGCCAATCTCTACTTACAACATAAAATACAAATACCACAAATACAATTTTGGCAGATAATATCCGGTTTGAACTACTCGGACTTCATTCCATGTTTTGATCTCAAGGAAACCTTTCACTGTCAGAAATCTGATTATGCAGGCAAAGAATGCAATTAGTGAAAGGTAAACATTCAAGTCAAACAGAAAAAAACCCGCCAACACAAAAGCTGTTTCAATGAACGGCATTAATAACACATCAATTACATTAACCGGTAAATTGAAATGATATTCATGCTTTTTAAAGTCCATTGCCGCCCTGTGAATAAACGCCACCCCGGTGTCAACCAAGGCTATGGCAAAAACCAAACTTTTAAGAAAATGCATGTTGTTTCTCCTGAAATTTGAATTTGAAGTGATTTTACTTGAATTTTTATTATTCCTCAACTGCCTGCCAAAATTTAGAGCCCTGCCCAAGCGCAAAATATTTGGTAGGCATGTGATGAAAAACAAAAAATTAATTAGAAATCATTGTTTTTTGTCCTTTTCTTTACTAACCCTAATTGAAAAATCACTAATAATTTTTTTTGCGTTTTCTTCACCCCACGTAAACAATTCTTCAGGATTCAAATCTTCGGGAACTCTAGGAAAATATTCAAACAATTTTGCATATTCTGCAGCTATTAAAAATGATTCCTCTTGAGTATTAAAAAGTGGCATAAAAAACGGTTTCGTCTGAATTGTAAAATAGAAATCAGACTTTTTTGCTTTATATGCTGCATTTACATACTCTGGGACATACTTTGGTAAAGGACCTCCCTCTGCAATGTAACTCACATTGACCGCTCGTGCTTCTGAGTGACCACCAGGTCTCATACCGTCCTCTGATTCACCCCAATTGTCCTGTTCTGTTTCGTATCTATGGCCAATAACAACAGACCAATCACAATCACCACATTTGCGATAGTCGGTTCTTTGACTTGAATCGAGTTTAGAATCACAATGAGGACAATGCACTTCTGGTAAATTGTATTCAGGTTTCTGAACCTCTAAAATTTTAGACTGAATTTTTTTGCTTACATTTTCTCTCCACAATTTACAATTTTAATCATGAATTTTATTAAATATTAATTCTAACTCCTTTGTTTTTTCTGATTTAATTTCTTCAATATGTTTTCTTTCCCAATCTTCAATTGTATTTCCAAAACCCAATTCCAAACCTTTTTGACCTCTACTTATGTAACCAATGACAATTTCAGTCAGAAAAGTTCCTCTTTGCAAGCCATGAACATTACTAGCATGAATAAAAACTTTTTGAGAATCCATGCTATCTTTTGCGACTGGATTATTGTCCTTGTCTACATATATAAATCCAAATCCTTTTTCTTTATTCCAAAAATCAAGTCTAGCTTTTTTAATTAAGGCTTCACCGACTCCAATTTCAGATATTCTCATTAGCTCATCTTTAACCCACGAGAAGTCAGTAACGTCTTCACCAACCTCAGTTTTTATTTGTCTATTTAATAATTTTTCCATATTTTAATAATTTATCTTTTATATTCCTTTACTAAAGCTTCAAAAGTATTGCCTGTACTTTTGCTTCTATATCCTTTCATTGGAAACATTACATAAGCATCTGGATACGCGTTTGCCCATTTATGATATTCCATATACATCACCCAGTGATCGGCTTCGTCCTCATCGCAAGGCATACCTTCTTTATCAACAGGCATTCCAAACAAACCATTCTCTCCACTAATTTCTTTTGCTAACTTTCTCAAGGGTATATCCTGTTTTAATTCTGCCAATATTTCTAGTTTTTCTTTCTCTAGATACTCTGGAGTTAAAACTAAAATTTTCCAATAATCATGTCCTTTTCTACTTACTTCTATAATTTTTACTGGATATTCACCTGATTTGATACTATCCATCGCACCTTCTTGAAGGGCAATTTTAGTCCACAGATCTTGTAGTTTATTAAAATCTGCTTCTACAACAAAAGTAGAAACATTATCTTTCTGCTTAAGTTTGTGAGGAGCAAGATCTCCCATAATTTTCTTTATTTCCCAGTGATCAGATGGCACGTTATCAATTTTTAAGACAAGTCTATCTTCTAATTTATCCAGTCTTGCGATTGTTCTTTTTCCAATTGGCAATATAGGATCTCCAAAAACATATTCATCTTTTATGCTCTCCTGAGACAAAACATCCAATATATATGTTTTGGCTTTATAAAGGTCTTTTGCATCATTATCAGTCAATTCATTAATCGGGGTATTTGAATTTATCGAAGGACACATATCTACTATTCTTGAACTGAGCATACCCAAGTGATAGTTTCTCTCGTGAAATTCTTCACTTCCATCGGAATTATAGTAAGAACCTTTTACGGATTCATCATTATTTATATCAGTCATCCACTTCTTTACGTCATCAAATTGAGTTTTTCTTGCATTCAGAAGTACCTCTCTAGATTTGCTAAAATCTATGTTTCCAGTTAATTCAAAGGCTTTTTGCAAGATTTCATACTGCTTCCACCAAAGAAGATGATGATAAACGCCATCTTCATAAGAACTGTGTTGTATAGATTCTGTAGGATTTTTTATTGAAAATTCATTTTCTAATAAAATTTTTGCAAGCTCTATTCTCTGATCAATAGTCATCGCAGGGCCATTTTTTCTTTCACCGTTTTTATATCCCCAATTTTGATCCCAAAGTAGTCTAGCTTCTTCAATCTTTTTAACAGTTTCTGACTTTAATGAACTGTTGCCAAGGATAACATCACTCTTTCCATCAATTCTTTTGGAGTCTGCGTAATAATGTATATTTGTGTCAGATCTTATTCCCATTCCGTCATTTGACTCATAAGTAAAGCTTGATATCGTTGAATAGAAGTTTGAAGCAAAATCAGAGTTCAAGAGATCAGAAACAACCTTTAATATGTGAGCCTGATGATCATATTGATCAAAATCTTTTGCCTTACCACATTCATTTTTAATTTTAATATAAAGATCTATTGCTTCCTCAAAATTTGATATGGAATTTACGTCAATATTATCCTCAAAAATTTGTTTAACTAATTCTGGAGATATACCTAAAATCTCTAAATATCTATTTGAGGCTTCACGTATTTGAATATCTATCCCGTTTGAAGGTAAGTCTGAAGAAATTTCAGCTTTTCTTGCATCGAACAAACGTAGCTCTTTTGTAACTTCACCAACTGGTGTAACAACCTTTACGTCTTGAGCTACAAGTACAGTATTTGGAAATTCTTGAAGTCTTGGATTTTCAAATTTAGCATCATACTCAATTTCAAAATTGATTCTATTTTTGTACATCGCAATTTTCAGGGTTTGAGCTTTTCTGTCCTCAATGTCGTGTCTTTGAAATGGCTTATGTCCCAGTTCAACATTTTCCCAACCTTGTTTAACCTGCATTGCATTTACTTTTACTCCATCTTCATATCCAAGAATACAAACTTCTAAATTTCCATTTCTTTCAATAGTTGGACCAAGCTTTGGATCCACTCCACTTAAAATATCGTCTCCGTAAAACTTAAGCAGATATCTCTGATCTTTTACCTCAAGAATTTTATAAGTTTCACCTTTTGAAAACTTATCTTCAACTTCCTCCTTAATCTCAATCCAATCTTCCACAAATTTATGCCAAGATTCTTGCATCAATTGAGGCTCTCTTAATTTTCTTTCGTTGTCTTTTATTTTCTCAGCTATTGTGTCCTTTTCCCTCTGAATTATACTTTTTTGTTTTTCAGCATCTGTAGTGGCCCAATTTAAAGACCAACCCTCTCCACCTTTAGGTTTTGGTCCAAACCTTAAATCTTCACCTGAAAAATATATTGTTTCTATTCCTTCATATCTTTTACCAGCGTCCTTTGATTTGATACTTGAACCTGCTATAAAAACGGATTCATACCTAACTCCAATTTTAATTTTTGCAAAGCCAAAACCACCTCTCCAATCTGGAATGGCTTCATAATATTGAGTTTCTTTGACACCCTCTAGAGCTTTTTGTGTTGCTATCTTTGTAATTTCATCTGGAGATAAAACAGGCTTCCTCATGACTTCTTGAAAAACTGATAAGGTGCTAATATCATCTGGTAAATTAACTTCATATTTCAAGACACGATCCAGTCGCTCTCCTTTATCAAGAACTTTTATTTCACTATTTGAATGTATTTGTCTATTTTCCATATTTTTATTAATTCCGTAATCTGTTCGAAAACTAGATTCATACCCAGTCTGCCCAACGGGGCAGATTAAATTTTCGAACAGGTTACGAAAAACAAAACTAAATAGTTAGATACTAATCATTACTCACAAAACGTACATCTCAGGAGAGTTTAATAAAGACTAAAAAACTCTCCCGAGACTAACAAAAACAAGATACACCCGAATTATTTTTTGAAGAAACGCTATTCTGGCACAATCTCACATCCGAGATGTTTTGCCATCTCTTCCATCGAAGAAAACCAACCTCTTGCGAGATCAGTTTTGGTCTTGTCAGAACCTGGGCCTGGCTGATCAATTGGTTTGCCGTAGTATTGAACAAAATGGTGGACACCATCCTTCATTTGGACAAACCGATCTCTGCGATATGAACCCGCAAAGTCTGATAACCAAACTTTTTCCCACTCAGACCATCCAGAGTAGTTTATTTCTTGAAAGATTGAATATCGGGAGCCTTTATCCTTGTCAGGTTCATCAGACTTCTCTGAGAAACTGCTAAGTTTGAAAAGTATCCAACCCCCAAATCCACCAATCGCAAAAACTGCTAAAACAGACAATAGTGCTCTTAAAAAAGCGAGAAAGTCTTCCATTTTCTTCTCCTTAAAATAATTTTTAGTCACAGAATTGTGGCTAATGATTAATTACTAACTATTAATATTTAAAAGTGCAAACATAATACTTTTTTGAAGAATCTTGAAAAATAAAAAACACATGGCATAAATGCCATGGTTTTACCCCTTCTGTGGCATACTTTCCACTTGATTTTTAATGTATTTTTTAACCTGGATGAAACTTGTTGCACCCACTGATTCTGCAAAGTAGCCATCAGACCAGAATGAGTCACCCCAAAGAAATTCTTCTAACTCTGGAAATTCTTTCCTTAAGATTCTTGATGAACCACCTTTCAGTTGGTTAACAACTTTTGAGATGGACAAGTTTGGTTGGATTTGTATAAGCATATGTACATGATCATGCAATATTGTAATTTCTTCAATCCACCAGTTGTTAACCTCACATGCTTTGAAGAATAAGTCTTTAAGTCTTGTAGCTACTTTGCCACGTAATATCCTTTTTCTGTATTTTGGTAAAAATACCAAATGAATCATAATTCTGTGCTTTGTGTGTGCACCATGCCAGTACTTTAACATTTCCCTCAAGTATGCCACAAACTATACTTGCTCCACCAGCCTAAAGGCTGGGGATTAATGTGCAGAAGATTCAAAGTGTAAAAGACTTAAACTTTGGTTTTCAAGAGACTTGACAAGATTAATTCTTGAAGTGGAGAGCTTGAAGAACAACTTCTTGTCCTCCAAAATCGTCAGAATACCAATGTGTTTCTTGAACGAAACAAACTGGACGACTAATTTCAACCACTACTTTTGATTGAATTCTTAGAGATTTGCAAACCTTTTTAAAAAGTTCGCCGTCGCGTCCGGAAATAAATTCCCTTCCGCCTTTCCATGAGATTTCAATCTCAGGAGAAAAAACTACCCAACCTTTGGGTTCTTCTACCCAAATTTTGCCCTCATATTTGATATCAATCTTTACTTTCTGATTGATATTTTCGAACTTGCTTGTACCCTCACCTTTTTCAGCAAATGAGAGTGCAATCTCAAACTTAATCTCTTTTGAAAGAGTATCAAGTCTGGTCGACGGCCGTGGTGTATAGGCCGAAACAAAAGCACGAATCTTTGACGAAACAGAGTCTCCCCAAACTTCGATTGCTTTTTCCGAAATAGTTTGCTTGGTCATTTTATCTCCTTATTTTTGTTGAGTCCGAATTGACTCTTCAAAAAAGTATTTATGTTTTAAAAGTGCAAAATCAAATAATTTCTTCCTTCTGAGAAGCTGGCGAACGAAACACTTTTAAAGACAAAGTATTGGGTTCGTCAGATTCGACAAGAGTAAACAAAATAAATTCAAAAAATAAAATTCCCCCTTTCAAGCGCCTACTTAAGGTGCTTGATTACAGTTTCAGCAACTTGCTGAACTGTTAATTTGCTGGATACACCCTGAGGTGATCCGCCGATCGTTGGTGAGCCACCCCATCCGTTTTCCAAAGCTGAAAGCTCGGACAGGACGGATTCCAAATCCACATAGTCTGCCGTAAACTGACAAACAGTGAATTTGCGGTGAGGATCACTGCCTTGGAAACGAAATTCAGGGTTAAGAGCAACCACCACAGGGGCGGAAGCATAACCAATGAGAGTCGCAGCGCGATGTGTTGTTGTTACAACAACGACTTTGTTGTTGTATGTCTGGCTGATTTTTACATCGCCCGACTCGAGTGCCTTGATCAAATCTTGGCGCTCATTTTCAACACGATCACGATAGCCGTCAGGTTCTTCGCCAGTCAAAAGCCACGATTTCATCCATTCGACACGAGTGTCGAGCGAAACTTTGAAATCTGCGATTGCAGCGGCGATTGCAGCCAGTTCGCTTGAAGATTCCGCCGAGGCAGATTCTTCGGGCCAGAGATTTGACATCGAGGGCAGAGTTGACTTGTGCCAACCGCCTCGTGCAAACTTGTCCGCTTGTGCGATTAGCATTGCGCGGGCTTTCATACTTGCGATATCGCGCCCAGCGATTTGTTCTGCAATGATGACCATAGATCCGATCGAATCGAGATCCGCACGCACTGTTGCCAGCACGATTTGATCTTCTTCGAAGCGGGCAGAGTCGAGTTCGAGATTGAAAGCAACCTCGATCGCGGCAGATGGTTCAACGTGCATCTTGAACTTCTCAGCAGTGTGCTGAGGATCAATATTGGAATCGCAACGCGATGCCAAGGCAGGCACAGTGACTTCAACGCCGAAAACCTTACCGAGAGCGAAAATCGCCTCGTTTGCATCCACGCCTTGAGGGCGAGGGTCGAACGTACGGAACAAAATTGTAGTCATGACTTTCTCCTTTTATAAATTTGAACTTAGAAGGTCGAATTACCTTCTCAGAAAAAAGAAATATTTAATTTTTAATGTGCAATACAATTCTTTCTTTGGAGAATCTTGGAAGAGTCAAAGTGTAAAAGACTTAAACTTTGGTTTCCAAGAATTCTGACAAGCAGGAGAGATTATTTTTTGTCCTTGCGGTACAAAGGTTTTACAAAACGGCGGTATAATCTGCCACGAGGTTGCAAACTTTTTGGAGGAGGGACTCCAAAGCTCAATGCAAATGCAATGATTTCTTTGAATTCTTCCGATCCCAAAAGCGTATACTTTTCACCACCGAGTTTATTCATCTGATTAACTAATTCTGCGAAATATCCGCTGATTTCAGATTCAAAACATATGGTGGATTCATTCCAACCTGACTGATCGTACGAATTTGCCTGTATCCATGACGGAACAGGAAGTTCAACGACCTTCTCAGGCAGACGAATTCCGACTTGGGCAATCTGTTCTCGAATCATGGATCCAAGTTTGTACTCATGCCCTTCGTGCGAAATATACTTTGCATTCACAATTTCTCGTGGTGCAAAAATAACCATCGATTTTTTAAGATCGATACTACGACTCCAAACAATCTTGGAATCGGGGCTAAGAACATAGGCGGAAAACTCGCGCCAAGGTTCTTTTGACCAAAAATATTTCTTGGCTGGTTTTTCACCCCACATAACAACGATTACCTCGTCATCTGAAAGAGAAACCTTTCCAAGATCCAACGGCAAAACATCGCCGTGGTTAAATACCTCCAAACCAGCTTTTTGAGCCAATTCTTTGATATTGGTTATAGGTTGAAGCATATGAGCTTCGACCCAGTCGTACAGTTTTGTAGACCACATCTCTAATCTCCTTATTTTTTTTATTGAGTCCGAATTGACTCTCCAAAAAAAGAATTTGTATTTTTAAAGAACTAAAAATCATTATTTAGCAGGAAGCAGCTCTCAAATCATTTAAATCTGAGTTTAAGAGCTAGTTTCTACCACCTTGACCTTCGTGATATAATTTCTTATATATGAAAGCTAAAGTTTTAAATTACGCTGTAATTGTTAAGAAAGATAAAGAAACTGGAACCAATAAAACCGGTTACTCTGCTTTTTGCCCAACTCTAGGTGTTGCCGATGATGGCAATACAGTTGACGAAGCATTAAAAAATGTCCAAGAAGCAATGGAAGTTTATATCGAGAGCTTAGCTCTTGATAAACAACCAGTACCTCAGGAGGATTATATTTTTACAAATAAAAGTGTGAACATTACTACACCTTTTGAATTTGCGTATTAATTATGCCTAAGCTGCCTCAAATAAAACCCAGACAAATTGAAAAGGTATTATTAAAATTAGGATTTGCAAAAAGACACGGTAAAGGTAGCCATAATGTTTTTGCCCACCCAGATGGCAGACGTACAGTTGTACCCGTACACGCCAAACCAATTAAAATTGGTACTCTTAATGCAATGCTAAGGCAAATAAATATAACTCCAAACGAGTTTCTATCTCTCCTTAAAAATTAATGTGCTAAAAATCATTTGCTAGCAGGAAGCAGCTCTCAAATCATTTAAATCTGAGTTTAAGAGCTAGTTCCTGCCTCTCTTCGCTTCTAACTTTTGGTTAGGGGCAGAAAAGCGGTAGGTCTTGTCTTTTTTCTGTTTAAACTCCGACTACTCTTAGTTCCTATACTTCACTGCTATTGCAGATCTTAGCGTAGGTAATTCGTATTCAGGTCAAACAGCATTTATGTAAAAGTTCAAACTCGCTGGTGGTTTTCACAAAGCTTTCACTCTGTGAGAAAGTCAGAAAGTTAGAATTACGAGTTTAAGAACACTTGATCCTGACCGAAGCCAGGAGAGTCTTAAACCTCTTTTACTACCCTTTAGAAACAAAAAAAGAGACCCTTAATAGGTCCCTTTAGGCAGTTATTCCTTAAGGGCAGTTAAGTTAACTAATAAAATATTCTTATGTTAATGGACTTTGACTTATCTTTTAACCTTCCTCACTTAAATCCCCGACCGTAAGGTCGTGGGATTTAAGTGAGGAAGGTTAAAAAGGTATATAAAGACATTCTTACTACAAATGAAAATATACTTTTATTCAGATCTATTTATGATGATAAAAATCCGAATATTGGCGATGTAGTTTTAAAGCAAATTGAAGAACAAGTAAAACGAGGTATAAAAACAAGAACAATAACTCCACTTGAGAAATCAACAAAAGATACTTTTCTAAACTTTGATTCATCAAGATTAGTTGAGAGGCATATTGTCAAATCAACCCATTTAGATTTACCAGCTCAAATATTAATCTATGGATCAAAAGTTGTTTTAATATCATTAAAAAAAGAAGTAATAGTTACCCTCTTAGATAATTTAGATATAGCAAACACAATGAGAAATATTTTTGAATTAATCTGGGAGTTGTCTGAAGAACACCACAAAAAAATTACTTCAGAATGGATTAAATAAACTACCAAATATTCATGTCGAATATTTTTGCATAGGTTTTAACCATCCTGGCAAATGTTTCTGGATCACTAAACTGTTTCTCAAAAACAACATATGTCTGGTGTGGCACACCAACAGAATTTAGCAACTTATGTGTTTTACCTTCATGTGATCCTAAATCAAGTGAGGCGCTAATCTCATCCAAATCAACCCTCATGTTTAATTCATCATTCGTACCCTTACCTGTAACGAATTGGATTCTGGCTTGACCTTCTTTGCTTGAAAATGGTCTTGCAGTCACTGTAAGTTTTTCTCCCACAACGTTAGAAAATATACGGGTTGTTCTAGTTCCAAAGTAGGTATCTGTTTTTTTGTAGAAGGATCTATGTCTGCAGTACCTCCAAGCTGGTCTAATATTAAACCTGTCAACTGTTTTAATAATTTAAGTTGCTCATGCGATTGGATAGCATCGTTAATTGACAACCTTAACAAACCCATTGCTTTCATTCTAATTGCCTCATTAATTCTTGAGATGAATAGACCCACGACCTGACGGTCGGGGTTTCATTAGAACACAAACAGAGTTTGCCCTGCATCTTTTTTACCTTGGTTTTCTATGTACCTCTCTATCACACTTTTGTTTATTCCCACAGTTGATACAAAGTAGCCTTCAGACCATATTGATTCAGTCCCCCAGTACACATTTTTAAGGAATGGGAATTTTTGTTTTAAGAACCTAGCTGTATTTTGTTTAATAATTCCTACAACTTTACCAACTGCAATAGTTGGCGGAATGGAAACAAGAAGGTGTAAATGATCTTTGTCATGATTTACTTCCTTAATATTTATCATTGGGTAATGTTCCTTAATTTCCGCCAACTTAATATCAAAGTATGCAAAAATTCCTTCATTAAAAATGTTCTTTCTGTACTTAGTGGCTATGACTATGTGGTAATCACATTGGTACACGCAGTGTGATATGTAAATAAAGTCCATACATATATTTTACAACCAAAAAAGCTGCAGGGGTAACTCCATCCCACGACCTTACGGTCGGGGATTTAAGTGAGGAAGGTTAAATAGCTTAAACGCCTCAAAGTCCCTATTACTAACTAGATCCTTTGCTCGCTCTAACAGTACGTTATTCAGCTTCTCCGTATTATCAAGCGCGTCGGAATAAATATTAAACACTTTTTCCATAACAGGCGATTTAGATTCTTTTAATTTAAAAAAAAGCTTATCAACTCCCCCTTGTACCTGTCCCTCTGCAATAGCTTTTAATCCACCAGTGCCGAACCTTGTGATAAAACCTAGCATATCTGATTTGCCTGTTTCAGAGGCTTCACCAAAAGACATTGATACTAGAAACAATTCTGTAATATTTAAGTCTGCCGTATCAACCCCATGTATCTCGCAAATATCTTTTAATTTATTTAGATTACTCAATGATTGTTGATTATCCACACTTGTGATTTGTCTAGCGTCTCCTCCAAATTGAACAATATTAATTTGATCTTCCTTACCGCCTAAAAAATTAATAGCCTCACGTGGAATATATCTTCGTGTTCTACCCTTTGAGCCAAGCTGGTGTAATTTAACGAGGCTTTCAGCCCCTTTCTTTATCGTAGTATCAAACATTGCTTTTAAAATTCCGTCATTATCAATGATGGCAAATGCATCTCCACCCAAACTTTCGAGCTTCATTCCGGAATACTCACTTCCCAAGTTATAATTGTCACCATTCCACTTGAATTTTCCTAGTGACAAGACCTTGATCTCCCTTTCTGGCCTCTCAAAATCTTGTGAAGTCAGCAACCCAGTTTTGGAAAGTTTATCACCAAATTTTTCCATTAACGGCACAGGGGAATCCCAATATCTGCCTGCCCCTACTGATCGAACTCCGAAATTACTAGTGATCCATTTGCCAGATATACTCTGCCTTTCATCTGAATCACCACCAACTTTCTTAATTACAGTCAAACTTTCATTTTCTCTTTTTGCTTCTCCTTTGCCCCAAACCATCATGGCTGTTGAAACATCAAAATTAGAAATACCACTATCAAATTCTCGATCCTTAGTCGGACAAGTACCCTGCCACGATTTGCTAAGATCTGAAAACAAAAAGATGTATTTATCTTTATTTTTCGAGATTTCCTCCACATCAAAGGCAGCATCGACTGTATCTGGAATATAAATTATATCTCTGGCCAAAGATAAATCTTCGTAATTTAAAATTGCTTTTTTATCATGAAAAACATAAAAAAGAGTTCGATCTTTTTTGCCCTTACCCAAATCTCTACTGTACATAAGCTTCTTAGTCTCAGCTTCCAACAATTCATTCAAACCAACAAATTTAATATCACCACTTGGGTATCTAATTTCTCCACCACCATATATAAAAAAGTCTTTATTGTTGATAATTAATACTTCCTCACCCTCATTTACGACTCTGGTTATTAAACCGAGCTCCTGAAATCTATCTAGTGCCTTATTTTGAAGTTCTCTTCTTCGTTCTAATTTTAAATCACCTTCAGGAACAACCCACTCTGGCATATGCGTTTTGAGTTGCTGCGGTTGTTGTAATAAAATCTCCATAAACTTCATTATATATGCAATTGGGACAAGTTAAAAATTATTTTTTTACAGAATCAATATAATTTTGAAGCATGATGGAGGCGGCGAAGGCATCTTCAAGCTCGCGACGTTTTTTACGACTCATACCTGTTTGTTTTGATAGTTCTTGTGCATCATGGGTGGATAATGTTTCATCAAAAGTGACACAGGAAAGAGGAGAAATAACTGAGGAAAGAGTAGAAACAAACTTTTTAATTTCTTCCCCCATCTCGTTTTCAGACATTCCAACTATTACATTTTCAATTTTTTGTTTTTCCACAATTCTTTTTATATGGAATAACATTTTTTCTTGATCTTTGTACCTAATGACCTGATATGGCTCGGACAAGCGTCCATCTGACATAGCAAGACCAATTTTTGAACGACCATAATCTATTCCAAGGTACTTCATGAATTGTATTATACATGATCAGATTGCCGCGTCGCATAGCTCCTCGCAATGACACAAGTTTAAGAAGTAACTCTTGCCCTAACAATTAGCCTTTTAGGGTTCCTTGGATCCCCAGGTGGCACACAAGTAACAAGCGTAATAAATGAATCAGTTGGGTTCTGTTCCAAAATCTGAATATCGGTTGGGTATATTTCAAATAATTCCTCAACTTTAAATTTATACGATATACCATCAAATTCGATGAATATATCATCTCCATTTTTTAATGTTGGGATTGTTGAAAAAATTGACATGTAATTTTTTGGATTGTAAAAAATTGGCAAAATTGAGTGTCCAAAAATTACAGCATTTCCATTTTTTCCAGGAAGTGCAGTTCCTGGATATTGAACCAAGCTTTTAGACAAGTCCTCTCCACCAATTGAAACGATTGCTTTATCTATCTTTAATTTTGGTATTGAAACAGTATAAAAAGAAACTTTGGAATCTACAGTATTCTTTTTGTCTGGGACCTCAGGAAACCAATTTGAAGCTTTAGTGTAGTCAATTCTATTACCATTACTGTCCACACCACTTTCTATAGCTAATGGTGAAAGTAACGTAGTATAAGCACGTGCATCTGTTAATTGATACTCCAAAATTGGCCATACTGATGATATCAGTATCATTAATCCTGATGCACCTGAAATTAAAGCGGCAGTTTTAATTATTTTGTGTCGATTCATTTTTCTGCAGTGACTATCACTTCAATGTTTTTTGATATATGAGGTAAAGTTCCTAGTTTTCCTTTTAAAGTTGGTCTCATTTTAATCTCAGCGCTAGTAAAACCTGATATTGTACTCAAATATTCTTCAGCAATATTAGGGTATCTTCCTGCAATTCTCTTTGAAACGTCAATAGTATCAATACTTGGCAATAAATTTGCAGTCACATTGATATCAAATTTTCCAGCAGTATTGGAGACTGTATCAAAATTATAAGCAATCTGGTCATTTCTTAACACAAATCCAGTAGGTACTTTGTCTTCAAGATTCTTTCTTGCAAAATCAGACAACTCACTTTTTGATATAGCCGTTCCAACTATTTTAAGTGTTAAATTAAGCTTCAAATTTGTGGCTTCATCAGAAGCTTTATTGCTAAAGTCTTCTTCTACGACATCTTCTTGTAATGATTCTTCTACTAATAACATATCTTCAGTTATTTTTTCACTTAACTTGGTCTTTGACTCCTCCAAAAGCTGGCCTTTTAATTCTTTTAGTATTTTCTTTCTATCATCTTCTGAAACAGCCGATATTTGGCGGCTTGATCCTCCTGCAAAAGCTAATTGACTAGTGGCATCAACCTCTGCTTTGGGATAATTACCTACTTTGAAAACTTCGTCTTTATTTAAATTGAATTCAGACCCAATGTTAGATGCCTCTACATCAAGTACCGCAGTACCCGGAGAACTTGGGGATAAAGCACCGGAAATTGATGCAGATTTAGTGGTTACGAATTTCAAATCAGATGAGGATACTAATGCAGTACCAGCAGGCAAATTAATAGGAAAGGCTGTACCATTTTGAATTTTTACGGTTCCTTTCGCTTTATCACCGATAGTCTTTGTTCCGGTTGTTGCATTTGTTTTTTCTCCACTGACACTTACCTCAACTTCTTCGCTTTTGATATCACTTCCTAGTGTTAGTTGTAAATCTTGATCGAGCTTCTTAGGAGATACATAAATTGTGACTGTAGCTTTAGGTAAAAACCACCACATAATAAATCCTGCAATCAAGATAGTTAAAATAAAAACTCCCCCCATTATCAGTGGCTTTCCTCCACCTAAATTCAACTTAAATTTAAATTTTGGAAATTTTATTCTGGGAGAGCTATTCAAGATAGGTTTTGGCACATAGACAGCTTCCTCTATTTTAGGTTCTTCGGGTGAACTTACACTGAAGCCAAGATCTTCTGCCGATACTCCTTCTGGCTCTGAAAAATTATCTACTTCCTCAATCGGCATTTCTTCAACCACAGTATCAGCACCCATTTCAGATCCACCTGCCAACGCTACAGCTAATATTTTTTTACTTGGGTCCAATATCTCAATTTTTGGAGGATGAATAAATTTTGGATGGTCAGATTGTCCTAACTTGGTCCAATCTACACCTTCTAAAATATTTTTAAATTCTTCTAATTCTTGTTCTTTTTGGTTAAAAAGAATTATTCGACTTGGTAAATTTTCTAAATCACCTGACAATCTGCTTATTCCCTCAACAACATCCTCTTCAGCTGAGACACTTCTTAAAACACTTGTTGTACCAATTAATTTACCTCCATCAAAAATAGATAAATCTAAAGATTCGATACTTATGCCTATTACAATTCCAGAAAGATTAGATTCCTCTTCCTGTTTTATAAAATGTGAGATGGCCTCAGACAAAACAACGAATCCTGATGGTACAAGAGATAATTCATCACAAATCTTTTTTAATTTTTCCAAATATTCATCTTTTATGTTTCCACCGTTTAACCAAGCACTTGGAACACCAAAGACAGTTTTTGTAGGATCAGGAAAATCATCTGGCAAACTTTGTGTGCAGGATGAAAGTGAAGCGTCAATAGGTTCGATTAAATCTTCTTCCCACCTAGTTGCTGGTGAGGTGGCCACCACTTCAACTTTACCATTTGTAATATGCCAAATACTTGAAGTGATCCACTCTGGTTCAATAAGAAGTGCCCAATAATTTTCTTTTATTTCTTCAGTTTTTTTCAGAAAGTCCAACATAAATACGTATAATGCCGGAGCCAATTTTCTCCTGCTTAATCATTCTAGCATGACCTAAAAGACCTGTGCTAGTAACATGTGGTCCACCACAAATCTCACGGCTAAAATCACCAATTGAATACATTTTAATCTTTTCTCCATACTTCTCTGCAAAAAAATGTAATGCTCCCATTTTAATAGCTTCTGCAGGTGTCGTTTCAATAAAACTAACAGGCAAATCTTCCTCAATTTTACTATTTATTAAATCAAAAACTTTCTCTACCTGTTCTTCTGTTAATTTATTTGGATATGAAAAATCAAATCTAAGTCTTTCAGCTGTAATATGGCTTCCTTTTTGAGAAACGCTATCTCCAAGTACTTTACGTAAAGCTGCATGCAGCATGTGGGTAGCAGTATGCAATTTTGTAGTTTCTTCAGAGTGATCCTCAAGTCCTCCTCTAAACATACCCTTGGAAGTAGAGCGAGAAGCATCTTTATGCTTTTCAAATTCTTTTCTGAATTCTTCCAAATTTACTACTTGTCCCTTATCTTTGAAAAGTTCAACGGTTAATTCTAACGGAAAACCATATGATTGATACAAGTCAAAAGCAATTTTTCCTGTAATTTCATTGACTTTATTAATTTCTTTAAGCCCTTTGTCTAAACTTACTTTAAATTTAGATACTTCTTCCAGAATCACTTCGTTATCGGTTAGTTTATCTACAGAATCAGTTTTAGTTGCAATTCTTCTTATAAGTCTCCTTAAGATATAACCATGCATCTTATTAGAAGGAATAACACCATCTCTAATCAGAGCTTCGGAAGCTCTCAAATGATCAGCGATTATCCTGAAGGTAACTTTCTCTTGGTCATATTTTTTACCTGTTATTTTTTCTAACTTTTCGATAGTCGGCCAAAAAATGTCGGTCTTAAACACATCGGGATCATTATTAAGTGCGGCTGTGATTCTTTCTAATCCTCCACCAAAATCAACATTTTTTTGCGGGAGTTCTAAAAGAGTTCCATCCTCTTTTTTAATATATTGAATAAAAACAGAATTTCCAATTTCTAAAAATCTTCCACAATCACAATTTGGATGACACTTTTCACCAAATTCCTTTGTGTGTTTTACTCCATCGAATTCAAAAAATATTTCGGAATCTGGTCCACCTATTTCGCCGGCTGGCATAGCATCTGGTGTTCCACTCCTACTCCACCAATTCTTTTTAACACCATATGAAAAAATATGGTTTTCAGAAACTCCCAATTTTTTCCAGATATTAAAAGCGGTAGTATCTTCTGGAACATCAGATACACCTTCAAAAATTGAAACAAATAATTTTTCTTTAGGTAGTCCTAATTCTTTTGTTAAGAATTCCCAAATCCAGGGAAGCTGCTCTTCTTTAAAATAATCTCCCAAACTCCAATTACCCAGCATCTCAAAGTAAGTCGTGTGTCTATTATCTCCCACCTCATCAATATCCTGAAGTCTAATTGAAGGTTGGGAATCAACCAGTCTTGTCCCTAATTCATGTCTCTGTCCCATTAAATATGGAACTAAAGGTTGCATTCCAGATGAAGTAAAAAGTGTAGTTGCATCATTTTCCAACACAAGAGGAGCTGGAGGAATAATAGCGTGTCCTCGCTTTTCAAAAAACTTTAAATACTTTTCCCTTACTTCGTTACTTGTAATCATGAGGCTAATTTTATCACAAAAATTTATTCTTGTCCGTGGGTGGTCATAGATTTATCACTTTTAAACATTTCAGCAATTCCTGACAATTTATTAGGTCTTATAAGACCACCACCTAAGATCGCATCTTCTAATATGGAATTAAGTCTTTTTATCGATTTTCTTAAATCTAAAATAATGAAAACAACCTGAATGCCAACTATCACCAACAAGACAGTTAGTGCAATCACGACTACCACCAATAATCTTTGTACAGAATCCATAAGTTTTAATTTCTAATTTTCAATTTACAATTTACAATCAATTTACAATTTTCAATTATCAAACTAGATAATCAATTAAACACTACTTTTACCCCTGAGAGAAGAAGTAATCTTCTGAAATATTAATACAAGTTCTTGACATTCTTTCCACAGCAATTGAATTTCTTCATCTTTCTCCAAGTTACATGAACGGATCATTCTTAACCAATGCTTTGTTTCCTGAGATTCTTTTTTACACAAAAAAATTTTATTAGTAAAATCTGCTTTTGAACTAGCACCATTAGCTTCCATATAATTTGCCCCAATACTGGTAGCTGATCTTATTATCTGATTTACTAATGGGTTATTAATTGGACTGGGAGCCAAATCCTTACAAAATTTAATGATACTTTCACCAAATTTGGCAGTTCTTTCTTCAAGATCAAATGTTTTTGTCTGACTCATTGATAATTTGTCCTTAATTCAATTTAAATTGAAAATTGTAAATTGTAAATTATTAAAAACTATTCTACAGTAATACTTACAACTTTTTCAGTCACTTTTCCAGATCTTGAAGTCGCCACAAATTTTAATTGTTTAGTTTCTTTTGTTACTTCTAATTCTGTTGAGAAACCTCCGTCTTGATCTAAAGCAATTGGTTGATTATTAATCATCAAAACTACATCAGTTGTAGTTTTACCCGAAACTTCAACTGTTTTTTGATTAAGAACCTCATTTTCCTTTGGTTTAGTGATTAAAAGATCAGGCGAAGTATTAAATTTTCTATATTGTATTCCAAGATATGACAAAACCATTAAAACTAAAACTATTATCCCAAAATAAAAAGATGCTTTTGGAGACCAAACAAATTTGTTTTGGATATCAGGTTTGGGACTAATTCTTAATTTTTTTGGAGGATAATCTCGTCTTAAAGTTGCGTTGACATTATCAACAGACAGGTCAAGGGCACTAGCAATATTTTTTACGAATCCTGAGACCACTGGAAACTCTGGTAAATTTGTGCCAATCGTTATTTTCGATTTTAATTATGAATTCTCTTTTTATTTTAGTTTGGTTTTCAAGGTCGCTTAAAGAAATGCCCTGATTTAGTACGTGCATCTTTTAAAATTTGTCCAACAGTATTCATATAAATCACTTACCTACACTCGCTAAAAATTCCTCAGCATTTTTGATAAGAACTTCGCGTGGTTTTGAAGAACCGTCTGAAGGGGCAATAACTCCTGCGTCTTGTAGTTGATCGATCACTCTTGCAGCTCTGGCATATCCAATTGAAAGACGTCTTTGTAATAAAGATGCAGAGGCTCTATCATACTGACAAACTGCCTTAACAGCTTCGGCAAACAAGTTGTCTGTTTCACCTGATACACCTGGTATTGCAATTTTACCAGATTTTGTCTGTGTTGTAACTTCATCTGTATATTGAACAGGTACTCCTTGGTTTTTAATAAAGTTAACAAGCTTTTTTATTTCCTCATCATTAACAAATGCTCCTTGAATTCTGGCTGGCTTT
This sequence comes from Candidatus Woesebacteria bacterium, assembly GCA_963784785.1. Taxonomy (GTDB): domain Bacteria; phylum Patescibacteriota; class Microgenomatia; order UBA8517; family UBA8517; genus JAUYMM01. The sequence goes on along the minus strand of CAWASW010000020.1, from coordinate 15,529 downwards.
GCCTGATCTGGTGGAAGAAATAACATGTCACCTTTTCCTAACAATTTTTCAGCACCCTGAGTATCCATAATGACACGAGAATCAATTTGTGAGGAAACTGCAAAGGCAATTCTCGTTGGGATATTGGCCTTAATTAATCCTGTTATAACATTAACTGATGGTCTCTGGGTTGCAAGAACCATGTGAATACCAACTGCACGAGACATTTGCGCGATACGAGTAATTGCGTCTTCAACTTCAACTGGGGACAAAAGCATAACATCAGCAAGTTCATCAATTAATAAAACTATGTATGGAAGAGCTTGGAAGCCACTCATTTCATTATAAGTATCAATATTTCTTGCTCCTGCTTGAGCAAATAGTTCATATCTTCTATCCATTTCCCTTGTTAACCAGCGAAGAGCTGAAAGAACTTTATCGGCATCAACTATGACAGGTGACAATAAATGTGGAATATCATTGTAACCAGTAAGTTCGACTCTTTTTGGATCAACCATAATAAATTTGACCTCAGATGGAGAAGCGCGGAACAAAATTGAGGCCAAGAAGGTGTTAACACAAACAGATTTACCAGATCCAGTTTGACCAGCAATTAAAACATGAGGCATCTTACCAATATCAGCAATTACTGGCTTTCCAGAGACATCAAGTCCAAGTGTTACTGCAAGTTTTGATTTCTTCATGCTCATTTCATCAGACTCTAAAATTCTTTTGATTGGTACAAATTCAGGAGATTTATTCGGAAGCTCAATACCTACAAGATTTCTACCTGGAATTGGGGCTTCAATTCTAATGGCACCAGTTGGAGCAGAAAGGGCTAATGCTAAATCCCGCTCTAAACCTGTTATCTTTGAAAGCTTGGTACCAAGCGCAACCTGAATAGAATATTGAGTAACAGTTGGACCTAAGTTAACTTCGACAATGTTAGCTGTAATACCAAATGATTCAAGAGTTTTTTCAATAATATCTGCATTTCCATTTATATCTCCTCTATCAGCTTTTCCTATTTGCTCACCTGATAGAAGATCAAGTGGTGGATATTTCCAAATTGTTTCTTCACCTTTTACATTACTAATTATTTTTTCCTCAAGTACTTCCTTTGGTTTGTCTGAAACAGAAATTGGTTTTGGTATATTAATAATCGGTGCAGTACCTGTTTGATTGGAACCCATGATTTTGAAGTCTTTACGAGCAAGAATTCTACCACCGCCTACTGATTTATGGCCAAATATAAAAACACTTGCAGAACTCCAAAAGCTATTTAAGACTTTAAACACAGCATCAAAAGAAGTATTAAACATAATGATAAGACCTGTAATAATTATTCCAAAAAAGATAATCGCAGCACCTATTGGAGTCACTAAAGTAGAAACACCGTCCCAAAAAACTAATCCCAGATTACCTGATTTTCCAAGTCCTGCAAGAGATAGAAAAACCAAAATGGATCCAACTATTACATTTGGCTGAGCAAGTGGAATTTTAAATTTTGAAAGTAAAAAACCAAAGGAGATAAAAATAAAAGGTAAGAAAATTGTGGCAAAGCCAAAAATATCCATCATTAAATCGTTGAAACGGACCAAGATAAGTCCGCTTCGAGAGAAGGAAAGTATAATAAGTGCTGCTAGGGCAAAGAAAATTACTTGTGCAATTGAAGCCATTGTTTGAGGCTTAAGCTTTAGTTTATAAGCTCGTTTGTCAGTTCTTCTTGATTTCTTCTTGGCCATACAACTAACATCATATCAAAATTAGTAAAGTGAAGCTAGTGATTGAAGTTATACTTCCACTACAACCGGGACAATCATTGGGCTGCGGCCGGTGGTTTTGAAAAAGTAACCTTCCAAAAACTTTATTGCTTCGTCCTTTAATTTCTTAGAATTTAAATTGTTATGCGTTGACAAGTGTTTCATCAGTCTTTGAACTGAATCATTTAATAACCCTCCACTAATTCCTTCAAAGACAAATCCTTTGCTTACAATTTCTGGCTTATTAAGAACTTTTCCATCTTTTGTTGCTTTAAATACGATTATTACCATTCCCTGTTTTCCTAGAAGAGTTCTATGCTCCAACACAGTTTTTCCAATATCCCCAATTCCTAATCCATGAACCATAACTTCTTTAACAGATATTTTTTGTCCTCTTGAGGCAATACCATTTTTGAAATCAACTGAATCCCCTGGTTTTAACTTAAATACATTTTCTTTTGGCTTTCCAGTAGACATAACTAATTTCTCATACCCATACATATGTTTGATTGTTCCTCCAGTTGGGATAAAATATTTTGGTTTTGCGATGTCCCAAAGCATTTTGATATCTTCCTGTGCACCATGACCTGAAACATGAAGTCCCTCATGAAGATCATAATAGTGTGTATCAACTCCTCGATCAATTAATTCGTCGATTACAAAATCTTGGCTTTCTTTTGAGTATGGAGGTGCAGGGTTTGCAGAGAAAATAAAACAATCTCCTTCGGTTACTGAAATTCTATCATCGTCATCTGTGGCTAAACGATAGACAGAACTTCCAACTTGACCATAACATCCAGCAACTATATATATCAAATCTTTAGGATGGATTTTCTTGGACTTTTTAACATCTACAACATCGTTAAAGTCATATTTCAAATATCCAAGTTTGTGAGCACTTTCTGTCTTATTTTGAATTGATCTACCTATAAAAACTACTTTTCTATTTACTCTCTTGGCCACATTTATCATTTGTTGGAATCTACCAATTGAAGATGACATAGCACTCATGAACAAAGCTTTTTTGGCATTCTTTGCAATCTTGTATAAGTTTTCTTCAATCTCAACTCCGCTTTTAGCAAAGCCTGTTTCATGAACTCCAAGACAATCTGAAATTACACATAAAGTTTCGCTACCACTTGCTAACATCTTTGCTCTTTCGATGTCAAAAACCTGTCCATCAACTGATTTCTGATCTATTTTATGTTCTGGGACATGCATTATTTTTCCTTCTGGAGTCTCTATAGCAAAACCACAAGTGTCGGGTGCAGAATGAGCTACTCTAAATGGAGAAATTTTAAATGAACCAATTTGAAAGGTATCTTTTGTTGGATCAAAAGTGTTTATCTTAAAATTTGTAATTCCTCTATCTCTAAACTTTTCCTCAACGAATTCTGTTACAAGTGGTGCACAGTAAATTGGAGCGTTTACTTCATGGAATAAAAATGGAAGTGCTCCAATATGATCCTCATGACCCTGTGATAAAACTATACCTTTTAACTTATATTTGTTTTTGACGATATAAGAAAAATCAGGAATGACAAGATCAACACCTGGCATTTCCAAGTCAGGAAAACCAACTCCACAATCAAGAATAATCATTTCATCCTTATATTCGTAGACATTTAAATTTTCTGTAACTCCAGTGGTCCCTGAAAGGGCTATATATCGAAGCATAATTTATTTAATTTTCAATTTCCAATTTACAATTTTCATTCAATTAACAATTTTCAATTTTTAAAACAACCCAATTATAACATCTTTTAGAACAATAAAATCTTTTTTCTCTGCTTCTAAAATTTTTCCATTTCTTAAACTTGCGGCAGGATGGTACATGGGAATAATTAAATATTCACCGACTTTAAAACTCTTTCCATGAACTTCACTAATTTTTGCATCGGGCAAAAATTTATTCATTGAAAATCTTCCTAGAGTTATAATCATTTTTGGTTTAATTATATTTACAATAGCGTCTAGATATCGGCAGTAAGCTCTAATTTCTTCTGGTAAAGGGTCTCTGTTTTCTGGAGGTCTGTGATGAACGATATTGGTTATAAATATATGTCGTCTTTCAATTCCAGCAAGAATTAAAAGTTTATCTAGTAACTTTCCCGCTTGTCCCACAAATGGAAAACCATGTAAATCTTCTTGTTTACCTGGCGCTTCGCCACATACTAATATCTCTGAATCAATATTGCCCGAGCCAAACACAAGATTAGTAGTACCTTTTTTCAAAGGAAGCGAATCATCCTTTTCCATCAAGTCTCTCAATTTATGTAATTCAGAATATTTACTCATTTGTTTAAATTCGAAATATCAATATCGAAATCCGAAACAGTATTCAAATAAAAAAATTAAAAATTTAAAACTTATTCAGATTTTCTCATAATCGCGCTAAATATTTTCATTAGTTCGTCAGATTCTTTTATTAAACATAGTCTTTCTTTTTCCAAGTCTTGATCATTATTTGTATCAATTAAATTAAACCAAAAACGAGATTCTTTTGCTTCTTTTCTGCTTATTTTTATTCGCATTACAAAATCCTTTTTACTCAATGCCTCGTTGGCTTCAATGTAACTTGCACCTACAGAGCCAGAAGATCTCACAACTTGTTTTCCATCTTCAAAATTTGAAATTATTTTGGATATTTTTTTGACAAAAGACATAGTTCTTTTAGCAAAAGTTAGCGTTCGATCTTCTAAATCGTATTGTTTAGAATTTTGTATTTCTGGCATTCTAATTTGTTTCGTTTTTCGAGCTTCTGATTTCGGATTTATAAACGCATTCGTTTATCAATTCTACTACTTTCGTTTTTGTATCAAAAACCGCAAAGCTAATTCCATTTTCTAAAGCCCCTGCTCTAATCATTTTTACTCCATCTTGTTCCCATTCTTTTTGCCCATGCCAATGCCCACAAAAGACTATGTCTCGATTTATGAATGATGAATTATGAATTATGAATTTATGAACAACTCCGATTTTAACTCCATCAATTTCGATCTTTAAAAACTTTTTGTTGAAACTTTTTTTACCTAAGCGCTGCAACCTATACGCTAAACGCTCGTCTATGTCAGCATTTCCCAGAACTGTGTAAATTGGGACATTATAGTTAAAAACAGTTTCTAAACTTTTTAAGTTATTCCAGTCGCCAGTATGAATTACTGCCCCAACCTTAATATGTTTTGCAAACCCCATGACATGTTTTAAATTTGCGATATTTCCATGAGAATCACCAATAATTAATAGTTTCATAGTATATCCTGAACTTGTTTCAGGATCTGCGTTGTTAGATCCCTAAACTCAGGATTAATTGATTTTATCAGATTTATTTTCCAATCTCTGTGCCAATTTTTAAGCTGTCTTTCTCTTCTTTTTGCGCTAAGAATATCTTCAAATTCTTCAAAGTAAAGTAATTTAAATGGATTGTATTTTTTAGCAAAAACTGCTCCGTACCCGCCACGATGTCTTTTTAATCTTTTTTGAATATTTGAAGTAACGCCGACATACAAAAATGGCTTTTGATTTCCAATTATATAAATAAAACCTTTTGACATAATAAAAGTCAAAACAAATGTCAGGAACTGAACTAGGTCAGAAGTTGAAACATGTTCAACTCAGGTCAGGCTCTGAAATAAATTCAGAGCATTATAATTTTATTATAATGGTAAGAATTCCTTGACGTTTTCTGTAGTAACATGAAATGTTGTTCCTTTTCCTTCAACAATTGCCCTTGCAACTTTTCTGACAACACCTCCAATTGTACGTTCCATCGTACGAATTCCAGCATCATATCCAAAAGGTCTGACAAGATTTGCCCAGACTTCATCATCAATTGTTAATGTATCAGTCGTAAGTCCTGCGTCTTTTAAGGCTTTAGGGAAAACATATCTTTTACCAATCGTGATTTTTTCAAGATCAGAATAACTAGGCATCATGATTGGCTCAATTCTATCCATAACAGCAGTTGAGATATTGGTTGTGTTATTTGCTGTGGCTATAAAAATACATTCAGAAAGATCAAATGGATAATCAATATAGTGATCAGAAAAAGCATGATTTTGTCCTGGGTCTAGAAGTTCAACCAAAACACCCATGATAGAAGCTCTACCCTGTTCAGTTACCCTATCAATTTCGTCAAGAAGTATTACCGAGTTTTTAAACTGTGTATCCCTCATGGCTTTTATAATTTTCCCCGGTTCTGCTTCTGCATGCATTTTGGATTGACCACGTAGATCTAGAGGGTCTCCCATACCTCCAAATGGAATACGCGCAATCTTTCTTCCTAATGCCTCTGCAATCGAGTAGGCAATTGTAGTTTTTCCAGTACCAACAAGACCTACAAAACATAAAATAGGAGCTCTATAAATATCATTTGCCTCACCTTTTTCTTTCTTTAACTTCATGACAGAGAGATATTCCAAAACACGATCTTTAATATCTTCCAGACCAAAATGTTTTTCATCTAAGATTTTTTTGGCATTAACTAAATCCAAATTATCCTGCGACTTTTGCGTCCAAGGTAAATTTGTAATCCAACCAATATAACTGTCCATCCTGTCATACTCAGGCAAAAATGTAGGAGAATTTGTAAGTTTTTGAAGCTGTGATAACCTAACTTGAACAGACTTTTTCAAATCTTCAGGAATAGTAGACTTGTTTACTTTATCACTTAATATATTTATCTCATCAAAGGCAGTATCTGACATGACTAAAGTATAGCAGGTAGTTCAAGAAGTGAGTATATTGTTTCAAAATTGTCAGATTTTCTATCATCTTTTCTGTTTATCCAAATAGCGCGAATTCCGTTATCAGTTAAAAACTGGCATATTGTTTCTTTATCATCAATTACAATCGATCCTTCTGGTATTTTATTGATAGCTTCTATATTATCTTTTTCATCAAACATAAAAACTAAATCAGAATCAATATACTTATCTATATTCATTGCATATAATCTGTTTTCTCTAAAACGCTTATAACCTTCAGAATAAATTCCTAATCTGAATTGTTGGACAAGTTTTTCAGCTACGTCAAAAAAATCTGGGTAGACCGAATTTTTATACAGAATATTAAATTCGTTACCGTAATATGTATCTATCAAAGCGTCAATATCTTCAAAATCATATTTATCACAGAGCATCTTAATATAATCTTCTGGAATATACTCACGTTCATTCATAAGTGTTAGTTTATAGTCAGATTTGACCCTATTAAATTCTTCAATTTGAAGATTACCTAACAACTTAAGAATTGCTTGATTTCTGATTATCGACGGTCCATCGGTATCAAAAATCGTCCTATCAATATCAAACAAAATTATTCCTTTTTTCATATATGAAATTGTAACATTGCATTGGCAGAAACTGATATAATTACTAAATGAGCGAAACTAGCAACAAGGGGGTGATGGTTGGAGCAATCGAGATACACCCATCGTCAACTGTAAAAGGGGATGTAAAAAACATTCTTTCAATGTCTAGGGATGATGTTGAAGATTTAAGAGGTACTCATATGGATAAGTATGTATTAGATTTAGAAGACAAAAGATATCATGCATATAAGATGGGATTACAGGCAGTACGAAAATCCATAGAAGAAACATATTTGTCAGCAGGAATAGTAGTAAACGATGACAGATTTCCCAAAGTAAATATCTACAACACTAATGTCCAGGCAGTCAAAAAGGAGGCTGGATTTAGACAAAGAGGTTTTTCTGGTCGTCTCAGTAATAGGGTTGAGCTCTATCCAAAGGGTGGATCAATGTCATTTTTAGATGATTTAAAAATTCTACACCACGAAATAGATCATGCCCTAGGTAGACAAGTGGCTGTGGCAGATATTAAAAAGACTAGATTGCCATATTTTAAACAAGTAATTCTCGCGCAACAAAGAGTTACAGTTGATGCACAACTTGGATTTATAACAAAATTCGACAGAAAAAAAACAAGAGGTAGAGTACTGGAAGAAGGACTTATGTCATATCTAGCTGAAGAGTTCATCCTTACATCAAACGACGAAATTGTAAAAAAAGCTAGAACAAATCTGGCAAATTATTTGGATCAAGAAAATAAACAAAATGATAGTTTTGAAATAAAACAAATTTGTAAAAAATTCATGAAAGATAGTGAACTTGAAAGATATAATGTCTCGACGATGTTAATAGAGACACTGATTGAAGGGGCCAGAAAAATTGGAGAAGATGAAGCTATTGAAATGAAAAAAGATCTAATAAGAACAAGGGTAAACACCAAAAATACAAGAAAACTCATGGATAGAATAGATAGAATATTTGGACAAGGAACAACTTCTAAAATTTACAAAATGAAATTTGAGGAAATAAAAAATGGTGAGAATTTGATTTTCATTAATGAAATGAGAGAGAAAATAGGTTTATCTAAAGAATAAATGGTTGATTATCGATCTACGTTTGTTCCTGTTTGAAAATAACGAGAAGTTGGAAAGTGAGGGCCTGATGATCTACCCTCAGAAGCTGGTCTATCCGCATTTCCTCTTGTGTCACGATTAAAACCGCCTGCTCTTGGTCCTCTTGAAAATCCTCCTGATTGTGGTCTTCCACTTGATGATGGTCTTCTGTCTCCTCCACCTCTAGAAAATCCTCCTGATTGTGGTCTTCCACCTCTGTCTCCACCACTAGACCTTCTGTCTTCTTTTGGTTTGTCAGTTGAAGGATCCATTCTCATGGATAAATTAATTCTTCCCATTTCATCTACCTCTTTAACTCTAACTTGTACCTTTTTACCAATTTCGACAACGTCATTAGCATCAGCTACATAACCTTCTGCCATATCTGAAACGTGTACCATTCCATCTTTTCCTGGAAGAATATTTACAAATGCTCCAAATGGCATAATTCTTACGACTTCACCTTCATATATCTCACCTGCTACTACAACTTTTCCAAGACCTTCAATATATTCAAGAGCTTTTGCAATTCCATCAGCGTTAGTTCCTGATACAGCCACACTTCCATCATCTTCAACATTGATTTGTGTTCCAGTATCGGCCATCAAAGCTTTGATTGCTTTTCCACCAGGTCCAATTAATTCTCCAATTTTGTCTACTGGCACTTTAACCATCTTAATCTTTGGAGCATATTGGCTGACTTCCTTCTTAGGTTCGCTAATTGCGTCAGTTACTGGTTTTAACATTTCTGCTCTTCCAATTTTTGATTGTGCCAAAGCTTTCTCCAATATTTCTGGTGTTAAGTTTAATGTTTTAACATCAAGCTGAATTGCTGTGATACCTTTTGGAGTTCCTGCAACTTTAAAGTCCATATCTCCATTAAAATCTTCAATACCCATAATATCTGACAAGATCGCGACGTCCTTACCAGAAATAATAAGTCCCATTGCAATACCTGATACTGGAGCTGTTATTGGAACACCAGCATCCATCAAGGCCAAGGATGATCCACAAACTGATGCCATTGATGTTGATCCATTTGAACTCATAACTTCAGAAACAACACGAATTGCATATGGGAAATCTGTAACAGTTGGTAATACTGGCATCAAAGCTTTTTCAGCCAATGCTCCGTGTCCTATTTCTCTTCTTCCAACGTTTCCTACACGTCCGACCTCACCGGTCGTAAATGGTGGCATTGAATAATGATGCATGTATCTTTTTTCTTGTTCACCTTCTGCAGTTTCCAAAAGTTGACCCATTTGAGTTGAACCTAGGGTAGCAATTGAAAGTACTTGAGTTTGTCCTCTAGTAAATAATCCAGATCCATGAGTTCTTGGTAAAAATGAGATTTCTGCAGACAGAGGTCTAATTTCAGTTAGTTTTCTTCCATCAGGTCTAATTCCTTTTTTCAAAATTTGTTCTCTAATGAAATCTTTCTTAATGTGATCAATTATTGAAGCAACCCATTTCTTGTCATTCTCATCTTCAATTTTTTCACTAACTGCAGCAACCATATCTTTAAATACATCAGAGGCACCTTCATGAGTTGCCATGTTTTTGACAAGTTCTGGAATATCTTTATCTACTAATTTATGAATTTGTTTTTCTAGTTCTTCAGAAGGCATCTCTTCTACATACTCATCTCTTTTGACTTTCTTGTCTTTTGCAAATTCTTCAATTGCCTTATTTATATTTTTTGCTTCTTCAAAAGCCATTTTGACTCCGTCAACTATTACCTGTTCTGATACTTCTTTTGCACCAGTTTCGATCATTAAAACAGCTTCTTTGGTTGAGGAAACTACTAAATCAAGATCAGATTTTGCCATTTCAGAGTTTGTTGGATTAACAACATATTTTCCATCTGTAAAACCTAAATTAACTACTCCAACTGGACCCTTCCAAGGTAAAGTTGTTGTATGTACTGCTGCAGAAGCTGCAATTGCTGCAAGCATCGACGGCATATTTTCTCCATCAACTGAAAGAACTGAAACAATTATTTGAACTTCCCTTTTGTATAATTTAGGGAATAGCGGTCGGATAGATCTATCAATAAGTCTTGAAACTAAAATTTCTTCATCAGTCGGTTTTCCATCTCTTTTTACCCATCTTGATCCTTTTATTCTTCCACCTGCATATAATTTTTCTTGGTACTCAAGAGAGAGTGGAAAATAATCCATTTCCATTTTTAATGGAGCTGAGGTAACAGTTGCAAGAACTACAGTGTCACCCATTCTGACCATGACAGCGCTATCTGCTTGTTCTGCTACTACTCCTGTGGTTAAGGTTATTTCTTTACCACCTAATTTGAATGTCTTTTCTATCTTTTTGTTCATCTAAACTCTATTTATATTATATTGAGGCTATTAATTATTTGTTTAACTTTAGTTCTTTAATTAATGCTTTGTATCTTACTTCGTCTTTCTTTTGTAAGTATGACAGAAGTCTACGTCTTTTTGCAACCATTGAAAGTAAACCTCTCCTTGAATGAACATCTTTTTTGTGTTCAGTTAAATGTTCTGCAAGTTTTGCAATCTTTGTGGAAAGCAATGCAATTTGAATTTCTGGAGATCCAGTATCACCTTTTTCTCTTGCAAACTTTTTAATTAATTCTTTTTTCTCTTCTACTTTTAATGCCATATTGTTTAGTCATGTACGGTCAAAGCTTTTCGCCTCACCGCCATCAATTTCTGTATTATATCAGGCAGAGTTTAATTTTACAAAGGGGAATTAATTAAGCGATGTGTAAGTTAACAAAATCTGATCCATCAATAAGATCATGGTTTTATCAAAATTTGCAGGAACATTAAACCTAATTGGAGGGACAGTAACAAAGTTCTTTCTTTCATCGAGAGTATAAACTTCGAATTGATTGTACTTATCTGGAGATTCTAATCTACGATGTGTAATTGTTCCTAATACATTTTTTGTCTCTATATATTTACCTTCGCAATAGCTTGCCATTTCTGGAGCACCAACTCTTGATTGATCATCAAACAAACATATTCCAGGGCCATATGCTGATGGCCATAATATCGTCAATTTATATTCGCCTTTGGAAATAATTAATTTTTGGCTGTTTTGATCATTAATGGGTAGTTCAGCTTCTGATTTATCCAACATCCAATCAGTAGGATAATAAAAAACACATGGCATAAATGCCATGGTTTTACCCCTTCTGTGGCATACTTTCCACTTGATTTTTAATGTATTTTTTAACCTGGATGAAACTTGTTGCACCCACTGATTCTGCAAAGTAGCCATCAGACCAGAATGAGTCACCCCAAAGAAATTCTTCTAACTCTGGAAATTCTTTCCTTAAGATTCTTGATGAACCACCTTTCAGTTGGTTAACAACTTTTGAGATGGACAAGTTTGGTTGGATTTGTATAAGCATATGTACATGATCATGCAATATTGTAATTTCTTCAATCCACCAGTTGTTAACCTCACATGCTTTGAAGAATAAGTCTTTAAGTCTTGTAGCTACTTTGCCACGTAATATCCTTTTTCTGTATTTTGGTAAAAATACCAAATGAATCATAATTCTGTGCTTTGTGTGTGCACCATGCCAGTACTTTAACATTTCCCTCAAGTATGCCACAAACTATACTTGCTCCACCAGCCTAAAGGCTGGGGATTAATGTGCAGAAGATTTAATTGTGTATTTAAGTACATTATTTGTATATGTTTTCCAATTTGCAGTTGGATCAGTAGTAACCCCACTATTTGTTGCAACTGGTTCGAATGTTGGTTCAACATTAGCAATAGGCGTAGGTTCGCCGTCGTGTGGAACGACGACGACACCGAGGTCGCCGAGTTCTTCGCCGAACAGGGCGGGACTGGCCGGTCGGTGCTCGACCCCGTGGTGGACGATCCCGTTCCAGTACGGTGGTCACCGCGGTGCCCGAGACGCTGGGTGATCGACCCGGTCGGCCGGGTGCAGGTGCACGACATCGGCGAGATCACGCCGACGGCCGGCCGCCAGGTCGAGGAACTCCGGACATGGCGTCGGCGTGGTGACCGGCTGATGGCCGCCGTTCCGTACAAGCGGGTGGCCGGCCTGGCTCGGCATGGCCCTCGTCCTCGCCGCCCTCGCGGCGTGGGCGTCGACGGTGCCGGTGACCCGCAGACCGCGGACGAGCGGGCTGGAGAACATCGCCGACCGGCTGGCCTGTCCGGTGTGCCAGGGGGAGAGCGTCGCCGACTCGCGGGCGCCGTCGGCCGAGATCATCAAGGAGAACATCCAGCGGCTCGTCACCGAGGGCAGCGACCGACGCCGAGCCAGTGACCCGATACCGAGCCGACCTCCACCCGCGACCCCTCGGTGCTCCCCCGGGCGTCGGGGTTCGACGCCCGACGACGTGCTGCCGCTTGATGGCGGCCGTCGGCGGGTCCGTCGGTCCGTGGTCCGCCTTCGCCCGGGTGGCGTCGCTGTCCAGCCGTGCCGGCCCCCTCCGACGAGGACCGTGACCTGGTCGAGGCGGCGCGCCACGCGGAAGCTCACGCGCAGCGCCTCGCCATCAGCCTCGGCGAGCTCGAGGAGGAGCGTCGCTTCCTGCTCCGCTGATCACGCGACCCGACCGAGAACACGACGCCGGTGACGTCGACGACGTCGAACCACCACCCGCGCGACGACTACACGTCTCGTGCCGCGAACCCGTCATGCGGACGATCGAGGCGGGCAAGGCAGCCCTGCCGGCTCCCCGGAAGTTCTCGGGACGACGTCTCGCCGTCGGGCTCACGGTCAGCGCCGTGCTGGCCGGTGTGATCTTCCTGGTGCTGAAGCGTTCTTGTTGAGGACGATGCCCCTGCTGCGGCATCGGCCAGCACGGTGGCGGTGGCGCTCTGCCCGCCCACGACCGACGACATCAACACCCTGCTCGTCGACGGCCGTACCGCGCTCGGCACCGACGTGCGCTGCTCACTCGAGCTGTTCCAGCGGGTCGTCTCTCTCGATCCCACCAACGTCGAGGCCACCACCTATCTCGGCTGGGTCATCGTGTTCGACGCCATGAGTTCTGGGATGCAGGGCGAGCAACTCGTCGCCCGAGGGACCGCCGCGTCGAAGATCATCGATCGGGCTCGGCTCGACCCGACGTACCCCGATGCTCAGTGCTTCACCGCCATCATCCGGTTCCGGTTCCTCGACGACGCCGCCGGCGCCAAGGACCCCCTCGATCGCTGCCGAGCCGGAGACCTGCCGGCCGAGGTCGCTCCGCTCGTCGAACAGCTCGGCGCCCGGATCGACGCCGCCGTCACACCGACGACCTGAACCCACCCGGTGACTAACCTCGCCGCGATGAGCTCGACGCCGCCCCCGCCGCCTCCCCCCTCGGGCCAGGGCGGGAACCAGCCGTTCCCGACACCGTCGACACCCATCGTGCCGCTGTCGCCCGCCGCGCCGCCCCCTCCCCCCGGCTATGGCCAGGCGCCTCCGCCTCCGCCCGCGGCTGCGTACCAGCCCTACGGTGCAGCTCCCGCGAACCCGTACCAGCCCTACGGCCAGCCCGGCGCACCGATGCCCAACCGTCGCACCAGCGGCCTCGCCATCGCGTCGCTCGTGCTCGGCATCGTGGGCGTACCGCTGTTCATCCTCGTCATCCCGTCGCTGCTCGCCGCGTAATTCTTCGGAGGTGTGGCGCTCGGCCAGATCAGCGTCGGCCCCACGAGCTCGGAGGCCGCGGCATGGCGATCGCCGGGTTGATCCTCGGGGTGCTGATGATCGTGGTCCTCGTGGCCGCCATGGTCGCCGGAAGCGCGTCGCTCGAGGTGAACACCAACTGACCGGCCGGGCGGCCGGCGTCATCGCCCCTTCATCCGGGCGGTGGCCACGCCTCCAGACCATCGAACCCGTCGTCGGTGCGAGTGACGACCCACACCGATCCCTTGCGCCAGTCGGGTGAGCCGACGAGCTCGGTTCCCCGCCGGGCGAGAGCCTCGATCGTGTCGGGGATCACGTCGCCGTGGCTGCACAACACGCTCTCGGGGGAGCGTCATGAGGAGGTCGAGGACTGCCTCGAACGGCGCGCCCTCGGCGAGCTCCTCGACGGCCTCGACCTCGAGGCCCAAGCGTTCGGCGAGCGGTTCCACGGTCTGGATGCATCGCACGTACGGGCTCGACAGCACCCGGAGCGGAGACGATGGTTCGAGTCGACGCCCGCGAGGAGCTCGGCCTGGCGTCGGCCGTTGCGGGTGAGCGACCGAGTCGGTCGTCCCCGGCGAAATCCTTGCGGCTGCCCGCTTTGGCGTGGCGCACGAGGTAGAGCGACGTCATGCCTCGCCCGTCGCCGCCTTCTGACGACTGGTGAGCCGGCGGACCAGCACGACAAAGGTGGTGGCCGAGGCGATCGAGATCACCGACGCCACGATGCTGATGGCGAAATTGTCGGTGTAGAACTGGGCGACGTCGTCGATCTCGGTACGCCCGAGCGATCCGAACTGGAGAGCCGCGAGCACCACTCCGGCCACGCCGTACACCGCCCACCAGATGTTCACGATGGGCGCCACCGCGTCCGGCGCTTCACTCCGCGTGCGTGGCGGGACGGCGGGATCCGAGCCCTTCCACAGCTCGTGGAACATGAGCCAGGGGATGACGAACAGGATCGGCGGCAGGAACCAGCCGGCGATGGCCCACCCCGGCTTCCACGTCGTCCCGGCGCGACCCAGCAGCTGCAGGTTCTTGGCCAACCGGAACATCCAGATCATGGTGAGCACGATGACCGCGATCTGGAGGAGCCCGCCGAGCGAACCGGGCAGGGCGATCTTGGCGAGGGAGTTCTCGGCATCGGTCTGGAGATCTCGCCGTTCACGTAGTCGAGCAGCGTCTGATGCTCGGCGAACATGATCAACAGGCTCAACACGCTGGTTGCGACGATGCAGTACATGAGGACCTGGATGGCCTTGGCCAGCCCGCCGGTCTTCTTGGCGTAGGCGGCCATCGGGTTGGTGTTGTACGGCGTGTACCCGGGAGGTGCACCCGGCACCGGAGCGGCCGGGAAACCCATCGGAGCCGAGTGCAGCGGGGGTGGCGGAGGTGGTGCCGGGGACGAACTCGTCGGCGGAGGCGGGGGCGGCGGAGGAGGCGGCGGCTGATGGTCGCTCATGGGCACGGAGCGTAACCGTGGGCGCGTGGGCAAGACTGGCGACGTGGGTTTCTTCGATCGCAACCGCCAGCAGCTCGCGGACAAGGGCATCGATCCGGCCCGGTTGCCGCCCGGCCAGTACCTCACCGACCGATTCCCCGTACTCCACGTGGGTGACGTGCCCGACTACGAGCCGGGGAGTGGAACCTGTCGGTCACCGGTCTCGTCGAGCGACCCTTCACGCTCGATCTCGAGGAGCTGACGTCGCTCCCGTCGGTG
>CAWASW010000019.1:0-16347 GCA_963784785.1 Candidatus Woesebacteria bacterium | reverse complement strand
GTGACCGTTTATGCAACGGTATCTTTTGTGGCTCAGGATGGGTTCGAACCATCGACTTCCATCTTATAAGGATGGCACTCTAACCACTGAGTTACTGAGCCTCAGTAACATGGATTATAGCATCTTCGATGCTGAATCTCATAGCATCTTCGATGCTGAATCTCAACATTAACAATAGCTATCGTAAATTGCTTTTATAGCCATCATTACATTTTCTTTTAAAACAGTATTGTGAACCCATATCCCACAGGTACCATGTCCATATCCCTTCTGATCGATATCTGCCCTTTTTGTTTTTTTAATGTATGGTTTAGCAAAATGATTTTTACTTATTTTTAATTCTCTAGACCAAAAATCTATTGATTCATCGATATTCATATCGCTATAAAGATGTAGCTTAATGTGTATGCTATTTATGTCAACTTTCAAACATTTAGTTATCCAGTACAGAGAAAACTTAACAACTGATGGATCAGTGTTCGTAATA
Source organism: Candidatus Woesebacteria bacterium (assembly GCA_963784785.1). Classification (GTDB taxonomy): domain Bacteria; phylum Patescibacteriota; class Microgenomatia; order UBA8517; family UBA8517; genus JAUYMM01. The sequence continues at coordinate 15,860 of CAWASW010000019.1, read as the reverse complement.
TTTAAACTACCCCTGCTAACTTTATTTCCTTCACCAGAATATAAAAAAAGGCCAGCTATCATAAGCTCTTTTTCAGATAACGGTAATAATTTTTTTACTTGGTTGTCATAGTACACATCAAGTTTATTTTGATGTTTAAATTTCATTGTCGCGCGATAAGTTTCAACAGCTTTTTTTCTCCGATCAGCCAGACCACTTTTTTGAATGGGTGTTAATGGAACGTCTTTTAGCCATAAACTTAGTGAAGATTTAGACACCTTAACTATTTTCAAAATATCTGAATAACTTTTACCTTGTTTTCTCAACTCTATAACCCTACGTTTTACTAGAAATTTAGTCATATAATCGAACTCTAGAATAATTATTACAGAAATTAATTCCTAAGTCAATTTGAAGCTAATTCAATTATTTATTGTCTGAGGCTCCTCTACCAAAAGCATTATCCATATGTTCCCAATCCTTATTTTTTCTAATCTTTAAATTCTTTTTCCAGATGCCATTTAGAGCGCTCATATCAACTTCTTTTTGTTTTGCAAAAGAAAGAAGACCCAAAGTGTCTTTTGGAAAACATGCACCACCAAAACCGAGGTCTCCGTCTGGTCCAGGAACGTTTAAATGCGACCCAATTCTTGGATCTGCTTCAACAGCTTTATAAATTTCCTTGTAATTTGCACCGATTGACTCGCTTAAAAGATAAAATTCATTTGCCAAAAGTACTTTGCTGGCAAGCATAATATTACTCATGTATTTAATCATTTCAGCTTCAGTTAATCCGACTAAAAAGTATTCTTGATCTTCTGCAAGTATTGTTTTGTATAATTCTTGAATCTTAAATCCTAAATCTTTATTCTTTGCCCCTATTACTGTTCTTGCAGGTTTTAAAAAATCTTCATTTGCTTTAGCTTGGGTTAAAAATTCAGGATTCATTGCGAAATTAATTTCAGGGTATTTATCCTGTAATTTTTGGGTAGTTTGTGGAAGAACTGTAGATTTAATTATTAACACTTTGTCAGTGCCCTTTAGTTTTGGTGCAATTTCTTCTATCACCCCTTCAACTATAGTAATATCTTGTCCTGAATAATCACGAAACATTGGGGTTGGAAGACAAATAAATATAAATTCAGAATTGGTAACAACTTCATCTAATGTGTTTGGAGATTGTTTAAATTTATCAAACCAAAAAACTTTGTTTTCATTATTAGATGCAAAACCTTTGGCTGTCGCCTCCCCTACAAACCCATAACCAATTATTCCAATTGTGTTCATTGCAAAAAGAAGAATATCATTTAAAGTTTCGCACGTCTAGTAATTTCAGCATCTACTAATCTCACATCTCTTCCATGTTTTAATCTACTCATTTCAATTATTATTTCTGCAGTTCTGTCACTCTTTAAGGCTTTAATTTTAGCCATATCCATTGTCGTATCTAATGAAAATGGAGGTTGTGGCTGATTCATAACTATAGTTTTTACATATGCGTGGAATCTTTCAACATTTAAAAGGTCATCTTCACCAAAGGTTGGTGCAAATTCATGTTGTAAATAATTTGCATCAGTTACACCAACTCTAAACGATATTTTTGTACCAACGTTACCAAAGACAGCATTTTTAACTTCTTCTTCCATCTGGCCTATAAACTGATTAGCTACAACAAGGTTTAATTTATACTTTCTGGCCTCAGAAAGAATGGTTGCAAAATCAGGTGTGGCAAAGTTCTGGAACTCGTCAACATATAGATAGAAATCGCGTCTTTGATCTTCAGGAGTGTCACTTCTACTCATAGCAGCCATTAAAATACGTGGAACTAAAATAAGTCCCAAAAAGTTTGAGTTCTCTTCACCAAGTTCACCCTTTGCAAGATTAATTAAAAGTATTTTTCCATTATCCATAACGTCTCTAAATGAAAACGAAGATTGAGACTGACCAATGATGTTTCTAATCATTTTATTAGTGACAAACCTTCCAAACTTAGAAGTAATGTAATCCAAAACCTCTGATTTGTGGAAGTCTGATGTCTGTGCTATTTGATCAGTCCAGTAACGTCTAATAATTGGGTCAGTAACTTTAGGAAGTAATTCTTGAACATATCTTGCATCAGTCAAAACTCTCATCAGTTCAACAAATGTTGTGCCAGGTTCTGACATAATTGTAAGCATAGCGTTTCTAACTGCATGCTCAAATCTTGGTCCAACAATACCAGTCTTATAAGGATCAAAAAGTTTATACATCATGTTAATAATTGATGAAGCCACAAAATGTTTTTCATCTTCTGTTTTTGCCTCCATTAAATTAAGTCCCATTGGACGCTCAGTGTCTGAAGGTCTAAAATAAATAACATCCTCTGCTCGTTCAGGTGGAATAAGCTTTAAGATATCTTCAACAGCATCTCCGTGGGGATCCATAAAACAAATTCCTTTGCCTGCGTTAATATCTTGCATAATCATGCTTTTTAGAAGTTCTGTTTTTCCCGTACCTGTTGCACCGATTATGAACATGTGTCTTCTTCTGTCATCATCTCCCATGGCAATTTTTCTTTCGACTCCTCTATAGATACTTTTACCTAGATAAAGCCCGTCCTCAGGTATCTCAGAAGGTGCAGGAGCAGTTTTTGAGTGCAGCCAATGAATATGTGGAGTTGTTATTTGTCTGTTTGGGAAATGGAAAAGAGTTGCCAATTCTTCAGTATTTAAAACTGATATATGATTTTTAAAAATATTAAACATTGGTTGATATCTATATAGAAAATCCTGCATAAAACCACCTTTGTTATATATTTTTCTTCCCCCTAAATTATTATGTTCCCCTGCAACTTGACCTATTGACGAAGCAATATTATCAAGATGGATTTTAGCTTTTTCTTTTGTAGTTCCAACAACAACAATTCTGATTGATGTTTCAAACCCAGGTTTTCCGATTTTATTCTCAATTGCTTCCAATACTTTACCAGAGACTGAATATTTTGCACTTTCAGAACTACTTTCCTGTTTTTTAGTATCAGATATAAATTTACCTCCATCTTTTTGCCAATCACTTTCTGCTGGAGAAATTAAGATCTGTACACAAGCAGCTTCACCTTTGTCCATTCTGGCCAAACTTGATGTCAAACTTGAAAGTATATCTGTTGGTAAATCTTTAAATGTCTTTAATGGATAGTAATTGGCTTTTGAAAGTTGCAAAGATTTATAGGCGACCTTGCCATCCTCACTAAAAATATTTATTTCCTGAATTTCTTTTACTTCGGCGTCAGGATATGCACCGTGAATTTGTTTTTCAACTAAATCTTTATAATCAGATGGTGTCCAAACGAAAAATTTAATGTCTTCATCCCTTGCTACAATTTCAAATGAAATCGTAGGTTGTACTGCAAACTTCTGTTTCCATCCACCTTTTTTTATTGAATAAAGAGACGCAAACAACTGTTCCATAGCATCAGTTTTAATTTCATTTAAACGTGGAACCGCAACTTGCAAATAGACAGAATCAACTGACCTTTCCTCTCTACCCCTATATCTGAATACAACAAATGCAACATACCCTGCAATTGCCATTAAAAAAACAAGGATAATAGTTAAAATTAAAAAGGCGACAATAGTATTTAAGTCAGGTGTGATCATATTTTTTTCATGAACGTTTTGCGTCGAACAGGACTTTCCAGCCAAAATAAATTGATTTCTTGAGAAGTCTTAACCAATAAGCTGCTGACCAAATTGAAGATTCCTCAACATTGCCATTTTTAACTTTTAACTCAAGTGTCTCTCTGTCTATCTCAGGAATAATAATATCAGCCTTTTTAGTTTCTGGTGTTGTGATTATATTGTTCCCTTTATCGTCAGTAACTTGAGCCTTAAATTGTGTAGGAATAGGAGTTATTACCTCTTTTCTTTCGATATTTAAGGCAGAGGCTTCATCAGGATTCTCATACTGATTTTTTTTCGGTTCTCTCTCAGGCAGTAGTCCCATGAATTAATAATATCACAATAGAAGCTAAACTACTTTCCATATTTCTTCATCAACTTCAGCTTTAAAATTTGTATATCGAGCCAATGTAAACAGATAATCACTGAGACGATTGATGTAAGGCAGAATATTGATTATTGAATATAGATTATTGGGAACGGAAACGAGAACACGTTCGGCGCGGCGGGCTAAGGCCCGAGCGTAATAAATTTTAGTAGCTCTTGGTGTTCCTGAATAAATAATGAAATTAGCCAAAACTGGCATCTCCCCTTCCATTTCGTCTATCTCTCTTTCTAATTTTTTAGTTGCGTCTTTTGGAAGTGCGAGTTTTGCGCCAGAAAGAATTGAATTAATTGTAAATAAATTTCTTTGCACATCTGTAAGACGTCCAATTGTCCCTAAATATGAATTTAGTTCATCAATTGCACCGATTGCTTGAATTAGTTTAGAAGATTTTGAAATTCTCTTCCCACCAAAGGTTCCAGTTTTCCCTTTATCTCCTGTTTTGGTATATATAGACATGCGTCAAATTTTTAATTTTTAGTTCTTAATTTATATTCAATTTTTATTTATTAATTATTAATTTAAAATTAAATCATTAGAAATTGATTGGAAATTGGAAATTGGTAATTGGAAATTCGAATACGTCAGCATTCGCTGTGTCCACAAGCATGGCACTTTGAGCATCCTTCTTCAAAAACTAATGCTCCTGCACCGCAGCTTGGGCAAATATCCCCAACTTTTTCTGGCCTTGCGTTAAGGAACAAACTTTCTTGTTGTTTTTCGTTAAAATGTGGAGCTGTTGCCATCACTTCGCTTTTTGTTTCTTGATTCTCACTAGCTCCAAAAACATTTGGGCTATTATGATATCCATTAATTCCTAAATTGTAATGGACTGAGATTGCACCTGCTACAGCGTCAGGTAGAGACTTAATTTTAGTTGGTCCGAACCCAATTGATCTTCTTCCACCAATTCCTGATAATTGTTCTGCAAATTCTCTGGCTTTTTCCTTTGCAGGAACTCCACCTCTAAATTTAAGTGATGTAGAGATAATTCTACCAAGTGCTTCTGCCATTGCAGCTACATCTGAGCCGGCTTTACCAACATTTACAAAGACCTCCAAAGGTTCTCCTAATTCATCTTCATTAATTGTTATAAAGGCTGTTCCAACAGGAGTATTCATTCTATAAGTAGACCCCATTACTTTATAAGGTCTGTGCCTTAAAGGATCCTCTATCGCAACGGGAGCAACTTCAATTTCTTTTTTTACTTCACCGTTTTTTGTTCCTATGTTTAAAACTTGTACATCTTTACAACCATCTCTGAAAACAGTTATTCCTTTGCAACCAGAATCCCAAGCCTCAAGATATGCATTTTTAATATCTTCAACAGTTGCACTGTTATCCATATTAATTGTTTTACTTACAGCATTTTCAGTGTATTTTTGGAATGCTGCTTGAGTTCGTATGTGCCATGTTGGGGTTATTTCTTGTGCTGTTCCAAAAGTCATTCTAATGTCCTCTGGAAGATCTGTTAACTTTCTAACAATTCCAACTTCTCCAATTTTGTCCATCAATTCTTGACTCCATAAACTTCTTGTCTTTAAAACTTCTTCAAATTTTGGATTAACAAAAGTCATCTTTCTGTCCAAATGTTTATCTTTAACTATGTGCTGGAATGCAATTGCAAATAATGGCTCACAGCCTGATGATGCACCGGCAATAATTGATATTGTTCCTGTTGGGGCAATAGTTGTAACTGTAGAATTTCTCCTAGGCGTCGATCCTTGATAGATCGAGCCTGCAAACATTGGGAATGCGCCACGGACCTTAGCTAAACGCTCAGTCTCAGCTACTGCTTCATCATTAATTGTTTTCATTACTTTCTCAGCTAAGGTCAAGGCTTCTTCTGAATCATATGGAATTCCAAGTTCCAAAAGCATATCTGCCCAACCTCCAATTCCTAAACCTATTCTTCTTATACCAAAAACAGTTTTTCTAATTTGATCTAGTGGATATGGATTGACCTCAATAACGTTATCTAAAAATCTTACAGCTTGTCTTGATATTTCTTTTAATCCTTCCCAATCTATTAACCCTGAACCTGTTTCAGGGTCTGTGTGGACAAAATATGTTAAAAATATTGATCCTAAATTACAGGCATCAAATGGATATAATGGTTGCTCCCCACAAGGGTTGGTTGCTTCAATCTCTCCAATTGCTGGAACTGGGTTCCCTGTACTGGCATTTATTTTATCAATGAAAACAAGTCCAGGATCACCTGTTCTCCATGCGCCATCAGCGATTTCATCAAATACTTTTTTGGCAGAAAGTCTACCTACAACTTCTTTTGTTTTTGGGCTGATTAAATCATAATCCTCATTCTTTCTATAGGCCTCCATAAATTTATCTGTTAAGGCAACTGAGATATTAAAGTTTGTAATTCCACCTTCTTCTTTGCAGTGAATAAATTCCATTACATCAGGATGATCTACTCTTAAAATTCCCATGTTTGCACCTCTTCTTTTTCCTCCCTGTTTGACTTCATTAGTTGCAGCATCAAATATTCTCATAAAAGAAATTGGACCAGACGCAGTTCCGCTAGAAGTCTTAACTAATGACCCAGATGGTCTAAGCCTTGTGAATGAAAATCCTGTTCCACCACCAGTTTTGTGAATTATTGCTTGATACTTAAGTGCATCAAATATACCCTCCATAGAATCTTCTACAGGGAGCACGAAACAAGCCGAGTACTGAAGTCCATTACCTGTTCCTGCATTCATAAGCGTAGGAGAATTTGGTAAGAATTTGCGGCTCGTCATTAATTCATAAAACTCTCTAGCGGATTTCATTACATCTTTTTTAGTTGCTCCCCACCTTGCCTCAGAAGACGCCACTTCCCAAGCCACTCTCCACATTACATCTTCTGGAGTTTCAATTGGATTTAAGTCTTTGTCCTTCATTAAGTATCTTTCTTTCAATACTTTCAAAGCTTGTTCTGTCCATTCTCCCTTAGGTAAATCTGATGGAAGTCCTGGCCTCTACCCCAACTTTTTCTAATAATTTCTTTTTTTATTTCTTCATAAGTCGGAGCGACGTAATCTTCAAATTTTAAACTAGATTTATTATTTAATTTTTGTTTTGTCATATTAGCTATTCTTGTCAATTAACTTTTCAAAATCTGTCAAATCTTCAAATTGTAAGTAAACACTTGCAAACCTGAGCCAAGCCACTTTGTCAATTTTTTTTAGTCTTTTTAAAATCGCATTTCCGACTACTCTACTTGGCACTTCTTCTTTTTGTGCTTTTAACATCTCTCGTTCAACTTCATCAGCTGTTTCATTAACTAAGTCTATTGAAACAGGTCTCTTTTCAATGGACCTCAAAATTCCGCTCTTTACTTTTTCCTTGTCAAAAGGTTCTCTTTTACCGTCCCTTTTAATTACCCAGAGAACCGATGACTTAACTGTTTCCTGTGTAGTAAATCTTTTACCACACTTTCCGCACTCCCTCCTTCTTCGCAGTCCCTGTCCATCCTCAATCACTCTACTCTCTAAAACCTGTGTATCATGTGTATTACAAAAAGGACAATTCATATTTCTTCGTTAGCACTACATCTAGTGACAAAACACATGTTCTAACACTAGGGGTAGAGAGTCAACTATAAACATGTAGTATCAAATATATCAACTCATGCGAGCTCTGATCGTGAAAAAGTAAATTTTAAAATTGCTCGCGGAAAAACTACGGTAAATATAAAATACTGAGTTTTTAAAAATTACTCCAATTCGAATATATTTTGCGGTGGAACAATCCTTTTGAGTACATAAAATCTCTGGCTTTTTTGTATGTTTCTTTTGGATAACTCGATAATTGCATTCACTTTTGGAGCAATATCTTCTGGAGATAACGGCAGTATCTGCGTCTCAATAACCTCTCTGTGTTTTAACGATGATAAAGCAAGTTTCTTTAACATATTCGGTGTTATCTGCATTTTCAGGAACTGCGCATTTCTAGATATTTTTCTGCTTTAGTTAAGTGTAGACAGCCCAAGATCTGGTTTATTGTTTTTAAACAGTCTCAAGAGCAGAATTTAAACTTTTATCTGCAAAGAGTAAATTAAGTTCTCGCTTCTTGTCTTTGTTAAAAGTCAGAAAATACCAAGTCTTGTCCCTCATGACTTTTGAATACCAAAGCATATTGTCAGGCCCAATTTTACCGGGATACGCGAATAAGATAATCTATCGTCATAGGTTTATTACTCTCAGTTTTTTCAGACAAAACCATTGGCGAATAGGCGTCTCTTGGTGTTGCACAACGAAGAACAGATACCGAAAGTATGGCAAACGCAGTTATTATTGTAGCCCTAGTTCCTACAACCTTTTTAATTGATACCATCTGTGATGGTTATTGTAGTACTTTTGATAACCCTCTGCAAATTATCTAAATAGAATAATTGGCCATTGCCAGAGTACATGAAGTAAGAATTGGTGAAACAATATTTTTTGTTCTGGCATATACAAAAGCGCTTCCTATGCCAAAGAGCGTGGTCAATAAGAGGTAAATGAGAGCTTGCAGAAAGATCCAACTTCCATACAAATATCATCACAGGAACATGAATCATTGCCCAAAACAAACTGGTCAGAAGATTTGCCCACATTTCGTCTTTTACAAAAGACCAAACTCTTGTAAAAATATATCCCCTAAACGTAATTTCCTCTGAAACTGCTGTAGCAAATGACAACCCTAATGCAGGAAGAAGTGGTAAGGCTCCAATATTAGCACCTAAATTAAACTGCCCACCATATTTTAAGAAATTTACGATCATCGCTTCCATTACAAAGAATGCACCTAAACCAAGAGCATAATAAACTGCGGGGAACAAATTTTTCAAAGTTATACCAAGGGAGTCTAATACCTTGTCGTTCTGCTCTAACCAAATAGACAACTGGTAACAACCACAATATTGGCTTTATAATTAATTCTTCAATTTCATCTGGAAGTTTAAATAAGAATCTATAGAATCCCCAAACAATTAACAAGTAAACTGATAGAATATACTGCTCTTTTAAAATTTTTTATCATTTTAATTTATTATCATTTGATTTTACATCCTTTAAATGCCATATCCATGGCGTATACAATCATCATAATCTTTTCCTCCGCCTCTGTAAAGACACTGCCTTCTTATCCTCAGGAAACCAATGAAAAACCAAGTTCCTTCCGTTGGTCCAAGCATTCCACAAAGAGATCGGCTAAATCCTTGCCACCACAATATTTTACAATTCTGATCGTAGACACTTTCTCTATCTCTTAGCCTCTCTTCTAAAAATGGATTGAGTGCTTTGCCTATTCTAAATCTTTTACCTAGATAATCTTCATTAGTAATAAAACCCAAGTCCAAAAACATTTTCTTCAAGAAACCCTCATAAGCCTTTGCCGCTGGAAAGACTACAAATGAATAATCATGAAACACTTTACTACCTTGAGGCAGGTCTCCCCCCCAACTCTTTACGACATTAGCCAGAAATTCAGAAGCAACCAAAAGTTCCTGCAAATCTTCTTCTATATAACTCCACCAAATTTTATCTTCTAAATTAAGATTCATAGTATAATACTCTTATAGAACTATTATGATGAATATTTTCACAAAAATCAAAGATCATCTTATAATTGAATACAACAGAAAAAGAATTATTTTCTTTTCTGTCATTTTTTCATTTTCATTATGGCTTTTTTGGGGCATACCACTCCCTACTAAGTTATCTTCACCCGATATTCCAGTATCTACAAAACTATTAGATAGAAACGGAAAATTGCTATATGAAATATATACAAATACTCGTAGAAGTCCTGTTAAAATTGGAGAGTTGCCAGATTACATTAAGAATGCAACGATCTCAATCGAAGACAAAGACTTTTACAATCATTCTGGATTTTCATATACAGGAATAGCTAGATCAATTTATAAAATTGTAACTAGAGGAAAAGTAGAAGGGGGATCAACTTTAACGCAACAACTAGTAAAAAATTCACTACTTAATCCGGAAAGAACAATCAGAAGAAAAGCCAGAGAGTTCTTTTTAACTATGATTGTTGAGGGAATATATTCAAAACAACAAATTTTAGAAATGTATTTAAACCAAATACCATATGGTTCCACTGCATATGGTATCGAGTCAGCGTCTGAACTTTATTTTGGAAAACAAGCAAAAGACTTAACTCTGGCAGAGGCAAGTCTTATAGCAGGATTGCCACAAAGCCCAACTAGGTACTCGCCTTTTGGTGCTCATCCAGAACTTGCTAAAGAAAGGCAAAGGGAAGTACTAAACCAAATGGTATCAAACAAATATTTGACACAAGAAGAAGCTGACAAAACTTTTGAAGAAAAAATTAATTATGCAGAAATCAAAGCTCCCGTTGCACCCCATTTTGCACTCTGGGTTAAAGACCAACTAGTAGAAAAATATGGTGAGAAACTAGTTGAACAAGGTGGGCTCAGAGTAACAACAACTTTAGACCTTGACCTTCAGCAATATGCTCAGGATCAAGTAGCAACAGAGGTTGCCAAACTTAAAAAACAAAAAGTTGGAAACGGAGCGGCTCTTATTACGCATCCATCAACTGGTGAAATTCTTGCAATGGTTGGAAGCAAAGACTATTTTGCAAAAGACGAAGATGGAAAAGTAAATGTAATTTTAGCTAAAAGACAACCAGGTTCCTCTATCAAACCGATTAATTATGCACTTGGGTTAAAAGACAAAAAAATAACTGCAGCTACAACGTTTTCTGATACTCCTACCTGTTTTAATGTAATAGGCCAATCTTTATATTGTCCAAAAAATTATGATGGAACATTCCACGGTTTAGTTCAAACACGATTTGCGTTAGGAAATTCCTATAACATACCTGCGGTTAAAATTCTTGCCTTAAATGGATTACAAAATTTTATAGATTTTGCTAAAAAAATGGGATTGTCTACTCTCACAAATGCTGATGATTACGGACTTTCACTAACTCTAGGAGGTGGTGAAGTTAGAGCATACGATATGGCAGAGGCATTTGGAGTATTTGCAAACGGTGGTATCAAAGAGCCACTTATTGCTATCACCAAGGTAGAAGATTGGAAAGGAAAAGTTTATGAAGAAGTTAAATTAAATGAAAAAAAGCTCTCCGGTGAAAAAGTGTTAGATGTTGGTACAACATTTTTAATTTCTCATATGTTATATGACAACAATGCTCGTTCCCAAGCATTTGGGGCGTCAAGCTATTTAAATGTTAAGGGACATCCAGAAACATCTGTAAAAACAGGAACAACTAACGACAGAAAAGATAACTGGACAATTGGATACACTAAACAAATCTTAGCTGTTGTTTGGGTAGGTAATAACAACAACACCTCAATGAGCGGGGCAGTTTCAGGTGTATCTGGGGCATCTCCTATTTGGAACAAAATAATAAAATTTGCATTAGATAAAAGTGAAAAAAGCGAATACGACAAAGATGATGAAGGTCACTCATGGCCACTACAACCGGAAGAAGTAGTAGGTGCTTCAGTATGCGCGGACACAGGAGATGTCAGAACTGATTGCTCTACTCGTTTCGAATATTTTTTGACAGGTACAGTTCCAACTACGTCAAATATTGTAGGTCAAGATGTACAAATAGATAAAACCACACAACAGTTAGCAGGTAAGGATACCGCTCCCGAAAATATAGAGATGCAAAATAAACCAATTTTTACTGATCCAACAGGAGGAATTTATTGTATGACCTGCCCTATTGCTTCTTCCTCTGCAACTATCAGATATCCCCTTAAAACAAACTAATATACCTGATTGTGCGTACCAATATCGATAAACAAAACTTCATTTTTTGATATTGAAAAATATATGATTCTGATATCTCCTGTTATCCAAAATGCTCTGAATTCTTTTTTATCCCCTGTTAATTGGTGATCTTTAATCATTGGGTTTCGAGGATTTTCGACAAACAATTTAATTCTTTGTCTTGTTTTTAGAGCAAGCTTCGCATTGTAGTAGACTCTTTTTTTAAACGATTTTAAATATGAAGAATCAAGAGTAATTTTCACTTCATTAAATCATCCATCATTTCATCAACATTGTCAAAACTCTTGGTTTTTGACTTTCCAGCTAGATAATCGTCAACTATTTTGCCATATCTCTTGGTATTTTTGACAGATAACACAACTGGTTTTGGACCGACAGTCACATCAATTTCTTTTGATAGAGTCTTTTTCATAATTAATCTTAAATAATCTTGTAACGAAGAAAAACCCATTTCGATAACAACATCTGAGACTTGATCGCGAAATGTCTTTGTAATTGGTATCTGTAAAATTGTAGTATCCATATTACAAGTATAATGGTTTTGTAATACATGTCAATAACTTTTTCTTGCCCTATTTTGGCTTTTCTTTGATACAATCGTTTTGTGGCTGGAAAAAGAAAAATATATCCCACCACTGCCCAAGTTTCACTACCAGCAATTTTAATTGCTGTTGGTAAACCCTTCTATTATGTAATATCTCATATTTTTATAGCAATATATTTTAGCGCTTACATAATATATCACGGATCATTAATTCTAATTAACTTATTAAAAAGTATTAAATTGCCAAAAAGAAAAATTCACAAAGTAATATATCCGAGACTTAGAATAAATATAAAAAAACGCTATTTGCTTTCTGTGTTAGGACTCATCACTCTTATCTTATTATCATATAATTTTGTTTTTAAAGATCTTCCCTCCCCACGCGAATTAACCACCCGCCAGGTTGACGTTTCTACAAAAATATATGATAGAAATGACAAACTTCTTTATACAATATACAAAGATAAAAACAGAACACCTGTAAAATTATTACAAATACCTGAACAGGTAAAACTCGCAACAATAGCTGCCGAAGATGCAGAATTTTACAGTCACATAGGGTTTTCAATTAGAGGAACGATTCGTGCGATATTTAAAAATATTAGACTAGGTAAACTTGAAGGAGGTTCGACAATTACGCAACAATTAGTAAAAAATGCACTATTATCCTCTGAAAAGACGTACGTTAGAAAAATAAGAGAATTAATTTTATCTGTTGGAGTAGAAATGAATTATTCCAAAGATGAGATATTAGAAATGTATTTAAATGAGGTAAGTTACGGCGGAACCGTATACGGAATTCAAGAAGCATCAAAACATTACTTTGATAAAAATGTCGAAGAATTGTCTCTCTCAGAAGCTGCACTCTTGGCTGGTCTTCCACAAAGTCCTACAAGGTATTCACCATTCGGGAGTAATCCGGAATTAGCATTTTCAAGACAAAGGGAGATTCTAAATCTAATGAGGATTAATAAATATATTACTAAGGAACAAGAAGAAAAAGCGTCAACTGATAGAATTACTTTTTCCCCAAATACGCAAGTTATTGCTGCACCGCACTTCGTGATGTACATAAGGGAAAAGCTAATTGAAAAATATGGTGAAGAAATGGTTCTAAAAGGCGGATTGACAGTTAAAACAACATTAGATTTAAACATTCAAAATATGGCTGAGCAAAATGTTAAAAAAGAGTTAAATAAATTAAAAGAATTAAACGTAACTAACGCGGGAGTAATTGTTATTGACCCAAAAAATGGAGAAATTCTTGCGATGGTCGGGTCAGTTGATTACTTCGATACATCGAAAGATGGAAACGTAAATGTAACAGACAGACTAAGACAACCGGGTTCCTCTATTAAAGTAATAAACTATGCCCAAGCTTTGACTAGCGGTTTAACATTAGCGTCAATAGTTGACGACTCTTCTGTATCCTTTAATGTTGCTGGCCAAAAACCGTATATTCCAAAGAATTACGATGGAACGTACAAAGGTAGAATTACAATCAGACAAGCGTTAGCTCAGTCAAGAAATATTCCTGCAGTTAAGATATTGGCCACTTACGGAATTGACAACATGATTAATTTGGCTGAAAAGATGGGAATCACTACATGGAAAGATCGATCTAGATTTGGTCTTTCTCTAACTTTAGGCGGGGGCGAAACAAAACTAATTGAAATGGCCGAAGTCTATTCTGTAATTGCAAATGGCGGAATTAAAAACGATACCAAGTCAATATTAGAAATTAAAAATTATAATGACAAAATATTATTCAGTCAAAGCAAATATGGTCAATTTTCAAGTGTTCTAGATCCAAGAGTAGCCTACTTACTAATAGATGTGTTAAAAGATAACATTGCCCGTTCTCCAGCATTCGGATCAAACTCAAAATTAGTAATTCCTAATCACCCTGAAGTCGCAGTTAAAACAGGAACAAGTAATGATTTAAAAGACAACTTAACAATCGGTTTTAACAAAGATTATGTAGTAGCTGTTTGGGTTGGAAATAACAATGGAAGTTCAATGAGTAGAATTGCCTCAGGTATTACAGGAGCAGCGCCAATTTGGAATACAATTATGTCAGGATTACTAAAAAACAGTCCGTCTACAGATTGGCCAGTTCCAGAAGGATTAGTTAATAAAGAATGCTATGGTAGAAGAGAATGGTTTTTAGAAGAAAATCAACTAGCCTGTCCAAAGCTTGTTGAACCAGCTGCTTCAGTTGACAACTGACACACATTAATTGACAAAATTCAAGAATTATAGGATAATTCTAATCTGTAAGTCATCATATCCTGTACCTAAACATAAGGAGAATCATGTCCAAGCAAACGAAGCAAGACCTGCTTTCATTCATTTTGATCGCAGTATTTTCTTTCGGATTTTATCCGATGGTGGCAGCCTCAAACATTGCGTTTGTAGCCGCAACATTTGACCGCCAGCAGGTCAAATTTTATTCACCCGATCAATACCATCCGAACAGGAACGTTTTTGAAATTTCGGCATGGACAAACGTTCGGGAAAAGATTTCTCTCCAGTTTTGGATGAGAAATCCCGAATCGGGAGAAAAAGATCCGGTGATGAGGATGTACGTCATGTACAAAGGAGATCCCTGGATTCGCGAAGTACAAGAGTACAGGAAAATTACGGATCTGCCGAGGTTCATGCAGGATTGGTCCCGCGTATTTTTCTGGCGATGCGCTAAGATTTTATAGGGCGTCCTCCTGACATTATAGATGACTTACTGTCAAACACACCTATCCTCCTTGGAGAATGTGTTTGACAGTATTTCTAAACACAAAACAAATTTTTGTTTTTAGAAATAACTGTAGTATGATCTCTTTATGGAAAATCCAAATCCTGAACCGAAAACTACTTCTACAGAACTTCACTTGCCAAAAGAATTAGCAGATGTACCAATTATGAAATTGGAAGATTTACTAGAAACTAGGAAAGTAAAACTTCATAATCAAGGAGGACAAGATTCAATCGGACTTACGGTGGAATTCACCAAGATAAACAATGGTCAATCGGCCATTTCTTTTCTGAAAATGTATACGCTTGACCCCGAAATAACAGCTGAGGATATAAAATTTATATTTAATGCCTGCGAGGTAAATCCAACAAACATGACATTAAGTGAAGCTGCAGAAACCTTACATGAAGGCCGTAAAGATCAAGAATACGAAGATCAAATTATTAGAAGCGCGTTAGGATTCAAAAAAGGACATGAATTACTTCCTAATGATGTTCCTAACTTGCAGTCAATGGTGATATACAAGGGAAAATTAATTGGTCACATTTCTGAATTTGCTGATGGAGAATCTTCTCCGCCTAATCCAAGCGACTCTCGAATACAAACACTTGAAATAAATGATATCACTGTAGATACTACAGACGGAGCACTTAATTTAGTCGGAAACAAGTTAGTTGATCTATTCTATGAAGGAACTCTGAACTATTCAGAGTCAACCTAATTAAACGACACTCAGGTCTTTTTGAGCGGAGATCAG
>CAWASW010000018.1:0-4139 GCA_963784785.1 Candidatus Woesebacteria bacterium | reverse complement strand
TGTCTATGTCTGACCTGGTTCAGTTACATACTGCTGCTTCGGTGGAAGCCCTTCATCATCTCAGTATGCTTTTTCTTGACAGTATCATTATTGTCGTGTATAAGTAATCCATATTTTTTATCATTACTTGTCTTGCTATATATTTTGAGGTATTGTTCAAATCTTGACACAACCTGTTCAAATGCTTGTTCATCCACAGTAAGAGGGGTTACCGCAGGGTTAAAATGGATTTTATCAATACATTCCGCAAACAACCTGCAAAAATTCCATCCTCCTATTAAGGCAGCTATCTCTTTGACAAATTTCTTACGCTCATCAAAAGTTAAGTGGATGTAGCTATTTGTAGCTTTGTAATTCTTTTTTGTTTTATGATATAGTTTTTGTGTGTTTGGTCCTTGCAATCTTAATAATTCGGTATTTCTGTATTTTTCTACTTCGTATTTTCTTGTAGAATAGTTAAGTCTTTCAAAATCAGTAATCTTCGATTGTTCAAGGTAAGGCCATAACAGCCAACCGGTATGAATCTCGGCATGATCTAAATTGTACTTATTTTTAAGCTTTTGAATTTCTATTTCACAATTTTTCCATTTATGAATTGGGATTGCTAAACCAGCTAAAACATAGTGAGATGTATTCCCGGGAATATCTGGCGTACCCGACTCGTCGATATAACAAAATATCATTGCAGTAGGTTTTGGGCACAAAAAAGCGACTGGATTTGGGGAAGTATCCCCGTATTGAGACGCTTAGCGACTCGTACCAGACGCAAAACAAATTTACAATCTCAAATCGAATAAACAAATGTTTTTCCGAAGTTTAACACGCCAATAAAAGCACTGCAGCTTTTGGGGTTGTCAATAGTGGGGATTGCTTCTTTGTTTTGGGATGCATAAATAGCAAATATTGATCCTTTTTCAAAGTGCCTCTCCCCATACTCTATACTGGCTTTTGACTGGGGGGAGACTGGGAGTATCGATACTGCAGTATGGGCCCGGGCTACTACACTTGCACTGCCTACTGTAGTACAAAATAGTGTACACTAATTATTGCGAAAAGGAGGTTGATAAGTGTTAAGCGTCCTGACTAGATTTTTTCAACTACTGCTAGAATCACCTGAAATGAGATCGCATTTTATGTATATTTAGTTTAAAAGCAAGTTTTTCGAGAAACTGCCGTTACAGCTATTTTAAACAGACAAATATGAAAGCACCAGAATTAGCAGTCAACCCCGAGAAAATTGACAAGCTCATTAATAGAATTAACAGCGGAGATATTCTTATCCCTGCTTTTCAAAGGGGATTTGTTTGGAAACCAAATCAAATAATAGAATTGCTTGACAGTATTGTGAAAAATTATCCCATTGGTAGCGTCCTGTTATGGAATACTGGTGACAGACTGAAGCACACAAGAAATATTGCCGGATATAAAATTCCAATTACAAAAGAGGACTACCCAGTTAATTATGTTTTGGATGGGCAACAAAGAATTTCCTCTATCTATGCTGTGTTTAGTGACCAAACAGAACAAGAAGAGACAACAGAGAACTACAATCCTAACTTAGATATTTTTGAAATCTACTATGATTTTTCCAAAAAAATATTTGTTCATAAAACTGACATTAGTGGTAATGTATCGGAGACAATTTATCTTAGAAACTTCTTAGATACGCCAAAATTTGTTGACGCGTTTATGATCCTTGACAAGAAATATCATACTCCAGCAAAGGAACTTCATTCAAAATTTATCAACTACGAATTACCTGTAGTAACTATCAAAAACAGAGAAAAATCAGAAGTTGGAATCATCTTCGAAAGAATCAATCATACTGGAACTAAATTAAGTATAATGGATTTAATGATTGCTTGGACTTGGACCGACAATTTCCATCTACTTGAAAAAATGGACGATTTACTTGAGCAGCTTGATGAGAAAAATTTCGGTGATTTGTCTCAAAATATTCTTCTTCAAACAATATCAGGAGTTGTACAAAACGACACCACAACTCCAAAAGTATTAGAGCTATCGGGTGAACAGGTTCGGGATAATTGGGATAAAGTTTGTGAAGGATTAAGAAAGGCAATTGACTTTTTGCATACAGAACTCAACTGTTCCATTCAAGATTTCCTTCCATTTCAACAACAAATTGCACCCCTTTGCAGATTTTTTACGGAAACAGGTACACCCAATGCTGAAGAATTAAAATCATTAAAAAAATGGTTCTGGAAAACCTCTTTTTCTAATCGCTACTCAACTGGACAAACAACGGCCAAAATGAATGCTGACATTGAAACCATTCTTCAAATTAGAAAGGGGAACCATAAAGTTGTTGATTTACTAAGATACTCTGTTACGGCATCCGAATTAATTGAGACAACGTTTTCTAAAGCAAATCCACTCACAAGAGCATTTCTTCTATTAATGGCTCAATACAAACCAACAGATTTAGTAAAGAATACTAAAATAGATATTGCCTTTGCCCTTTCAGAATATAACAGAAAACAATTCCACCACATTTTCCCTAATGCATATCTTAAAAAGCAAAAAGTTGCAAAAAAGAAAATATTTAGTATTGTGAATTTCTGTTTTTTACCCGCTGAATCCAATAAAAAAATATCAAAAAAAAGCCCTTCTGATTACTTCTTTAATTTAATTCCATCGACAGATTTTAATACAATTTTGGGAAGCAATTTAATTCCCATTAAAAAGGACATATATCAAAGAGACGATTACAACACATTTCTTGAAAAACGAGCTGAAACTATTATTAATGAACTTGACAAAATCACAAATTAATTTCAGTCGACGTAAAAACTGCTGGTACACGGATTCAGCAAAAATTGCGGTTCAGTGCTCTGTAGACGTATTTTTAGTAAATCAAAAATTGGTTCTCCGCGTCAACATTTGTTGTGAAAATCATCACCTTCTCCAAGCCCGAAAGTTTTATGCAATTTTTGCGACCACCCAATTATTGAAACTATCAATAAAACCATGACACGACTATTGATTTTTATATTTCTTTTTATCGGGCTCAGTTCATTTGGACAAATTGGTGACACGAGTTTTGGGAAACCAATTTTTTGGTATCGCATTAGTGACCCGCGGGCTATGTTTATGGGAGCAGAAGGCCCACTATTCATTCTTTATATCAATGGTAAAATTTTGTTTTGGAAAAACGGGGCGTATAATTTGACCCAGGTTGAAGAGGGTGAAAAGACTCAGCTTATCAGTGAACTAAATTTGACGGATACTCTTTTCAAAAAAAGTAGATTTTTCAACGCAACAATTTCAGCCCCCAATGGAGAGATACTGGCAACAGATAATCCATCTTATAGTGTTTTTGTAAAACTTGACACATTGGTTTGTGTTTCAGTTTGCGGTTATGTTTCATCAAAGGATTATCGGAAAAGGTTTCCATCACAAGTTCTCAATATTCATAACTTCATTTTAAACTTTGACGCTGAAAAGTCGATAAAGTGGATACCTGACAGAATTGAGATTATGTTATCCGACTATAGCCACTCACCAGACATCCCAATTCAATGGCCGACAAATTGGCCTAATCTTAATAGTCCAGATACAAGAAAACAAGGAAGTTATGTGACAAGTATATTCTTAGAAAAAAAATATTTGAACCAGTTGACAGAACTTCTAAAGAAGAGAAGGGAAAAGCAAGCTTTTGAAATAAATGGTAAAAAGTATTTTATTGGATATAGATTCCCAATACCAGGGTTATACTAAAAAAACAAGTCGAGGAACTTTCATCCAAGCTCATCACAACTTGTCCCGCTAAATGGGAGAACCCTACGTGAACGCCTCGATTTATACGGCTCTTCGAGTTGCATATTTCAATCAATAAGCTAGGCATATACCCTCATGGTAAACAAAACTGGTGGAATAACAATCATCATTTTCCCACCGTTAAACTTTGTTCCGATCAGGGCAAACATCACTGGATATAAATTGCTAACTTCAACTGATGATATTAAGCAACCAGTACGGGCAGGCGAAGTCGATTTCCCAGTCTTTGCATATTCCTGTCCATTGTGCATGATTATATTGTAATACCCTAAATTTCAAATATCAATAATACACTGCAAACTATCTGCAATTCATTAGATGATTTATCGACTCGACTTTGT
>CAWASW010000017.1:0-27820 GCA_963784785.1 Candidatus Woesebacteria bacterium | reverse complement strand
CCCCATCTGCCGGAAATTTCTGGAACTGAAGAAAAAGGTGGAGAAACAGTTGTATATGCAACTGCACCACTCGCAGAACTTTCAGGTTACGCAACAAAGTTAAGATCTCTTACTCAAGGAAGAGCAAGAGCATTCGTTGAACCATCTCATTATGAAGAAGTTCCATCACACATTGCAGCTCAAATCGTTGCCAAAGCCGGCAAGGTTGAAATGACAAGAGGATAAGAGACTTAAAACCTTCGTCTACCATTATTATCTACACCACATGCTCCTCTATCATCTTCGTTTGGCACACTTGTTGTACTACTTAATATCCATTCTTTATATACTTTTGTTGCTGCCCTTATATATCCTATGGCCTCATCAGTAATATTTCTATTTGTATTGATCATTTCCAAAACTATTTCTTGCAAGTCATTACTACTAACTCGGCCTTTTAATATTTGCGCGCAAATATCCTTTTCATATGTTTCTTGCCAATATATAATTTCACTCATGTTGGGATTATATCAGATATTTCCCTGTTGACACTTTTTATAAGTGTCAGTTATAATACAATCTCTTGAGGCATTTAAATACGCCTCTTGTTTTTTGAAGGAGTACAAAATATAATACACATATGGCAGCAGACGCAAAACAAAAATTTGATAGAAGTAAGACCCATTTAAACATTGGTACTATTGGCCATGTTGATCACGGCAAGACCACATTAACCGCTGCTATTACCACAGTACTTGCAAAGAACTTTCCAGGTGGTGTAAATAAAGCATATGCTTTTGACCAAATTGATTCAGCTCCAGAAGAAAAGCAAAGAGGTGTTACTATTAACATTGCTCACGTAGAATACGAAACCGCAAAAAGACATTATGCTCACATCGATGCTCCAGGCCATGCTGACTACATCAAGAACATGATTACTGGTGCTGCACAAATGGACGGAGCAATTTTAGTTGTTTCAGCTCCAGATGGCCCAATGCCACAAACAAGAGAACACGTAATCTTAGCTAGACAAGTTAATGTCCCTTGCTTAATGGTTGCATTAAACAAATGTGACATGATGGATGATCCAGAACTTCTTGAATTGGTTGAATCAGATATTAGAGAATTATTGAATAAATATCAATTCCCAGGAGACACAACTCCTATCGTCAGAGTCTCAGCACTTAAAGCTCTTGAAGGTGATGCAGAAGCAGAAAAAGGAATCTTAAAGTTAATGGAAACTGCAGATGAATTTATTCCAGATCCAGTAAGAGATATTGAAAAACCATTCTTAATGCCTGTTGAAGATGTATTCTCTATCTCAGGAAGAGGAACAGTTGTTACTGGAAGAGTTGAAAGAGGAGTTATCAAAGTTAACGAAGAAATCGAAATAATTGGATTAAAACCAACACTTAAGTCAGTTGTTACAGGACTTGAAATGTTTAGAAAACTTCTTGATGAAGCTATGTCTGGTGATAACGTTGGAGTATTATTAAGAGGAATAGATAAAACTCAAGTTGAGAGAGGCCAAGTATTAGCAAAGACTGGTACAGTTACTCCTCATACTGAATTTGAAGCTGAAGTTTATATCTTAAGCAAAGATGAAGGTGGAAGACATACACCATTCTTTACAGGATACAAACCACAATTCTTTATAAGAACTGCTGACATCACAGGAGATGTTAAACTTGCAGAAGGGGTAGAAATGATTATGCCAGGTGATTCAGCAAAAATGACAGTTAAACTTATTGCACCTATCGCAATGGAAGAAGGATTAAGATTTGCTATAAGAGAAGGTGGACATACAGTAGGTGCTGGAGTTATCACCAAAATAATAGCTTAAGAGTTCGCACCCTAATTTAGAATTACTACTATGCAAAGACTTAGAGTTAAGCTAAAAGCTTACGATCATAGAGTTATAGACGAAGCAGCAACTAAAATCATAGATGCAGCTTTAACTTCGGGTGCAAAAATTTCAGGACCAACCCCATTACCAACAGAGAGATCTGTTATGGCTATTAAAGAATCTCCTTTTACAGATAAAGATGCACAGGAACATTTTGAGGTCTTAATTCACAAGAGACTTATTGATATTAATGATCCAACCCCAAGAACAGTTGATGCTCTTTCTAATTTAGACCTTCCAGCCGGTGTCTCCATCGAAATCAAGATGTAATTTTTGTTACTATTTTACCCTTGCGTTATACCTACATAGTTTGATATAATTCACCCTTAGAATCATGATGATTGAATCTAGTGGTTTTCTGGCCTTATTAAAGTCTCTAAAAAATGAATACATTATTTGGTACAAAAGGAACAATGACTCAGACCTTTATCGAAGGGTCTAGAATTCCAGTTACAAAAATTAAAGTTGGTCCATGTGTTGTCACCCAAATTAAAAATGAGAAGACTGATGGTTATTGGGCAGTTCAACTTTCATTAGGGACAAAGAAACCAAAAAATATCAACAAACCACTTCAAGGACATTCAAAGAAGTCCGAAACAACTCCAAGATACTTAAAAGAAATTAGACTTACTGAGGAACCTAGTTACAAGGTTGGAGATGTAATTAAAGTTAGCGATATCTTTAAAGCTGGTGATGTCGTTTCAGTAACCGCAATTAATAAAGGAAAAGGTTTTGAAGGTGGAGTAAGAAGATTTAATTTCAGAGGTGGACCAAAAACTCATGGACAATCAGACAGACACAGAGCTCCAGGATCTATTGGACAAACCACAACACCAGGAAGAGTCTATAAAGGTAAGAAGATGGCAGGAAGAATGGGTGGAGTACAAATTACAATCAAGAACGTTCACGTAATTGCAGTAAACAACAAGACAAACGAAATTTCAATCTCAAGTCCAATTCCAGGAAGACCAGGAAGATTTATGACTGTTACCAAAATTAAAGAAGGATCTTTAAAAGAAATGGTACATGAGGTGGTAGAAGTAGTCGTAGAAAATACTGAAACCACAGAGGCCGTTGCCGAAACTGCTGCAGTTGCAGCAACTGTATTGGAAGAAGCAAAACAATAATTATAATATGAAAGCAAAAGTTTATACATTAAAAGCAGTCGCAAAACCTGATTTTGCATTACCAAAAGAATACGAGAAAGTTTCTGCAGTTTCTCTGTTGGCCCAAGCTGTTAGAGTATATGAAGACAGAACGCATTTTGGTTTATCTCGTGTTAAGACTAGATCAGAAGTTAATATCTCACGAAGAAAGATATATAAACAAAAAGGAACAGGTGGAGCAAGACATGGAGCAAAATCAGCCCATATCTTCGTCGGTGGAGGAGTAGTACATGGTCCACAAGGTGTAAAGAGAGAATTGGAAATGCCATTCAATATGAAGAAAGCTGCTTTAAGAGCTGCTTTATCAAACAAATTTGAATCAAAGAAGGCAATATTGGTTGAAGGGCTTTCAAAAATAAATAAGACAAACGAAGCAAGTAAAGCTATAGAATTATTGAAAAAGGCATCTGACATCAAAGCAAAAGTTTTAGTTGTACTAGGAAGTAAAGATGTTAAAATATCAAGATTCTTTAAAAACATCAAGGACGTCGAAACAATAAAATTTGCTGATTTGAACGCATTTTTAGTTATGAAGAAAAGTCTAATTTTAATTGACAGTAATGTTTTTGAACAAAAGACAGACAAAAAAATAAAATAAGTATATGAAATTTACACCAATATTTACTGAAAAAAGTATGAACCAAGCAAAGAACGGTCAATATTCTTTTTGGGTATTACCAATTTATGCTAAAGGTCAAATTAAAAAGTTTTTAGAAGATTCATTAGATATTAAGATTGCAAATATATTGACTCAAAATTACAAAAAAATGATAGTTAAGACAGCAAGAGGAACAAGAAAAACTGTAAAAGCAATGAAAAAGGTTCTAATCACTCTTAAGTCTGGAAAGATTGAAATGTTTGAGGACGAAGCACCAGCAGATAGTAAGAAAAAATAAATAAGAAAAAAATATGATTAAATTAAAAACAATATTAAAAAAGAATTCTGGCAGAAGTAACGGAACTATTACAGTCAGACATCAAGGTGGACGAGCAAAAAGGTTTTTAAGAGATATCGATTTTAAGAGAAGTAAAAAAGATGTGTGGGCAAAGGTTGAATCTATTGAATATGATCCAAATAGAAATGCTAGAATTGCAAAATTAGTTTACCTTGATGGACAGAGATCGTATATAATAGCACCCGTAGGATTAAAGATTGGAATGAAGGTCATTGCATCAAATGATGCACCATTAGAAGTTGGAAATTGTTTACCTTTATCAAGAATTCCAGTTGGAAGCGAAATCCATAACATTGAAATAAGACCTGGAAAAGGTGGACAGATTGCAAGAGGCGCCGGAATTGTAGCCTTTGTCTTTGGAAAAGATGATACACATGTACTTGTAAAGATGCCATCAACTGAGATTAGAAAATTTGATCCTGCTTGCACTGCTGTATTAGGACAAGTAGGTAATGTAGATGACAAAAACAAGAATTTAAGAAAAGCTGGTGCAAATAGACATAGAGGTAAAAGACCTACTGTTAGAGGTGTCGCTATGCATCCAGATGCACATCCACATGGTGGTGGAGAAGGTAGAAGCGGAGTAGGTATGAAATCACCAAAGACACCTTGGGGTAAGAAAGCAGTAGGAAAGACTAGAAGCCCAAAGAAGTATTCTGATGGAATCATTGTTCAAGGAAGAAAAAGAGGAAAGGCTGGTTTGTTTAAGTAACTTATTAATATGAGCAGAAGTAGCAAAAAAGGACCATATGTAGACCCAAGGCTTGTAAAAAAGCTTGAGAAAGGTATGGGATTAAAAGAAAACCCAATTAAAACTTGGTCTCGTGCTTGCCAAATATCACCAGAATTTGTTGGAAAGTACTTTACTGTTCATAACGGTAAGATATTTATTGAAGTTTTTGTGAGTGAAGACATGGTTGGACATTCTTTAGGAGAATTTTCACCTACTAGAACATTTAAAGGACATGGAGAAGTTGTTAAGAGAACAATGGACAAGACCTAATATTTATCACTATGGAATTTAAATCAGAACAAAAACATTTATTACTAAGTCCTAGAAAAATTAGGCCAGTTGTTGATGTAATTAAAAAAATGACACCAGCAAAAGCTCTTGAATCATTGCCTTTTATAAAGAAAAGAGCATCAGAGTATCTATTTAAAGTTATAAAGTCAGCAACAGCTAATGCTTTTCAAAAAGGTGCAGACATAAATAATTTAGTATTTAAAGAAATACAAATCGGTGAAGGCCCAAGACTTAAAAGAGGGAATCCAGTTTCTCGTGGTAGATGGCATCCAATCAAGAAAAGAATGAGCCATATTAAAGTGATATTGATGACCAAAAAGGTATTAAATGCAGTAAAAGTACCAAAAGTATCAAAAGAAATTAAAACAGAGGTCAAGAAACCAGCTGCAAAGAAAACAGTTGTTAAACCGATAAAGAAAGGAATAAAAAATGGGACAAAAAGTTAATCCAATTGGATTTAGAACAGGAAGAACAATTGGCTGGAAATCCAGATGGTTTTCAAATAATACTGATTTTAAAGGTCTTCTTCTAGAAGATATTAAAATTAGACAAGAATTAATGAAAAAATTGTCAGCTGCAGGTATAGTTGGAGTTGAAATTGAGAGACAACCAAAAAGTATAGTAATCATAGTAACTGTATCGAGACCAGGAGTTGTCATAGGTAGAGGTGGATCCGGCATTGAGGAATTAAAGAATTTCATTGTAACTATCTTAAATTCAGGTAAAATAACAAAGTCTGATAAAATCAAGATTGATTTAAAAGTTAATGAAATAAAGAATTATGATCTATCTGCCTATTTAGTAGCCGAAAGAATAGTCCAAGATTTGGAAAAGAGAATTCCGCACAGAAGATCAATTATGAAGGCTATGGAGAGAGTTATGATGGCAAGAGCTGGGGGAATTAAAATAGTTTTAGCAGGTCGTATTAATGGAGCAGAAATCGCTAGAACTGAAAAGTTTCATCAGGGCTCTGTGCCAACACAAACACTAAGAGAAGATATTGATTACGCAGAAAGACCAGCTCTTACAAAAAGAGGTTATGTTGGAGTTAAGGTTTGGATACACAGAAAGGAACAAGATTAATGTTGCAGCCAAAGAGAGAGAAATTTACAAAGAATATGAGAGGTCGAAGAAGAGGAACAGCTCTTCGC
Source organism: Candidatus Woesebacteria bacterium (assembly GCA_963784785.1). GTDB lineage: Bacteria > Patescibacteriota > Microgenomatia > UBA8517 > UBA8517 > JAUYMM01. The sequence continues at coordinate 21,638 of CAWASW010000017.1, read as the reverse complement.
GGAAGTTCAATTTCCTTTGGTGATTTTGGTTTAAAAGCTTTAGAAGTTGCTTGGGTGTCAGCTGCACAGATTGAAGCTGCTAGAAAAGCAATTTCTCATCATTTAAAAAGAGGTGGAAAAGTATGGATAAGGATTTTTCCAGATAAACCAGTATCAGGAAGAGCAGCTGGAAAAAGAATGGGTGGAGGAAAAGGAGATGTGGAAAAGCATGTTGCTGTTGTAAAACCTGGTAGGATTATGTTTGAAGTTGCAGGTGCACCTGAAAAATTAGTAAAAGAAGCATTTATCAGAGCATCAGCAAAGTTGCCTATCGCAACTAGAATGGTTAACAAATAATAATAAATATGAAGATCAAAGAACTAAAAGAAATAAAAAATAAAGAATCTAAAGATTTAGAGACTATGGTTTCTAAACTCAGGATTGAACTAAATAAAAATCAGGTTAAAATTGCAGGAGGCAAAGAAAAGAATTTGAAAAAGGGGTGGAACCTGAGAAAAGAAATTGCTCAAATATTGTCAGTTCTTAAAAATAAATAAAACATTATGAACATATCGAAAATATATCAAGGAAAAATAATAGGAATGAAGATGGCAAAGACCATTACTGTTGAAGTGGAAAGAATTGTAGCCCATGCACTTTATAAGAAAAGATTTAAGAAAAGTAAGAAGTATCAGGTCCATAGCGAAATAGATCATAAGGTTGGAGATATCGTTAAGTTTATTGAATGCCCACCAATTAGTAAATCAAAGAGATGGATTGAGAAAGTTGAAATAAAAGCAGCTAAAAAAGGAAAGGTAACGAAGTAACATGGTTCAATTAAGATCATATTTAATACCAGCAGATAATTCTGGAGCAAAGAAATTGATGATAATTGGTGTTCCTGGTAGGGTTGGAAAGATTGCTACACTCGGACAAGTAGTTTTGTGTGTAGTAAAAGGGGCAGAACCAAACAGCGCTGTTAAAGATCATGATAAAGTAAAAGTCTTGATCGTAAGAACCAAGAAGGAAGTTGGAAGATTTGATGGAACATACGTTAGATTTGATGATAATGCTGGTGTCGTTATTGACAAACAGGGCATGCCATTAGGTACAAGAGTATTAGGACCAATAGCAAGAGAGGTTAAAGAGGCAGGATTTCATAAGATTGCATCATTATGTAGAGAGGTTGTTTAAATTATGTTGAAAATCAAAATTGGAGATACAGTTAAAATAGTAGCAGGAAAAGACAAAGGTCGAGAGGGTAAAATTGAAATGGTATTACCTAAGACATCTTCTGTCGTTGTACCTGAAATTAATATGTATAAAAAACATGTAAAAGGACAACAGGGGCAAAAAGGCGGGATGTATGATTTACCAAGACCTTTAAACGTTGCAAAGGTAGCTCTAATTTGTCCTAATTGCAAAAAACAAACAAGAGTAGGTTTTGAAATGATAAAGAATGAAAAAGTTAGAGTTTGTAATAAATGTAAAAAGAATATATGAACAGATTAAAAGTACAATACAATGATGAAATTAAAGCAATTCTTGTCAAAGAATTTGGTGTTAAGAATGCAATGGCAATTCCATCATTAAAAAAGATCACAATCAATGTCGGAATTGGTGACGCATTAAAAAATAAAGAATTAAAAGCTGCGTTAGATAGAGATTTTGCAATAATTGCAGGGCAAAAATTATCAGAGAGAAAAGCAAAACTTTCCGTTGCTACCTTTGCAATTAGAGAAGGAATGGTAGTAGGTCTTGCAGGAACATTAAGAGGAGAAAGAATGTATGATTTCTTTGATAAATTTGTTAATATCGTTCTTCCTCGTCTTCGAGATTTTAGAGGTGTTAAAAGAACAAGCTTTGACAAAGGTGGAAGCTATACTCTTGGACTAGTTGATCATACTGTTTTTCCTGAAATTGACATTGCAAAAGCAGCTGCTCCACATGGAATGGAAATTACTTTTGTAACGAATGCTGGTTCTAAAGAAAAAGGTGAAAGATTGTTGGAATTATTAGGTATGCCTTTCATTAAAAATAACTAACTATGGCAAAAACATCAAAAGTAGCAAGAGAAACAAAAAAGTTAAAATTTGATATAAGATACAGAAATAGATGTAAACTCTGTGGACGTCCAAGAGGTTATATGAGAAAATACGGAATCTGTAGACTATGTTTTAGAGAACATGCTATGGCTGGTGAAATTCCAGGAGTCAGAAAGGCAAGTTGGTAATCTTTTAACAATATGACAAACTATCACATCGCAGACTTTTTAATTAGACTTAAGAACGCATCAATGGCTAACCTTAAGGAAGTAACCATGCCTTCCACAAACATGATAATTGCTGTTGCAGAGACCTTGAAATCGGAAAACTTTTTGAATGACGTAAAAGTAGATGGAAAAAATATCACAGTTAAGTTGTCAATTTATAAAAAGAGTCCAGTACTTTCAAATGTAACAATTATTTCTAGACCAGGACTTAGAATATATATGAGTGTCGATGATATTGAGGCAATCAAGTCACCTGAAGTTTACATTTTAAGTACTCCTAAAGGAATTCTGTCTGGCCGAAATGCAATTAAAGAAAGAGTTGGAGGAGAAGTAATAGCAAAAGTAATTTAATTATATATGTCAAAAATTGGACAACAAATAATAACTATACCAGCAGGAGTTTCAGTAACTCTTGAAAATAATATTGCAAAAATTGTCGGACCAAAAGGAGAATTAAAAGTTAATTTATCTAAAGACCTAGAAATAAAAAATGAAAATAACGAGATATCGATTAAATTAAAAAAGGATAACAAAATAACCAGATCACTTTGGGGGACAACAAGAATGTTGATTGCCAACAATATAAAAGGTGTAACTGAGGGCTGGAAAAAACAATTAGAATTAGTAGGGACTGGTTATAGGTCTGAAGTTCAAGGTAACAAATTAGTTCTAACTGTAGGATACTCTCATCCAGTAATAGTGGATGCGCCAGAAGGAATCACATTTAAAGTGGAAAAGAGTGTAATAAATGTTGATGGTATTGATAAACAGGTAGTAGGTCAGGTAGCAGCAGATATCAGAAGTTCAAGACCGCCAGAACCATACAAAGGAAAAGGTGTTAAATATGTTGGAGAAGTAATTAGAAGAAAGGCAGGAAAAGCAGCTAAGGCAGCCGCTTAATCCTTATATAATAAATATATGACATTTAACAAAAGAGAGATCAGAACAAGAATCAAGGTCAGAGGAACAACCGAAAGGCCAAGGCTTACTGTATACAAATCAAATAAGTATATGTCGGCTCAAATCATTGATGATGAAAAAGGCATTACTTTGGCATCAGTTAACGAAAAACAATTAGGAAAACTTGGTGAACTTGGAAAAGATGGAATAGGAATTGCTCATGAAATTGGTAAGATGCTTGCAGAAAAGACCATTAAACTGAAAGTTAAAAAAGTAGTGTTTGACAAAGGTGGATATGCATATCATGGCAAAATAAAGTCGATAGCAGAGGGAGCAAGAAAAGGTGGATTAGATTTTTAAATGAGAAACAATAATAACTATCAACAACCAGAAAGAGAATTTACTGAGACTGTCGTGCAAATCAATAGAATTTCTAAGAAGACTAAAGGTGGAAACCAAGTAAGGTTTGGTGCCGTAGTAGTTTTAGGAGATAAAAAGGGTAAGGTCGGCGTAGGAAATTCTAAAGCTAAAGATGTTAGAAATGCAATTAGAAAAGCTATTGAAGATGCAAAAAAGAGAATGATTTCTATAACGATGAGAGGTACAACTATCCCATATTCGATTATTGCTAAATTAGGTGCATCTAAAGTTATGTTAAAACCAGCACCACCAGGATCAGGTATTATTGCTGGTGGTCCTATGAGAATAGTTTTGGAGTCTGCAGGATTACATGATGTAGTTGGAAAAACAATGGGAAGCAACAATAAAATTTCAAATGTCAGAGCAACAATTTTAGCTTTGCAAAAGTCATCAGAATTATTAGAAAAGAAAAAGTTTCAAAGAAAGGATACCAAATAAATGTCACAAAAAAGATTAGGAAGAGGATATGGATCAGGTGTCGGAGGTCATACCTCTACTCGTGGTCAAAAAGGTCAGAAATCAAGAACTGATGTCCATGTACTTTTTGAGGGATTAAAGGTTAAAAAATCAACAATTAAAAAGTTTCCGTTATTAAGAGGAAAAGGAAAGTTTTTGGCTAAAATAAAGCCTATAACGATTAACATTGACAAACTAAGCGTTTTTAAAAAAGGTGATAAAATTTCAGTTCAGACTTTGGCAGAAAAAGGATTGGTAGTTGAAAGAAAAGCTTTGAAATACGGAGTTAAGATATTGGGCCAAAGTGAATTTAAAAAGGACCTAGAATTCTTAGTACCAGTATCAAAGTAAATTAATGTTTACAAGTATTGCCCAATTCTTTACTAAAATTGTTAAAAGTCCAAGGCTTCGAAGGAAAATATTAATCACAGCCGGTGCCCTTCTAGTTTTTCGTATAGCTGCCCACATACCTGCAGCTGGTATAGATAAAGATAGTTTATCTGCATTGTTTAGTGCCAGTCCTTTACTATCTCTTTTGGATGTTTTTTCTGGAGGAACTTTAGCAAACTTTTCTATTATGGCACTTGGGCTTAACCCATATATCAACGCCTCAATAATTTTACAAATCTTAGGCTATGTAATTCCTCAACTAGAGGAATTACAAAAGGAAGGTGAATATGGACAAGAAAAGATAAATCAATATACAAGACTTTTGACTGTTCCTCTTGCAATTATGCAAAGTTTTGGAATGTATGCTCTTCTTAAGTCGCAAGGAATCATTGGTAATTTAGATATAATACATCTGGTTTTTCTATGTATAACCATGACAGGAGGTACGATGCTTGCTGTTTGGCTTGGAGATTTGATAACAGAATATGCCTTCAAGAGCGGAATTTCATTTCTTATTTTTGTAGGTATTATTTCAAGGTTGCCAATTACTTTGGGTCAGACAATATCAACTTTTAAACCAGAAGATACCATTAAATTAATAATATTCGTGGCCGTCGCGCTTTTGGTAATGGCCGCAATTATATTTGTAAATGAAGCTATTAGACAAATTCCGATTAGTTATGCAAAAGCTACAAAAGGTTTAAAGCAATCTCAGTCGTATTTGCCTCTTAGATTAAATCAGGCTGGTGTGATCCCGATAATTTTCGCTGTTTCTCTTGTATTAATGCCATCCATGATTACTCAATTTTTAGGGGCATCAGGTGACTCAACTGTATTAATGATTTCTCAAAACATTCAAAAATATTTTAACCCTCAGTCGGTGGTATACAACATTGTATATTTCTTATTAGTTGTTGGTTTTACTTATTTTTATACTTCAGTTGTGTTTAATCCTGAAAAGATATCTGAGAATTTACAAAAAGGTGGAGGATTTATCCCTGGCATAAGGCCTGGATCTTCGACAATTAAATATCTAACCTTTGTACTAAATAGAATAACAATAGTTGGGGCCATATTTTTAGGTGCCGTAGCAGTTTTGCCATCTTTAGTCCAAGGAACTATTGGTGTATCAAATTTGGCAATCGGAGGAACGGGTGTTTTGATAGCGATTTCTGTAGTTCTTGAGATTATCAGAGAAATTGAAGGTGACTTGTTGATGACTAAATATGAAGGTTATGAAAAAAAGTAATTTATTTATTCTTATAATAATCACACTTCTTCTTGTGCTTTTTTTTATTTTTAGATATAACGAAAGTCCTGTAAATTCTTTTGAAGAGTGTGTTAATAAAAAGGGATCATCAATCCAAACTACTTACCCTGCGATTTGCGTTTCACCTGACAGTCAACGATTTACTGATGGTGCTGTTTTAGATGCTGATAATGTTACAGGTATTCAAACTAACAAATGTTGTCCATGTCCTCAGAGAATAAATAGTTCACAAATTGGTACAAATGGTTGGAGGAAATATGAAGAAGGCAAAGACTATACAAATTTGTTACCTAATGATTGTAAAAATGTTTTTTGTAGTCCATGTCAAAACTTGGTAAATTAAATAATCCCCTATTTTTTGGGCATAAATTGAGTTAAAATTACAATTAAACTTATGAATATCATACTTTTTGGACCTCAAGGATCAGGCAAAGGAACGCAAGCTCAATTACTTTGTGAAAAATTTGGGTTTTTTTATTTTGAATCCGGAGCTTATTTAAGACGAATTGCTGAAACAAATGAAGCAGTAAGAAAAGCTCAACAAAATGGTGATCTTGATGGTGTTTTAAATAAGGAGATCTGTGCAAATTTAGAAGCTTTTTTTGACGAAAAAAATATATATGATGATATTTTGTTTGATGGTTTCCCTAGAACTTTAGACCAATATCTTTTCTTAAAAAACTGGTTAGTTCAAAAGCAAATTAAGATTGATTTAAGTATAGTACTTGAAATTGGAGAAGAAGAGTCAATGAAACGTTTACTGTTAAGAAAACGAAGCGATGATAATCCAGAGACAATTAAAAGGAGACTTGAGCTATATCACAAAAATACAGAGATTTTAATTGAAGAAATTGAAAAGGATACAAAAGTAGTAAGAGTTGATGGTGAGAGATCTATAGATGAAATTCAAAAAGACTTAGTTAAAATAATTGAAGATGCCAAAAATTAATCTTAAATCTCCTGAGGAATTCAGCATTATGGAAGAAGGAGGTAAAATTCTTCATGAAGTTAAACTTGCCCTAAAAGAAGCAACCAAAGTTGGTGTATCGGCTGCAGAAATTGATAAACTAGCAGAAAAGTTAATTATAAAAGCAGGAGCGGAACCAAATTTTAAGAAGGTGGCTGATTATCAATGGTCAACATGTATTAATATCAACGATGGTGTTGTTCATGGTATTCCTCATAAGGAGATAATTTTTAAAGAAGGTGACCTTATCAGTATAGATTTGGGAGTTTTATATAAAGGACTTAACACTGATACCTCAATTAGTTTTAGTTTGAATCCGTCTAAGGAAGTAGAAAAATTCTTAAAAGTTGGTCGACAAGCATTTCAAAACGCAGTTTCCTCCATAGTTCCAAATAATTCATACATTTATGATATCTCCAAGGGTATGGAAGAGATCCTTTTGAAGAACGGATACTCACCAATTTTAGACTTAACAGGACATGGGATTGGGAAGAAATTGCATGAAGAACCATACATTCCTTGTTTTACATCCGGACTTCGCATAGAATCTCCTAAAATTGTTCCTGGGATGGCTTTGGCAGTTGAAGTAATGTATTGTGCTGGTGAGCCAGATTTAATCAAAGAAAATGATGGGTGGACAATCTCCACTGAGGATGGTAAAATAGCAGGGCTTTTCGAAGACACTATTTTAGTAACAGAGAAAGGACATAAGATAATCACTTAAGGTGGTTTATTTTGGTTAAGAACATGTCATCAACAATAAATACAAACGGGAGTTATGAGTTAGAAGGAACAGTTACAGAACTTTTACCTAATACTATGTTTAGGGTTGTGACAGCAGAAGGAAGGAGTTTATTGACTACTCTAAAAGGAAAGATGCGTAAGGCCTATGTAAGAGTTTTTCCTGGAGATAGAGTAAAAGTCGAAATGACGAAATACGATGAGGATAGAGGTAGAATAATTTTTAAATTTAATTAGAATAACATGAAAGTACTAGTATCTGTAAAACCAAGGTGTAAAGATTGTAAGCTTATAAAAAGAGCTGGTGTCTTACGAATGATTTGTAAGAATCCTAGACACAAAGCTAGGCAGGGCTGAGGACAGATAACTAGATGAACAGTTTTTCTCTAATTATCTAATAATCTAATTAACTAATTAACTAAAACAAAATGGCAAGAATATCAGGAATAGAACTAAACGACAAATGGAGAATTGATTATGCCTTAACAAGGATTAAAGGTATTGGTTGGGCTATGTCTAGAAAAGTTTTAGAAGTATTAAAATTTGATCCTTCCAGAAGAATCAAAGATTTTTCTCCAGAAGAAATTAACACAGTAACAGGAAAGGTAGAAGAGTTTCCTACAGAAGGTGATTTGGTAAGACGAGTAAAAGCAAATATAAATAGACTTCAAGCAATTGGTTCTTACAGAGGCATTAGACATACCAAAGGACTTCCAGTAAGAGGTCAGAGAACAAAAACAAACGCTAGAACTAAAAGAGGTAAGAGAAAGACTGTTGGAGCATTTAAAAAAGAAGCCTTAGCTAAAGCAAAAGCACCAGCTAAATAATACTAACTATATATGGCAAAAAAAATAAAATCTGAAGGACCAGCAAAAATATATATATCTGCGTCATTCAATAACACATTGATAAACATTTGTGATAATTCCGGTGGTACAATATCGTGGTGTTCTTCTGGTGCATCTGGATTTAAAGGTACTAGAAAATCTACACCATTCGCAGCAACATCTGCTTTAGAAACTGCAATAAAAAAGGCCAAGGATCAAGGAGTTGTTGAAGTAGAGGTGTTTGTAAAAGGACCTGGACCAGGAAGAGATGCCGCATTAAGAGCTGTTAAGGCCTCTGGAGTAAAAATTGTATTAATTGCTGATGTGACACCTATGCCACACAATGGACCAAGGCCTAAAAAGAAAAGGAGGGTATAACAGAATATTAGATGAATAGATAAATAGATGAATAGTTTTTGTCTAATTATCTAGTTACCTAATTAACTAGTTATCTAAAAATATATGGGAAAATATAATGGACCAAAAGACAGATTATCGAGAAGAGAAGGTGTAGATTTATTTGGTAAAGGTGCCAAATTAACTAGACTAAATATTCTTCCTGGTGTTCATGGTCCAAAAGGGATAATTAAGAAGCAATCTCAATATGGAAAACAGCTACGAGAAAAACAAAAAGTAAAAAGAATTTACGGTTTAATGGAAAAACAATTTAGAATTTTGGTTGAGAAAGCACTTAAATCTAAAGGGAATACAGGAGAAGCCTTACTTTCAATGTTGGAAAGAAGATTGGATAATGTTGTTTATAAATTAGGATTTGCCGAGAGTAGACCAATGGCACGACAATTAGTTTCACATAGACATGTTTTGGTTAATGGCAAAAAATTAAATATACCTTCATATCATACTGAAATTGGTGACGTAATTTCTTTGACACCAAAAATATTAGAAAATCCTAACGTAATGAAAGTCGTCAACATAGAGGACTATACAGTACCAGCTTGGTTGGAAAGAAAATCTACAATTGGTAAAGTCAACTCTGATCCAAAAAGATCAGATATAACAGAAATTGTGTCAGAACAAGATATAGTAGAATTCTACTCAAGATAATGATACAATGCAAAAACCTTTAAGGAGGTGATACTTTATGTCGCAACCAATATTTGAAATATTAGAAGAAAAGAAAGAGAAGGGATATTCTATGCTTGTCATAACTCCTTTAGAGCAAGGATATGGCTTTACTTTAGGAAATTCTTTAAGAAGAGTTTTATTAACATCTCTTCCAGGAGCGGCTATTACTTCTGTAAAAATTGCAGGAGTTAATCACCAATTCTCAAGTCTTACTGGAATGAAAGAAGACATTGTTGAATTCGCATTGAACCTTAAAAAAGTTCGAGTATCGTATTCAGGAGACAAAGCTGTTAATGCTAGCTTAAAAGTCAGTACCGCCGGTGAAGTAAAAGCATCAGACATAAAATTACCAGCAGGTGTAGTTATATCAAATCCAGATTTAGTTTTGGCAGTCTTAAACAAAGGCGCAAAATTAGATGCAGATTTAGTTATTGAATCAGGAACTGGTTATTTACCAGCTGATACTAGAACTGTAAATGAAATCGGAATGATTCCACTTGATGCATCATTTTCTCCTATCGTTAGAGTAAACTACAAAGTTGAAGAAACTCGTGTTGGTAGATTTACTAACTACGACAAACTTACACTTGAAGTCTGGACAGATGGAACTATTGATGCAATGGAAGCAACTCAAAAAGCTGCATCTACATTAGTAGAATATTTTGCTCAGATTGTTACTCCTAAAAAAGTAGACAAGAAAAAAGAAGAAGTTGTAGTTAATGACTTAGGATTAGTTGGCAGACTCTCTGTTGAAGAAATAGGATTACCTACAAGAGTAGCTAATGCACTTGCAAAATCAGGTTTCGAGACAGTTGATGCCTTAGTTAGAGCAGATAAGAATGAATTAGTAAAAGTTAGAAACTTGGGAGAGAAATCATTAAAAATTATTTCTGCAGCCCTAGGAGAGAAAGGAGTTAGTTTCTAAATGAATAAGCGAGTTTTTGGAACGAAACTCTCTCGCGAGAGATCTTCCAGAGAATTGTTATTCGTAGGATTAGTGGAAAATCTGGTCCGCCATGGGCGGATCAGAACCACTAAAGCCAAAGCAAAAGCTATAGTTGGCTTTATAGATAGATTGGTAGTATTAGCTAAAAAAGATACGTTGGCTTCAAAAAGACAAATCCTAAAAAGACTTAAAAATAATAAAGATGTGTCAACTATATTATGGACAGATGTAGCTAAGACTTTTGCAAATAGACCAAGTGGATTTACGAGAATAATACCATTAGTAGCAAGAAAAGGAGATTTAGCAGATATGGTAAAACTTGAATGGACAGACTCTATAGTTAAAAGCGTTATCAAAAAAGATGTTAAAAAGAACTTACCAACCAAAACAAAAGGAAATTAAAAGAGACTGGCATTTAATTGATGCTAAGGGACAGGTTTTAGGAAGATTAGCAACTAAAGTTGCAACTCTTTTAATGGGAAAGCAAAAGGCTACCTATTCGACTCATATGGATTCAGGTGACAATGTTGTTATTATAAATGCTGATTTGATTGAGACTACTGGCACCAAGGCTGAGTATAAGGTTTATCAAGGTCATTCTGGATATCCTGGAGGTTTTAAGGAAATTTCTTTTGCTAAGATGAGTAAGGAACATCCTGCAAGAATTGTTGAGATAGCAATTAAAGGCATGTTGCCTGATAATAGATTACAGTCAGATAGAATGGCAAGATTGCATGTTACCAAAGGTTCAAAGCACAAGTACGAGAGCCATTTTGTTGAAAATAATTAATTATGAATAATTTAAAATATACATTTGCAGTAGGAAGAAGAAAATCTGCTTCTGCCAGAGTGCGTTTGTTTAAAGGCGTTGGTGAAAACATGATAAATGGGAAGAAGATAATTGCATATCTTGAACAACTTGCAAAACCTTTCAAATTGACTGACTCAGAGGGTAAATATTATTTCACAGCAAAAGTTGCTGGTGGTGGAAAAGAAGGTCAGATTGAAGCAATTGTCCATGGAATATCAAGAGCCTTTGTTAAATTAAATTCAGAAAAATTCAGAGTAATTCTAAAGAAAGCTAACTTGTTAACCAGAGATCCTAGAGTAAGACTTAGAAGAATGGTCGGAACCGGTGGAAAAGCTAGAAGAAAAAAGCAGTCTCCAAAGCGTTAAAATCTGCGCTATACTTTATTAATATGATTAGGAACTTTTTAGCAAAACAGTGGAAAATAATTACGATATTAGTATTAATTGCCTCAGTTGTTATATTTTTCTCTTTAAGAAATAAAAATTCGGCAATAAAAACTTCAGTTATTCAAAAAGGCGATTTGAAAGAAGAAATGACCTTGTCGGGTAGTGTGACCGCTACAAATTACGCAAAAATGTCATTTGAGACATCTGGAAAAATAGTTTATGTTGGTGTTAAAGAAGGCGATAAAGTTTTAAGAGGTAAATTATTATCTAAGCTTGATACAACTATCTTAAATTCAAGCTACCAGACAGCGCTCGCAAATTTAAGAATGTATGACGCAACAGTTGAGAATATTCACAACCAGGTGAAAGACCACTCGAATGATGAATCCTTTGCACAAAAGGATTTAAGAACAGCTGCAGAGGTAACAAAAGACAAAGCTTATGAAGGCGTCGTTTCCGCTAAAAGAAGTTTGGACGGTGCTAGTTTATACGCACCTTTTAATGGAGTCGTCACATTAGTTCAAAACCCATATACAGGAACATTTATTAGTAGTCAAACACCTCAAATTGAGATTTTAGATCCTGAGTCGATGTATATTACGGCAACTATTGATCAATCAGATATTGAAAGTTTAGTAAATAAAATAGACGGTGAAATAATTTTTGACGCATACTTAGATAAAAGTTACGCAGGCAAAATTTTAAATATCTCGTATGCACCTAAGGTGGGAGAAAGTGGAACAGTTTATGGAGTTAAAATTGGTATCAACGATATTAAAAAAATTTTTAATGAATTGAGGATAGGAATGACAGCAGATGTTAAATTTACATTAAATGAAAAGAAAAATGTATTATATGTTTCTGCACAATATGTAAAAGAGGATACCAAAGGTAAGTATTTGTTAGTAGGTAATAAAAAGAACAAGATTTATATTACGACAGGGATAGAGAATGAGAAAGGAATAGAGATTTCGGGAGAAATAAAAGAAGGAGATATAATTTTTAATTAATCTTCATGATTCAATTCGATAAAGTTACAAAACAATATGAATTAGGCGGTGAGATAGTCAAAGCAATCGATAACGTTTCCATAAAAATTAATAACGGAGAATTTGTTGGAATATTGGGATCTTCAGGATCAGGTAAATCTACACTTATGCATATGATTGGACTACTTGATAATCCTAGTTCCGGGAATATATATATAGGAGACAAAGATGTTTCGACATTAAACGATGATGAAATATCAAGAATTAGAAGTGAATACATAGGCTTTGTTTTTCAGCAGTTCAATTTGATCAATCAACTATCTGTCCTGGAAAATGTAATGTTACCGACTGTATATTCAAAAAAGAAACTAGATTTTGATCCAGAAAAGAGGGCCACAGAATTATTAACTAGATTCGGACTTTTTGATAGACGAAACTTTTTCCCTAATAAGATTTCTGGTGGTCAACAACAAAGAGTCGCAATCGCAAGATCTCTGATGATGAAGCCAGAGATACTATTGGCTGATGAACCAACTGGAAATCTTGATAGTAAGACTGGTGGAGAAATACTAACACTTTTGAATGAATTAAATAAGGATACAGGAGTAACAGTAATAATTGTCACCCACGATCTAAATGTGGCCAAGAAAACAAAAAGACAGATCTTTATAAAAGACGGTGCTGTTGTCAAAAAATATTCATGAATAATAAAATATATATATTTACACTGTTAAAGTCGTCTTTTGAAGACTTTAAAAGAAATAAAGTGAGGACTGTTTTAACATCTTTAGGAATATTAATTGGTGTGTTATCAGTAGTTTTACTAATAGCATTAGGAGTAGGACTTAAAAATTATATATCAGGAACATTTGAAAGTTTAGGAACAAATATCGTAGTTATTTTACCTGGTAAAATATTAGGAAGTAATGGTAGTTTCAAGGGTGGAGCTGCTACTGTTTCTCCTACGCAATTTGACGAAAGAGATATCACTACCTTGAAAAAACTTAAATTAAGTGAATATGTCGTTCCCATCTATCAAAAAAGTTCATCCGTAAAATCTATTGATAAAACTGAAGATGTAACTATATACTTGACTAGTTCAGACTATTTTCCTTTAAGGAATTACAAGACAATTGCTGGAGTATTGTTTACTTCATCTGATACCCAAAAAGGCGCTAAAAAGGCTGTGATTGGTCCAAAAATTGCGGAGAAACTATTCGTTACTTCTGAATCAGCCATAGGACAAACAATTGAAATTAGCGATCAGAGGTACAAAGTTGCTGGTGTTTTGGAATCAAAAGGTGGTGGTTTTGGAGGGCCCGATTTTGATTCAGCAATTTATATTCCTTACAAGTCTGGAATTGCATTTAATCCTAAAAAGAATTTTGTTGCAATTTATTTGAGGGCAGCAAATAGTGACAATGTGACAGAACTAAAAAAGGAAGCTGCAATAATTATGGATAAACGATATAAAACTGATGACTACTCAATAATCGAACAAACTGAAATATTAAAGGCTGTTACACAAATTTTTTCAGTTTTGAATGCTGTACTTATTGCAATTGGTTCCATTTCTCTTTTGGTCGGTGGAGTTGGAATTATGAACATTATGTATGCCTCAGTTACTGAAAGAACCAAAGAGATTGGTATAAGGCGCGCAATAGGTGCTACTAGAAACGATATTCTTTTCCAATTTATGGCTGAGTCAGTAATACTTTCTTTGTTTGGTGGAATTGCAGGCCTTGTTTTGTCAGAGATAATAGTTTTAATTATTAGATCATTCTTTCCTGCAAGTTTGAATTTATTGTCAGTTGTCATTGCACTTTCAGTCTCCACTTTTATAGGAGTATTCTTTGGAGTATTCCCAGCTAGAAAAGCCGCCAAACTCTCTCCAATTGAAGCAATTCGCTACGAGTGATTTTAATTTACTTCTTGCATTTGGGAATCATTCGTATTATCTTGTAAATACTACACATATGGCAAAGAAAAAAGGTGAACAAACAGAAGCTCCAGTAAAACAAGAAGGAGACGTTGCAAAACTTCAGGCGATTAAAATTGCAATGGAACAAATTGATAAACAATATGGAAAGGGTTCTATTATGCGTCTAGGAGGAAATGCTGAAAAAATGGCGCAAATTGAAGTTATCCCAACCGGAGCTATTGCACTAGATCTTGCATTAGGAGTTGGTGGTTTTCCAAGAGGAAGAATTGTTGAAATTTATGGACCTGAAGCATCAGGAAAAACTACTCTTGCACTCTCTGTAATAGCACAAGCACAGAAGAAAGGTGGTCAATGTGCCTTCATCGACGCTGAGCATGCATTAGACCCTGTAAGAGCTCAAATAATTGGAGTAAATCTTGATGATTTGTTGATGAGCCAACCTGACACAGGTGAACAAGCATTAGAAATTACAGAGACACTAATAAGGTCAGGTGCAATGGATGTCATTGTTGTTGATTCAGTCGCGGCCCTTGTACCACGAGCAGAATTAGAAGGAGATATGGGAGATTCCGTAATGGGCATGCAGGCGCGCTTGATGTCTCAAGCACTAAGAAAATTAACCGGAGCTATTTCAAAATCAAAAACAGTTCTTATCTTTACCAATCAACTTAGACAAAAAATTGGAGTTATGTTTGGAAATCCAGAAACAACTCCAGGAGGTTTGGCTCTTAAATTTTACTCATCAGTAAGGCTTGATATTAGGAGAATTGAATCTCTGAAGGGTGATAACGATATGGTAATTGGGTCAAGAGTCCGTGTTAGAGTTGTTAAAAACAAAGTAGCTCCACCTCTTAGAGTCGCTGAATTTGATATTATGAATGAAGACGGAATCAGTAGAGCTGGTAACTTATTGGATGTTTCTGTAGAACTTGGAATACTTGCAAAATCTGGATCATTCTTTAACTATGAAGGTAAAGTAATTGCTCAAGGTAGAGAAGGGACGAAAACTTATTTCAAAGAAAATCCAAAATTTGCAGATGATATTGAGAAAAAAATTAGAGAACTTTCTGTTTCTGGTAAGAAACTACCTACAGAAATGGGAGAAGAAACTAAGGAAGATTAATGCCCGTTATTACCTCAATTACAGCTCAAAAGAATAAGCGAAGCTTGCTACTTCGTAGTCAAAAGAGAGTTAATATAAATCTTGATGGGTCATTTGGTTTTGGACTTGACCTTGAGAACTTCATGAAATTGCAACTTAAGGTTAATCAAGAATTAACCCAAGAAGAAATTAATGAAATAATTAAAAAAGGAGAATTGCAGAAAAGCTTTGATAAAACATTGGCTTTTGTAATGATTAGACCCAGAAGCTTAAAGGAAGTAAAAGATTACTTCAGAAGAAAAGAAATTGATATCTCTTTGTATGAAAATATTTTGAATAGACTAAGTAGACTTGAACTAGTTGATGACAATAAATTTGCCCAGTGGTGGGTAAGACAAAGGTTGGAGTTTAAACACAAATCGAAAAAAGATATAACTTTTGAACTTCGTCAGAAAGGAATAGATAGTCAAACAATTAAAAATATTTTGGAGACATCAGAAATTGATGAAGTCAAAATTGCAAAAGAATTAGTATCTAAAAAAATATATAGATGGAACAAATATGAGGAGAAAATAAAAAAACAAAAAATCGCTCAGTACTTGGCAGGAAAAGGATTTTCTTGGGATATAATTAATTCAGCGGTTGATTTGATCCAATAATAAGGTTAAAATAGATAATTCGTATGACTACACAAATTGATTATATTAAAAAGTTAGAGACTGTTTCTAAGATGACTGCTGATGAAGCAAAGAAAGCACTTTTAGATGAAGTACAAAGAGAATTATCATCAGAAATTGCAAAAAAGATAAGACAGGCTGAAGAAAGAATTAAATTAGATTCTAGTGAAAAAGCAAAAGAAATCTTAGCAGATGCCTTAAAACATGGTGTTACCGCCTTCGTTGCAGAATATACTGTTTCTTCAATAATTGTTCCAAATGAAGAAGTTAAAGGAAGAATTATTGGTGGAGAAGGCAGAAATATTAGAGCCTTTGAAAAAGATGCAGGAGTTGAAATAATAATTGATGACACTAATGAAATTAGAATTTCTTCATTTGACTCAATAAGAAGAGAAGTTGCAAAGCGAGCTTTAGAAATTCTTGTAAAAGACTCAAGAATCCAACCTTCAAGAATTGAGGAAGTATTGAAACTTACAAGAGCAAATTTAGAAGATGTTTTACTTGAGGAAGGCAAAAAAATATCTGAAGAATGTGGAATATATAATTTACCAATTGACCTCTTAAAACTTATTGGAAAATTCAAGTTTAGAACTTCGTACGGTCAAAATCTAGGTCATCATACTATTGAAGAAACAAAAATGGGTGTAGCTATAGCTCAGGAGCTTGGAGCAAATGTTGAAATAGTTAGACTTGGATGCTTGCTTCATGATATTGGTAAAGTTGTAACAGATGAGGAAGGAAACCATATTGATGTCGGTGTAATGACCGCTAAGAAATTTGGAATTGCAAAGGAGGCAGTAAATATTATTGCCGAGCATCACGAAGATAAACCTTTTTCTTCAATTGAAAGTTATATTTGTTGGATTTCAGACGCCGCCTCAGGTAGTAGACCCGGAGCAAGATACGAACCACATGAAGGATATGTAAAGAGAATGGATAAGATTGAAGAAATCGTTAAAGGCTTTAATGGTGTTGAAACAGCATATGCATTTCAAGCAGGAAGAGACGTTAGGGTTTTTGTAGATCCAAATGAAGTAGACGATGATAAATTAACTATCTTGGTACACGATATCGCAAGAAAGCTTGAAAAAGAAGCTGAATATGCTGGTCAAATTAAAGTAACTGCTGTAAGAGAGGTACGTGCTGTTGACACAACTAAGGCTAAATAGTATATTAATAGAAATATGACAAAAAGAGAAATAATTGAATTGGTTTCAAGAAAAGCACATTTGACTAAAAAAGGTGCAGAAGAAGCAGTTGACGTTTTTCTTTCAGAAGTAGGTAGAGTTCTCTCAAAAGGAGAGAAGGTAATACTTTCAGGCTTCGGAACTTTTAGAGTTATTTCAATGAAAGGTAAAACTGTAAAAATTCCTAAAACTGATAAGTTAGTAACAATTAAAACTCATAGGGCTCCAAAATTTACTCCAGGTAAAACTTTAAAAAGACAGGTTGCTAGATAATCTAGTGATATAATTTGAGAATGGGCAAAGCAATTATAGCTGATCATCTGTCATATTTGGATAAAATTAAAGATACTTCATTTACTATCCAAAAAGGTGAACTTGTTGGAATCATTGGAGCATCAGATTCTGGTACAAATTTAATTTTAAAAATAATTTCAGGAATATATCGACCAACATCAGGTTTTGTATCTGTACTGGGGCATGATCCATATTTGAAAAGTGCTGAATATTTAAAATGTGTTTCATTTGTTAGTGGGGAAAAAAAACAGATACTAAGAAATTCGCCTCCAATTGATTCATTAGAAATAACTAAAGTTATTTATGAACTGACTGACCGAAACTTCAATAAAAACTTAAACGACTTAACTCAATTTGTAAGAGACCCATTTGTACTGGATGCTTTAATATATAAACCTCAAGTTTTATTTTTGGATAACATAAATTCAGAATTAGATACTGTATATGAATATAATAAAAAATTTGAGTCAACAAATTTAATTTCCACAGAAAAAATCGATATTCTAATTAATTTAGTTAGAAGAATTATCATTTTTGACAAAGATACCATATTATTTGATGGCGCTATCGATGAAATCATCGAGAAATACGCAAAAGAAAAAATAATAAAAGCAAAGTTATCTTCCACTGTTGATATTAAAATGGTAAATCAAATAGCAACTGTAAAAAAGTATTCTTACCCATACCTATATGTTTCGTCACCAAGAACTGTTGTTTCTTTTACAGCTGCTGAATTGTTGCAAAATTTTCCTATAACAAGTATAAGCATTGAAGAATTATCTATAGAAGAAATTGTAAAAAATATGAAAATATGATATTTACTTATTTTAAAATTTGGCTAAAAGTCGTAAGTAAAAAAATTACATTGAAATATTTAGCTATTTTGTCAGTATCTATTATTCTTAGTCTATTTTTATTTAACATAGTTTTAATATTTTTATTAATTATCATTATCCAGTCTTTTCGTTTATTTATATTTTATAAACATATAGAAGAGGATGAACTATTTTATACACTCAAGTTGAAACCCGTAAATCCAATCTTTGGTCTATTAATATACAATCAAAATCCACTAGATATTTTTATTTTGATCCCTATATTGTTTTATCTTAAAATTAAAAAATGAAAAAACTTCTTGTGATTTGTGGGCCAACTGCTACAGGTAAGACTTCATTAGGTTTTAAAATTGCAGAAAAGCTTGGTGGAGAAATAATTTCAGCTGATTCAAGACAGCTTTATAAATATATGGATATAGGAACAGGTAAAGAATTAAGCGATAAAATAAAAACCTGGGGTTATGATTTGTGTGACCCTAGAGAAGATTTCAGCGTCTTTGATTATTTCAAGGAAATGAAGTTGTCTATAGAAAATATATGGTCAAGAAACAAATTGCCTATTATTGTTGGGGGTACAGGGCTTTACATTAAAAGCTTGATTGATGGAATTCCAACAGTTGATGTCCCAAAAAACAAAATACTTCGCATGTCTTTAGAACAAATGAATATTAGTGATATGTATGAAAAGTTGGCGACTTTAGATAGCGCAAAAGCCGCACAAATGAATTCATCTGATAGAAAAAATCCAAGAAGATTAATAAGAGCTATAGAAATTGCTATGTGGAGTATTGAGAATGAAACTCAAAAACAAGCAGTCGAACTTAGAGAAAAAATATTAGATAAAGATATTGATTTGTTAATGATTGGATTGAAAGCGGATAAAAAGATAATTTCAGAAAATATAAAAAAACGGGTCGAAAAGAGAATGAACGATGGATTTATTGATGAAGTTGAAACCTTACTTAAAATGGGTGTTTCCTGGAGAAATCAATCTATGAATACGATGGGGTATAAGGATTCTGAAGCTTTCTTTAAAGAAGGTTTGACATACGAAGAATTTATTGAAAATTGGGAGAGAAATGAAATTAAATACTCCAAACGTCAAATGACGTGGTTTAAAAAAGACACTAGAATTAATTGGTTTGATATAAGTGATCCAAATTATTTGGCAAATATAGAATTTACTGTCGATAAATGGTACAATTTAGCTACAAATGCCAAGAAAAATTGAAATTTCTCATAAAACAATAATTTTTACAGTACTTTTTTTAGGGTCCATGTGGTTTCTATACTTCATTTCTGACATCGTTTTACAATTGTTTGTCGCAATTCTTTTAGTTACGATTTTAAATCCATTTGTAACAAAACTATCAAAATATAAGATTCCAAAGATAATTTCAATACTTCTGTCGTATGTTTTAATATTTGCATTCTTAGGGATTGCCATTGCATCTATCCTTCCTCCGTTAATTGAACAAACAACAAATTTAGTAAACGGCTTACCTAGTTATTTTCAGAATTCAGAATTATCAAAATATATAAATGAAGATATTGCAAAACAATTTATTTCTCAGTTAGGATCTTTTCCAGAACAAATTCTCAAAGCAGGCTTCTCGATTTTTGGTAATATATTAAGTATCTTTACAGTTGCAGTCTTTGCATTTTATTTGCTTTTAGTTAGAGATAAATTGGAAGATAGGATTAGAATTTCTTATTCGGAAAAGATAAAACAAGAAAAATATCATTATTTAATTAATACATTAGAGGTGAAATTAGGAGGATGGGCAAGAGGCCAGTTTGGATTAATGCTCTCAATTGGTATTTTAACTTATATCGGATTTTCTGTATCTTGGTATTACCATATACTTTGCCTCTTGCAATGATTGCTGGTACATTAGAAATTATTCCATATATTGGTCCTGTCATTGCCGCTATACCTGCAATTATTTTAGGCTTTAGCATTTCTCCATTTGTAGGTTTTGCCTCAATTGGATTGGCAATACTTGTTCAGCAGTTGGAGAATTATGTTTTAGTTCCAAAGATAATGGAAAAATCCACAGGGGTAAGCCCAATTGTGACATTGTTAGCCTTAGCTATTGGATACAGGATTGCAGGGATTGTAGGTATGATTATTTCGATACCATTTGTAATAGTTATCCAAACTTTATTATTAAACCATTCAAGCCTTTCGGCTTCTAGAGAGTAATGAGCCAGATTCTGTATCTCGATAATCATCTATCTAATGCCCTCATACTTTAGATCGTATTGCATTTCTGCAATGTTGGGAAGACGTCCTTTGACGATCAATTCGGAGGTTGCAGCGGGGAGGATTGCCTCCGCCATAGGCGGATCAGCCTCTGGCTGACGTTTCACTCCCGATTAAATCGGGACTCGTCTCTGTTGCTCTAACTGGCTACATTTATTGCTAAATGTATCCCCAGCTTACGCTGGGCACCCTGTCTTCTGCTGTCTGGACTTTCCTCCATCCTTCGCGTAAAGCTATGGACGGCGATTATCTCCTCTCTAGAGGCTAGAGTATAACATTTCTGATACAATATAGCCATGAAAGTAATTGTGCAACGAGTTAAATCAGCAAAAGTTACAAGGGTTGAAAATAATAAAATTGTTGGACAAATAAATAGTGGTTTGTTTATTTTATTAGGAATTAAAAAAGGAGATACAACAAAACAAGTTGATGAATTAACTAACAAGATAATTAAACTCCGTGTAATGTCAGACGAGAACGATAAAATGAATTTATCACTTATCGATACAAAATCAGAAATATTATTAGTATCTCAATTTACTTTGTATGCAAATACGAAGGGTGGAAATAGACCAAGTTTTATTGAGGCAGAAGAACCATCAAAAGCAAAGGCGCTATATGAATATATGATTACAAAATTAAAAGAATCTGGTTTAAGTATCCAAACAGGTAGTTTTGGCGACTATATGAAAATTGAAGCTGAACTGGATGGTCCAGTGACAATTGTTTTGGAAAATTAAATTAAACTTTCTTTCTTCAGAAATTCAATTAATTTTTTATTTGTGGTATATTGACGGCCGATGGAGACAAATAGTCGATTTAAATCTGGCCAATATTTTTCTGGAATAACTTTAACCAATTCTTTTTCTGTTTGCTCTGGGGTTTCTGGATATG
>CAWASW010000016.1:0-3487 GCA_963784785.1 Candidatus Woesebacteria bacterium | reverse complement strand
TATCCATTTGGTAATGTAGCTAAAGGTCGCTCTTTCTCAAGCACAGCCTACCGCTACGGCTTTAATGGTAAAGAAAAAGATAATGAAGTAAGTGGGGATGGAAATGAATATGATTTTGGAGCGAGAATGTTAGATTCTCGTTTAGGTAGATTTTTAAGTATAGATGCTGAGTTTAGAGAAGATCCTGATATAACACCATATAGATTTGGGTTAAACTCCCCAATAAGTTATTTTGATCCAGATGGAAATTATGAAGCGGATGGAAAGTTGTCAAAAAAACAGGATAAAGATGTAAAAACGACTGCAAGGGCTGAGGCAATTAAAACAAAAGGGAAGTATAAAGACATCTATCAAAAGATGAAAACTGAAAAAGAAACCGAAAACGTAAATAAAATAGCTGAAATTGTGAAAAATGCAAAGAGTGAATTAGACGGAAACCCGAAAGCTAAGGAAGCATTTGAACAATTGACAGGTTCTAAGGAAGGTTCTGATAGGTATGATAATTTTTTCATGAATAATGGCAAAGGTCCAAAAATAAGCTTGACAGATGTTGGTTTTAGTGCCAATACAAGTGAATTTGGAATAGACCTTAATAGTACAAAATCTTATTTATCTCACACTATTTTACATGAGTATATTCATTATGCAGGGTTAAATAAAAACTTTAAACTGTTATTTAAAGGCGGAGGGGATGGAACTAAAAATGGTTATAAAAATTTAACAGTAGGAGGAACGGTTATAACTAGAGAAGAACAACAAAAAATAATTGTTAGAGCTTATAAAGACATACAGGCTGCTGGAGGAGATATGACTAAATTTAGAAATAAAGCATATCCAGGTTTTTTAAAGTATGATAAAAAAACTGGAAACGTTACAGGTTTAAAAGTTGAAGGTGGGTATTTATTTGAGTATTTGGGTTTTGGTTCAATTAAATATGAAAAATAAAAAAATGAATAGAACTTGTTTGTTTATAATCATTTCTCTTTTAATTAAAGTATCCTGTTTGTTTTCTCAAGATTGCAAAAAAGACACTTTGTTTTCTAATAATAATGTGTATAAAAATTGTCATTCTATTTCTATTTGGTTAAACAATAGAATCAATAATTTAGAGAAGTTTTATACAGTAAAATGGGATCCTAAATTGAGTTGTTTTTGTATTAGTTATGAGAATCATAATAAAAACTATTCAAAAGATTTAATTCTACCAATTAGTGATACAAATAAGATAAAATATACTATGCAATTGCATAATTTTTTAAATTCTGATACATTATTTTATGGCCCACCGACTGTTAACCCGTTTAGTGAAAAGTTTATTAAACCATATGGATTTTATGCCTATTTTATTACGTCAACGATAGAAAATCCTGACAAAGACTATTTTTCTAATCAAGGTTTTGTTAATTGTAAACCTTATGAGGGTAATTACAATTATGTGAAATTATATGGAAAAGAAAATAATAAGTTAGTAATTAAGCTTACCAAAAAGGCAAGAAAAGAACTCCAACAAATTATAAATTCCGCAAAAAAGAATCATTACCTAGTAATAGAAAGTTAATTTAATGAAAAATGTTACTATTGAGAATATAATCTCGTTAAATAATTACATATATAATATCAAAACAAAGGCTTTTGTTTATCAAATTCCAATAATTTCTTCGTGAGTTCTTCTTTTAATATGGGATACATAGCAATGTCATAAGTTTTATTTTTATTCAAGACCACATCCATAAGCCCAAATGAATACTGATCTTCGTTAAAGGAAATTAATATTATTGTAGCCTCTTCATTTAAAGGTACTGGATGAAATTTTACAACATTTTTATTTGTAAATGTTGCCGGAATAATACTGTTATATTTTTTTAATACTAGACCACAAAAAACATTAGTATCAATTCCATCTTGATTTTTCACGAAAACTTCGGTGGTTTCTGGAAAAGATAAAAATTTGTCGCAATTAATCCATCCTAATTTAATTGTTGTTAAAACATTGTGCAAATTTAGAGAGTAAGGAATCGTATCCACTTGTGGTATATAATCAGTTGGTTTTTCTATGTTTTGAGTATTCCAATAAACATTTCCTAAAGAATCCGGTTCGCCAGAAAACACTTTCATCTTGTTATTATAACTAGTTTTAAATTCAATTGTAATATTTTTTCCATTTACAATTTCCAAATCTTTGTTTTCACTTGTAGCATTAAGATATACCATACCGCCAGTTTCTATAATTTCCCTATTACATATTGTCGTTAATTTGGAAAACAGCATATCAGACAATTTATAAAATTCTCTTAGTTCGATTTTTATTTCAGAAACAACATTCCCATTTTTATCACAAAATGCCAGTTTAGGGATTGTTATTTTTGTCCCTTGTATCCCTTCAATTACTGTGTCTCGTAAAGAATTGATAATATAATATTCAGGTGATGCAATATTCATTTCATTAATCTTTTGCTGAAAATTGGCTATGCTTTTTTCAGTTCTTGTGCAACTTACATTAACTATAATTGCAATAAATAAATAAAAGAAGGTTTTGTTTAATGATTTCATATTGAATTAATTTATTGTTTGGTTTGTGTATCACAAACTCTTTTAGTTTTTACTTCTTCTACTTCTTTTGTAATAATTTGAGCTGGTTGACCAGGTGTAGTTGTTGGGGTAGTATAATTTGCTTTATAGACATAATCTGATGTTAACTTAGCATCATACTTAACATTTATTATTACGCCATATTTCTTTTGAAGATCTTTAACAATACCCTGTGTTATATTATTCTTTTCTTTTGCCTGAATATCTATACTAACTAAGTTCCCAGCCTTTTTTGCTGCATCAGCTCTAAAACTTGCAATTGCTACTTGACCTGGTATTACCACACTCGGTATAATTGCTCCACCAGTACTTTTCGAATCATTAAACCCTGTTAAAGGTGGTGTAGAGTTCATTTTTGTGCCATGCCCAGGAGGAATTGCAGGAATAATTTCAGTGACTGTTTTAGTAACTTTATATTCTACCATTTCACAGGTTGTTACTTGTACAGGTTTTTGCCATATAACTCTACCTGAAACATCAGTAGTAGGACTCCAATAATATTTTCCTTCAGGACCTATACCTGCGTTTTTTACCGCAATAGGAACTTCTCCGGGTGGATTAGCTACTGCATCCCAGTCTATTCCTCGTTTGCCATAACGCCCTCCATCAGCCGGTAATTCAGGTACATCGCCATTGTATGGATTACCTTCTAAGCCGTCTACATCAATCATCCATATTGGGCTATTACTGCCGAACTGATAAGTTGTCAATCCCGGATATTCTTTTGATAACGGGTCGGTTGTTACAAACCTACCTAGCCTTGCATCATAGATTCTCATGCCATAGTCATATTCATTTCCATCACCACTTACTTCATTATCTTTTTCTTTACCATTAAAGCCGTAGCGGTAGGCTGTGCTTGAGAAAGAGCGACCTTTGGCTACACTACCAAATGGAT
>CAWASW010000015.1:0-115477 GCA_963784785.1 Candidatus Woesebacteria bacterium | reverse complement strand
GAACGTATTGCT
Source organism: Candidatus Woesebacteria bacterium (assembly GCA_963784785.1). Classification (GTDB taxonomy): domain Bacteria; phylum Patescibacteriota; class Microgenomatia; order UBA8517; family UBA8517; genus JAUYMM01. The sequence goes on along the minus strand of CAWASW010000015.1, from coordinate 115,465 downwards.
CTGATTTGCGGCGGCCTTGGTTTTGCCGCTCGATCAACCCGGCGATGGTCGCGGCATTGCGGAAGGTGCGTTTCGTCACCGCATTGCCCGGCCAAGCCAGCTTTCCAGCCCGTCGCGCAGGTTAATCTGGGTTGAGCAGGCTTTGCGGGGTCAAGACCGGTTCTAGCCCCCAGATCATTGTCGCGTAATCGGTGGCGACAAAACCGAGCGGAGGCAAGGCCTTCCTCCTCCATCCGTTTGGTGACCAGAAGGCCGAGGGTTTGTTGCGCGTTGCGGCCTGCAAAGCCGTAGATGCACAGATGTTCACGCCCATCATGGGGAAAGGTTTCGCACAGCAGGCGGCCCGGTTCGGGCAGGCGAGTGACTTTCGCGTTGCAGGGCGAGCCATTGCGCGGTGTGCGCCGGCAGGTCGGGCCAGGTGTCTTGCTGGAAAATGCGCAGGACGCGGTCGGCGAGCAGGGTGGAGTCGCGAATTTCGTGCCGTTGAACACGGCCACTTTGGGGTCGCGGCCGGGGGTGCGCGTGACTTCGACCGTCAGTTCCTTGATGCCTTCATAGCGCACGATCTGGCCGCCGATCAGGAAGGTATCGCCTGTGGTGAGGGTGGCGGCAAAGCACTTCCTCCACCTCGCCCAGAGGGGTGCCGCCCATGCGGTTTTTCAGCCGAACTTTCAGGGTTTCGATGTCGATGATAGTGCCAAGGTTTTGACGGATCGTTGGGGCGGCGCGGCGGGTCAGCGCAGGGTCCATTTGCCCCCGCGCAGCATCAGGCGTTGCCATTTGTCATAGGCCCGCAGCGCATAGCCCCCCGTGGCCGCGAAATCGAGGCAGGCATCGAAATCGGCGCGAGCGAGGCTGGCGTAGGGGCCTGCGGTTGTGACCTCTTGGTATAGCTCCTCCGCGTCAACGGGCCTGCGGCGGCGGTGGCGAGCATATGTCGGCAGAGCACATCAAGCGGGCCGGGGGCACGGGGTTCGCCGTCAAGCGCATTGGCCTGCACCGCCTCCAATGCGGCGACACATTCGACCACCTCCATCCGGTTGGCGGGCACCAGCAGCGCCTTGGAGGGCGCGTTATAGCGGTGGTTGGCGCGGCCGATGCGCTGCACCAGCCGTTTGACATTTTTCGGTGCGCCGATTTGGATGACCAGATCGACATCGCCCCAGTCGATGCCCAGATCAAGGCTGCCGGTGCAGACAATGGCGCGCAGGCAGCCCGCGACCATCGCGGCCTCGACCCGTTCGCGTTGTTCGCGCGACAGGCAGCCGTGGTGGATCCCGATCGGCAAATTGTTCGAATTTTGCAGCCAGAGGGCGTGGAAGAACAGCTCTGCCTGCGCCCGAGTGTTGTGAAAGATCAGGGTGGTGTTATGCGTCTGCACCTGCGCCAACACCGCGGGCATGGCGTAATGCGCACCCGCACCTGCCCATGGTGGTGCCTCGTTGGTGTCCAGCATTTGGATGTCGGGGGCGTGGGCCGGGATCGGCTTGCAGGATGTCGCAGCCTGCGGGGGCAAGGAAATGGGCCAGCGCGGTTGGAGAATAATCAAACTAGATTTTTCAGAAAAAAATGCAAAGATTGGAGTTATTTTGCTTTTGGTTTTTCCAACATCTTTTTATTTTGGAGCAGTTTATACTGAGTCACTTTTTTTGTTTTTGTCATTATTAACATATTATCTATATCGTAAAAATAAATATTTACTTGTTGGATTAGTAGGAATTTTATTAACAATGACTCGACTATATGGATCATTCATAATTGTTATGATTTTTGTTGACGTCTTGGCTAGGAAAACAGACATCTTTCAGATATTTAAACAAAAAATATATTTAGTTGGTCTATCAGCTTTGGGGCTGTTATCTTATATGTCTTATTGTTGGTATGCAAAAGGCGATGCCTTGGCCTTTTATTCTTTACAGACAAATGTGGGAGAGCATCGATCTGATCATCTTATTTCGTTGCCTCAGGTGTTTTATAGATACTTTGTAAAAATAATACCTAATCTTACTTGGAGCTATCCTCCAATTGTATTTACAACGTTGTTAGAGCTTGGTGTAGCATTACTATTTTTAGCAATTATTATTTTTACTTTAAAAAAATCAGATGGGATTACTGGATTTACATTTTATTGGGTTATTTAATACCAACTTTGACAGGAAGTTTTTCGTCATTGCCTAGATACGTAATTGTACTTTTTCCGGCCTTTATTTACTTAGCTGTTAGATTAGAAAAAACAAACTTATATTTAAGGCTTGGAATATATTTAGTAATGGTTATAATTGGATTAATTGCAGAAATGATGTTTTTTAGAGGCTATTTTGTATCATAAATAATATATGAATAATTACTGGTCAGACAAAAAAGTTTTAATAACAGGAGGCAAAGGTTTTTTGGGAAATCATTTAGTGACTAATTTAAAACAGTTCAAGCCAAAGCTAATTAGGATTGCCGACAGAGACATATTTGATCTAACAAATTATGAAGATTGTTTAAGAGCTTCAAAAGGTATTGATCTTGTTATCCATTTGGCTGCCAAAGTTGGTGGAATCGGTTACAACAGAGAATTTCCTGCAGATTTATATGAAGCAAATATTTTGATGTCCACTTTTATGATGAAAGCCGCAAGAATTAATAAAGTTAAAAAATATATGGCTCTTGGAACAATTTGCGCCTATCCAAAGTTCACTCCAGTACCATTTAAGGAAGAAAATCTATGGAATGGTTATCCAGAGGAAACAAATGCACCTTATGGTTTAGCTAAAAAGATGCAGTTAGTCCAAGCCCAGAGTTACCGAGATCAGTATGGTTTTAACGCAATCTATTTGTTACCAGTGAATCTTTATGGCCCAGGAGATAACTTTAATCCAGAATCATCACATGTTATCCCTGCTTTAATTAAGAAATTTGTAGAGGCCAAGAATAGTAACGCTAAAGAAGTTGTTGTCTGGGGCAGTGGTAAAGCAACAAGAGAGTTTTTGTATGTTAAAGATGCTGCAGAGGGAATATTAATGGCTTGTGAGAAATATGACAAATCAGATCCAGTAAATTTAGGAGCAGGGTTTGAAATTTCTATCAAAGACTTGGCAGAATTAATTAAAAAGTTAACCGAATATGAAGGAAAACTTATTTGGGATAAAACAAAACCAGATGGCCAACCACGAAGGAAGTTAGATGTTAGTGTGCCAAAAAAGAATTTGGATTTGAGTCAAAAACCAGTTTTGAAAAAGGCCTAAAAGAAACGATTGAATGGTACGTAGCCAATTTTTAATTTACAATTTACAATTTTCAATGAACACAACAATAGTTCTCCCTGTACACAATGAAGAGGACCGAGTTCTTCAAGTTTTAAAAGATTTATCTAAAACAAAATTGATATTGTGGTGGTGGATGATGGGTCGACGGATCGCTCGAGATTTAAGATTAAAGATTCAAGATTTAAGAATATGACGCTACTAGAACATAAGATAAATTTAGGAAAGGGTGCGGCACTTAAGACTGGCTGTGAATATGCTTTTTCCCATGGAGCTGATGCTGTAATTTTAATGGATTCTGACGGACAACATCTTGTTTCAGATTTACCAAAGTTTGAAGAGAAATTGATTGAAGGTAAATATGATGTTGTTTTTGGGTCAAGAAATCTAAATTTAGGTGTTCCCTTTGTTAGATATATTGGTAATAAAGTAGCGTCAGTTATAGTAAGTTTGATGTATGGAATATACGTTTCGGATTTAATATCAGGTTTTCGTGCAATTACAAAATCTGCATACAATAAAATCAAATGGGAGTCAGTAGGTTATGGAGTAGAAACAGAAATGGTGGTTAGGATTAAAAAAGAATCGCTAAGTTATTGTGAAATACCAGTAGCGACGATATACTATGATGGCTATAAAGGAGTAAGTATCTTGGATTCTTTTGGAGTCTTGGGAAATTTGATTGCTTGGAAGTTTAAAATATAATTATGATTTTAGGTTTACAAATTACAGGAATATTATTTTCACTGTTTATGATTTATTTTGCTCTTTTGCATTATAAAAAAGGGCAACTTAATGGCATGGAAATTTCAAGTTGGATCACTATTTGGTTAGGGGTTATTTTAATTGTTATTTTTCCTGAAATTGTTAGAGTCTATGCAGCCAGTTTTGCCATTTCAAGACTTCTAGATTTACTAATTGGTGGAGCATTTATAGTAATTTTTATCATGGTCGCGAGTAGTTATGTCAGAGTTAGTAGGCTTGAAAAAAGAATTGAGGACTTAGTCCGCAAATTAGCCCTAAAAGATAAATAAATTAATTAGCAGGCACAATTTAATACTAAACGATATCGCCACTTACCAAATAGTAATATTTTTTGGTAACTCCAAACCAACATCTAGATACTAAATTTTCAAAATATCAGTCAGAATGTTTCCTTGACAGAAGGAAACTTTAGTAGTAATATTTCCTTATTAGAAGGAAACTTCAATAGAAATGAGGCTAATTTAAATGATAACAAAAGAATTAATAAAAACAATTATTTTAGATAATCAGTCAAGGATATATCCAGATGTATGGGATAGAAATTTAAAAATTCCTATAGATAGTAAGAAAATAATTACGCTGTCTGGTGTGCGTAGAAGTGGAAAAACATATCACTTGTTTGGAGTTATAAAAAATTTAAAAAATATTGGGATTGATCCATCTAGAATATTGTATTTAAATTTTGAGGATGAACGTTTTACGTTGTCTTCAAAGGACTTAGATTTGATACTACAATCATACGCGGAGCTTTTTCCGGAAACAAATTTATCAGATTGTTATTTTTTGTTTGACGAAGTTCAAGAGGTGGAAGGCTGGGAAAAATTTGTATCTCGTTTATATTCCTCAATTTCACAAAATGTTTTTATAACCGGTTCAAATTCTAAATTGTTATCTAAGGAAATTGCAACTACACTTCGAGGTCGCACTTTAACTTATGAGGTTTATCCACTCTCTTTTAGTGAATACTTAAACGTTATGTTCCCAAAATTCAATCTAAATAAAAGTAAAGATAAATCTAAGGTAACTAGTTATTTTTCAAAATTTATGAAACAGGGTGGATTTCCTGAAACTATTAAGATGAACAAACATTTGAGGAGCAAAGTTCATCAAGAATATTTTAATACAATGTTGTTCAGGGATCTTGTAGACAGGTTTAAAGTTTCTCAAATATCTACATTAAAATATTTTTGTAAAAGATTGATTGCAAATAGTTCTTATGAATTTAGTGTAAATAAAATTTATAACGATTTAAAATCTCAAGGCTATCAAGTGGGAAAGGATAGTCTGTATCTTTATCAGGATTATGTTGAGGCCATCTATATGTGTAGATTAGTCTCAAAATTTTCTCACTCGGTTGTAAAGTCTGAAGGTTCTCGAAAGAAAAGCTATGTCATTGATCATGGGATGGGCATGTCAATTGACTATAAATTTGCGCATGATAAAGGTAGGATTCTTGAAAATTTGATAGCTTTGGAGTTCATAAAATCAGGAAAAAGTATTAATTATTCTCAAAATGGTAGTGAATGTGATTTCTTAGTACTTAGTAACGAAGAAATCGAAAGTGCAGTTCAAGTATGTTATGATCTAGATGATTCTGATACCTACGAAAGAGAGGTTAATGGGCTAATTAAAACTTGTCAAAAGTTTGGCCTAAAAAAAGGATTTATTATTAATATGGAACAGGATAAAAACATTTCAGTTCAAAATATTGATATTATTATTGTTCCTGCTTGGAAGTATATATTAGAACACAATTAAAATGTCTAAGCACCAACCCCTAATTTCCATTATTATCCCTTCATACAATAAAGTTAAATATATCAAAAAGACTTTGGACTCCATAGTTGGCCAAAGTTACAAGAGTTATGAAGTTATTATTCAAGATGGAGGCTCAACAGATGGAACTTTGGAAATTATTAAACAATATGCCAAGAAATATTCATCATTCGTGCAGTACGAATCTAAAAAAGACGGTGGCCAACTAGATGCCATAAATAAGGGTCTTAAAAAAGCCAAAGGGGAGATTGTAACTTTTATTAATGCTGATGACGTCTACACAACAGGTGCCTTTGAGTCAGTCGCAGGACACTTCACAGAAAACCCAGATGCAATGTGGTTTGCAGGAAAGGGAATAGTAATCGATGAAAACGACATCGAAATCGCCAAATTCGCAACTCTCTATAAGTCTCATTTGTTAATTCATAATTCATACTTCATACTTTTAGTCGTTAATTACCTCATGCAGCCCTCAGTTTTTATAACTAAAAAAGCAATCAAAAAGTATGGAATGTTTACTGGAACTAAATTCTCAGTCATGGAATATGATATGTGGCTAAAAATTGGAAAAGACCAAATGCCAGTAATAATAAATAAAGTCTTAACTCACTTCAGAATGGAAAAAGATACCAAAACCTCAACTAATTCTGCAAAGCTTTTAATGGAAGATGAAAAAATAGTTAAAAAATATACAAAGAATAAATTAATTTTATTTTTGCACCTTTTGCATAATAAATTTAGGAATATAATCATTAAAACTATTTAAACTTATGAAAATTTTAATTACGGGATCATCAGGTTTTGTAGGTAAGCATTTAGTTAAGTTGCTTTCTGAAAAACATTCAATTGTTAAATATGACTTAGTAAATGGTTTGAATATCTTAGACGAAGAAAAGTTATATTCAAAAATGAAAGGTGTTGAGACTGTAATAAATTTAGCTGCATTTATATCTGCTCCAGAATCATGGGATAAACCAAATGAATATTTTATTAATAATAGTGTGGGTGCATTAACAGTTGTTAGAACTGCAATTAAAGCAGGCGTAAAAAATATGATTCATTTTTCTTCAGCTGCAGTAAAAGCAAGACCACTGACTCCATATGGGTTATCAAAAAAAATGTCTGAAGAAATGTTAAGTTTATATAAAGATCAAATAAATATAACTGTTGTTCGTCCAGAAAATATTTATGGAAATGGTCAGAAATCATCATATGGATATGTGATACATAGTTTTATAAGCGCTGTAAATAATAATTTACCAATTAAAATTTATGGAGATGGTAAACAAGTTAGAGACTTTGTTTACGTCGACGATGTTGTTTCAACTGTTGAAAAAATTGTTGATAAAAATTTATATGGTAAAACTGTTAGCATCGGGTTAGGTCAAGGAATAAGTGTAATAGAATTGGCGAAATTAATTTCTAAGCTGTATGATAAAAAATTAAATATTGAGTTTTTAGATAAGAGAGTTGAACCACGTAAGAGTATTGCAGATACGACAACATTAAAAGAAATAGGGATTGATGCTAAAAAGTTTGTTAGTTTAAAAGAAGGAATAATGAAATTAAAATGAAAACAAAACTTTCAATTATATTACCCGCAAGAAACGAGGAAGAAATAATTAAAAAAACATTATCAGATATTCTAGGCTATTTAAAAAATAAAAAATATGCGTATGAAATTTTGTTGATTTTGAACGGCTGTGAAGACAAAACAGAAGAGATTATTAAATCATTTCAAATCAAAAACAAATCATTGAAAATTCATAAATCAAAAGCTGGATATGGATACGCTTTAAAGGAAGGTCTAAAAAAATCAATTGGAGAGTACGTAGTAATATTTAACGTAGATTTTTACGATCTTAAGATGCTTGATTTAATTGACATTGATTTATACGGCAAAGATTTTGTAATCGGTTCAAAAATGGCTCATTGGTCGACAGATAAGCGTCCACTATCAAGAAGAGTAGTTTCGACACTTTTTAATATATATTTAAAAATTATGTTTGGGTTTAAGGGTAGTGACACACATGGCATTAAGATTATGAAAAGAGTCGTAGTTGATGCAGTACTTAAAAAGTGTAAAACTGTAGGTGGGATAATTGACACAGAATTTGTTATTAGGGCTCAAAAATTAGGCTTTAAATTTGCAGACTTCCCTGTATACTTAGAGGAAGTAAGGTTACCTAGGTTTATAAATAGATTTTTAGATACACCAAAAGATATATTAAATTTACATAAAGCATTAAATGAAAAATAAAAAAGTTATTTTAAATAGTAAAGAGTTGTTTTATGATAGTATTTCTAATGTTTGGGCTTCAAAAATAAATAATAGCGAGACCAATAAACGTATTAAAGTTGTCTTTAACGATTTGCTTACTAAAAAAGATTTGAAAGGAAAGAAGTTTTTAGAAGTTGGTTGTGGTTTGGGATATTTTTCAAATATTGCTTATAAATCAGGGGCAAAAGTGACAGGTATTGATATAGGTCCAAATTTGGTAAAAATAAATAAAAAGTTAACACCTAAGTGCACATTTAAAGTAGCTAGTGCTTCAAAGTTACCTTTTAAGGATAATAGCTTCGATGTGGTTTTATCGACCGAAGTTATAGAGCACGTTGATAATCAGAAAGATGCATTGAAAGAATTAGCTAGAGTTGTTAAAAAGGGAGGAATATTAGTAATTACTACTCCAAACAAATTGTTCAAACCTTTGTTTGATTTTTTAAGCTTTACTCGAATCCGTCTTTACCACGGAAATGAAAATTGGATATATTCATGGGATATGCTGAAAATAATGAAGAAAAATGGGCTTAAATTAGATGAAGAGAGTTATTTTAATTTTATTGCACCAAATTATTTTTTTGACTTATTTGAAAATGTAGATTTATTAAGAAATTTGATGATTAATTATGGATTCAGATTCGTTAAAAAATGACCACATCGTTAAAAAATGTATTAACGTTATTATTTGTAGGTATATTATATCTAAGCTACTCGTATTTTGTTTTAACTCCAGAAAAATATAATAGCTTTTCATTAATTGATGATGGCCAGACCATCTTAAACAATAGCTATTTTAAGGATTGCCTTATTGGCAAAGGTTGCTCAAATTTAAATGGGGTATTATTAGAAAAAGAATTTGGACGATTCAGACCTGCTTATTGGACTATTAATTTCATAACTTATGAATTTGCAGGATTAAATCCAATTTTGTTGCATGAATCAAGAATTTATCTAATTGGTTTGATTATAGTATTGCTCATTGGAGCTATATTAATTAAAACTGGCGGTAGTATAACAACAGTTTTAATTTCAACTGTTTTCTTTTTTACATCTTATTCCTTTACTGAAAATATAATTCGATTAGGACCAGTTGAACCTTATCAGTTGATATCTATCGCCTTGATGTCGTACTTCTATCTATTTAGTAGTAATTCAAAGTGGATATTGATAACAATATTTTATTTTTTTGCATTATTAATAAAAGAGACATCAGTAATCGCGCTGCTCCCGCTTGTTTTGGTTTCTTGGTACTTTAAGGATAAAGATTATAAAAAAACGATATATCTATTTGGTGCGGGAATAACATTTTTTTTAATAACAAGATATGTAGCTAAACCGATAGATTCCTCTGTAGCATATGTAGAGAATTTTAAATTTGATATAGATCTAATTCTCAAAAATTTTAGTCAATATTTTCAATTAATATTAAATTCGACTAGTCCATTTATTAAAATATTTACCATGGCTACAGCAATAATGGTCTTCGTCAATAAAAATATTAAATTTTTGATTAAAAAGGAAATAATATATTGGTTATTGGTGTTTGTTTTCTTTACAGGTATTTTGATACCTTGGAAATATGTATTAGAGCGATACATATTGGTATCTATGTTTTCATTATCAATTGTCATAGGAATGATAACTACACAAATTCAGATTTTTATCAACTACTATTTAATCAAATATAAAGTAAAAAAAGTACTATATTATTCCGTAAATCTAATCCTTACTATTTTAATGATTAATATTGTCTTCATGAAATTTCCAACTGATTATGCTAAGAGTATCAACTATAGAGATTGGTATTCTGTATATTTAAGATTCGAAGCTGATCAGATTGCAGTAATTGTAAATACGGGGTCTAGTGAGATATACATAGATGCAATTGAATCGATAGACAATTGGGAGGTATTGTATGAAATACCAATTCATATTAAACATATACACAATAGAGTGCTAAAAGTGATACGTGCTGATACTATTCCTGAAAAAGGGTACGTATTCGTTAGATCACCTTTCTTAAATAGTTTTTCAGAAGAAGAATTAGTAAATAATAAATTTAAAATACTTAATCGTGGAGCGTATAGTGTTTCCCAGATAGATCCATTAAAATTCAGAGATAAATTTAGATATCGTCCGATAACTACTTTAACGGATCCTCCATTTGCAAATCAGAAATATGAATATGTCTGGAATGTTTATTACAAGGATTAGTTTAATATAAATGTTAAATCGTATATTTAAAATACTGGGAGATGAAAAAACGTTACTCATTGGTTGGATTTTTTATGTTTTAGGTCCCGTTGTCGAGATGGTTAGGTACAAATACCAGTTTTGGTCACTTTTGGGCAACAGCCACATTGAAATGTTTCTAAAAATTGGTACAAAAGCTTATTTGTGGATATTTTTACTGCTGAATTTATTAATAATGTTGGTATGGTCCAAAAATATTATCAAGAAAGATTATCTAAAGGTTAAACATTACATTATATTATTTGTAATCTCCTTACTAACTGTGCTTTATGAAATCGTTATAAGAGTTATACTTTTGATCGATCAGTCACATTACTCAAATTATATCTTTTCGACTTATGGTATTAGACCAGATTTTTTAAAAACTACATCAGCAATTAATTATATATTTATAGCAATAATAATTGCTTTATTTGTCTCTGTTTATGAGAGTACATTAAAGCAACAAAAAAATAGTAGTAAAAAAAATAAATTTTATAACTTAAATGTTTTTAATAAATATACAATTATTAATGTTTTTTCTTTTGTAATTATTATTTCGATGTCTATTTATCCGATTGTCAATATTCCAGTGTTTATACATGAATCTAGGCAGGGGTATTACGAAAGAATTGGAAAAGAATATCTATATATTGACGCACTTGTTAATTTGACACCAAATAATTCATCAATTATACATCCACCTCAAAGTAATGAATGGCCTTTGTTTGGAAATCAGCCAATTGATAGATACTTTCTTTTTCCAAGAACGTTGATTAGTGGTAAATTAGTGTCGGATGCTGAATTTCTTTCTGCTTTTGATAATATCTATTTTGTTATTGTATCGCCTACGAATAGTTCGCCTGAATGGCCAACGATAGATAGAACGAATAAACAAATTGTGTTTGATGGATCAAACGTAATAAAATATGTTGATATTGTTGACGTGGGTGTCTTTTCAGATAAGCATGTCTATAAGCTAGTAATGTAAATTTGTATTATGAAAAATAAAATATTTCTATCTACTACTATTTTATCATTGAGTTATGTTGCAATCAAAATATTATTTGCAATAATTGAACCAAATTTTTTAACTAGTTTGTTAGGTAAAATAGATATTATTATTTTAATACTTTCTGTCGTGTTGATAATAATTACTCGAATTAATGACAAAAAATTAGATCCTGAAAAAATTAAAATAAATTTATTAAGTCGTCTAAATATTATTTTAGTATTTTTTATATTTCTAATTATATCTATTTCTACAATTTTTAATTTAAACAAAAAAACACTTGATTGGGATGCTGTTGCATTATACGACTCTCGAGCGAAAATACTTCAATCTGGTTATAAATTTTCTGATATGAATGAGCTTTCAAAATACGATGATAAAAATAAATATTATTACTTACTGTATCCACCTTTCACATCACTTACACATTTATCATGGTACTCGCTTAATATCAATATTCCCGTTGGGCTGATATATTCTATTGATTTGTTAATTTTTGCATTGATTTTTGGTTCTATAGTATTCGAATTTGTAGGTCTTACTGGATCAATGGCTACTGTATTGTTTACTATTTCTAATAAGGATATCTTTACAACATCTCTTATTGAATACACAAATCTTCCATTTACAGTTTTTTTGGTTTTAGGCACCATGATTATCTTACTAGGTCTGAAAACTAGCAAGAATTATTTTTATTTAATTGGTTTTCTGTTAATAGCATCTTCATCTTGGATTCGTTTCTTGGAACCAATTTGGTTATGCGTATTCATATCGTTAGTTTTGACGGCCATTTTACTTAAACGATTTAAAAAAATGTTTTATATTTTTGTCTTTGGGCTTGTAATTATTCTTTCTCAGTATTTATCTTGGGGTTATTTTCAAAAAACCGTTGCTAGTAGTCCCACAATATTTAAACTGACAAATGATATAGTTTTTGAATCATTAGTTGGAATATTTACTGGATCTTTTTTGAATATCTTAGTCTATTACGTCAAATCTTTTGGATTAATTTTTATTGTTTATGTTATTTCTTTAATAAAGATAAATAAAAATGAACCCACTGAATACATATTTATTCGACTTGTCATATCTACTAGCCTATTAATGTATTTTGGGGGAATATATGGTATTTCGTTCATGTTTGATTGGTGGAGAGAAATGTCAGGCTCACTTGTGAGGTCGTCATCTTACTTGATACCACTTAGTATATTTTTAATAGTCTCAAATTTAAAATACCTACTTGAAAATAATCTCAGATCAGGCGAAACTATACACTTAGATAAAATAATTAAGATAATTAAAGATGCTAAAAAATAAGCTTACAAAAAAGGAGAGTAACGAGATCAGACATTTTAATTTGATGGCCAAAGTTTATGATAAAAACTATGGTTACGAGGATAAATTCACTGCATATAAAATTACTAAGAAAATGCAAGAATTTAAAACTTTTGTTAATAATAATATTAATAGCGATAATTTTAAAATTGTAGAATTGGGGTGCGGAACAGGAGAGTATACAAAATTAATAGCCGAGATGTATCCGAACTCTAGTATATTGGCAATTGACATATCCGAAGATATCTTAAATGTCGCTCAAAGAAAATGCAAAAGAAATAAAAATGTTAAGTTTTTGACTAAATCTGCATATCATACAAGTATTAAGCCAAATTCAATTGATCTGGTCTGTGGTTTTTATTTTTTACATCACGTAGATCTTAAAAAAATTTCTAAAGAATCTTTTAGAATCTTAAAAAAAGGGGGAATTAACTTTTTTTATGAACCAAATATTCTTAACCCCCTAGTTTATTTAATAAAATCAAATAAAATTTTAAAAAGAATTTTTGGAGATTCGCCAGACGAATGGGCAATTAATCCATTGTCTATTGGTAGTGTTTTTTCTAAATTTAAAGTGTCTTATAAAACATCTGAATTTATTTATCCTGTTAATAAAATTCCTTTGTCGATTATCGTAATTATTGACAAACTAACTTCGATGTTTTCGTATGTTCCGTTATTAAAATATCTAGGTGGATCTGTAGCGCTTAAAATGACTAAATGAGTGTTGCAAAATTGTTATTTAGTGTTTCATTGCTTGTCATCTCTTCAATAGGATTGGGTTGGCTTTTTTTGCCTAAAATAAAAATTACAAATAATTTATTTAGAATGGTTTTGTGTTTTTTTATAGGTGAGATAGCTTATTCACTTGTTTGGTTTTTGTTATCAATATTCTTTGTTTCACCTTTTAATTTAATTATTATATTACCAATCTTGTTTGCGGGCATAGTATTGTTTTTTCAAAATCATGTCCATTTCATGTTCAATAATATTGTAGGTGAATCGAGGGTTGAGAAATTGTTTTTTATCATATTGGTATCTATATTGTCATTTTATTTTATTAATTCATTGATTGTACCGTTTGAATGGGACGTTGTTTCGTATCATTTACCTGTAATTAAAGAGATGTCTTTAGGAAAAATTAATTTTCCACTTTTGCAGAATAGTAGCTATGTGCATTTCTTTTCTCCCTTCTCACATTTTTTTGGAAGCCTACCTTACTCATCTGAATCTTACGCTTCAATACTTTACTCTTTGTCAGAAAATACTGCATCTGTAAATGTTATGTATATTATTAATTTTATCTTTTTTTTGTATATAATTAATACTTTTTTAAATTTAGAATATTATTCTAATAAAGTTGCAAATTTGGCTATATTAATATTAATTTCAACTAATCACGGAATTTCTTTGATACTGACAACAGGATTGGTTGATGTTAATTTATTGATTTATCAATTTTTGTCATATTTTTCAGCTTTAATGATTAAGACAGATTCAAAATACATTTATTTGTTTGTAATATTTGCATCATACTCAGTTGGTCAAAAGTATACTTCTTTGTTTATCCTTTTACCTGCACTTGTTTACGTTCTAGTTAAACTTGTCAAAAACAGAAAATTACAGATATTGATAGGTAACAAATTTAGTTTTGTTTATAAATGCACTGCAATATTCATTGTATCTGGAGGATTTTGGTATTTAAAAAACCTAATTTTATATAGTAATCCGGTATACCCTTTATATTTGGGGCATCGGGGAATGTCTGATAGTACCTACTCACTTTTGATGGATAATCTTATCTATGAATTAAGATCTGGACATAAAATTGTAGATTTGATTAATTTAATTAATGTTAACTATATTAATGAAATCGGTATGATAATATCAATATCGTTTTTTGTAGGCTCATTGGCATTTAGATATATAAAGATTACAAAAAATGATATTTTTTTAATAATTAGTATCTTTTTGATCTATCTTGCTAATTTTTATTTTGGAAGTCAAATAAGTCGGTTCGTTTTAATTATTAGTATCTTTGTATATTTGCTTTTTGCTCGTGTTGCAGTCAAGAACACTAACATCGCTATTATCGCTGTGTTAATTTCACTGTTTGGAATAAGATTGAATCCGATTCAATGGAGTACTTGGAACTCTAGGATTAGTAACACTGTATTGTTTTTAACATTTAGATACGACGACCTGAAGAGTAAAAATATCGGTTGTGTTTATGAAACTTATAAATATCTTGAGAATCAAAAATCAAGAGCTCTTAATTTTTGGGATCCTTACGCATCTTCCTTTTATGATTCTGAGAAAACTTTTGTTGTTATCCAGAATGATAATGATTTATCAAAAGTTGATTTTTCTGACATTGAGTATTTGTATTTAAATAGTCAATATAAGAATTCTTTCGTTAATACAAAAAAAGTTCATAGAGATATTGATATTGATGGAAGAATTGAGATTGAAGGCTCATTAATATCTGAAAAAAAACCAGAATTTCAAAAAGATAACTGTATGTTATTTAAAATCGATTGATATTTCTATTTTTTAACCACGCATAACAAATTACATCCAAATTCAAATGTATTTAGCTTGATAATTTTAAGACTGTTTGCTTTCATGATTGTTTCCAATTTGCTTTGTGTAAAATAATTTTTGTGATCTATTATCTCATCTTTGCTAATTAACCCAAACCAAAACGATAGTGTTTCAAGTATTAACCTGGATCTTTTGTGCGGTGTCGTAATAATCAAAACACCATTTGGTTTAAGTTTTGCAACTAGGTTTTTGACATATTGATTCGGGCTTTTGACATGTTCTAAAACAGCTAAAGTAGTTATGCAATCATACTTGGTATTGTTAAAGTTAATTTTTTTGTTTATATCTGCTTTGTACAGTTTGATATTGGATTGATTTTGATTTTTACTGACAGATATGTCAAACCCTACCCCACTTTTAATTTTTGATGATATATTATTAAGTAGTTTACCGTTATAACCACATCCAAAGTCTGCGACATTAGAATTATTTGGAATATACTTTGAAGCAATATAGAAACGAACATCTCTTAAAAGTGATTCAAGGAGTGGTTCTTTTCCTTCAAAATGTGATAATTTTCTCATCTTAAATTAATTTATATTTTATTAAACAGTATATAGCTACAATTCCATCTTTCCAATTTATTTTCTTTCCCTCTGAATAATTTCTTCCAGAGTAACCTACACCAACTTCATATATTCTAGCTTTTAATTTGGCAACTTTGACAGTAAATTCTGGTTCAAAACCAAATCTAGGTTCTACCAAATTTAACTTTTGGGCAATTTGCTTAGTGAATACTTTATAACAAGTTTCCATATCAGTTAGATTAAGATTTGTGATGGAGTTTGACATTAGAGTAAGTAGTTTGTTTCCAAGCATGTGCCAGAAAAAATGTACTCTGTGAGCTTCACTACCTATAAAACGGGATCCGTAGACCACATCTGCCACACCTTTAAATATTGGTGCTATTAAGTTTTTATATTCATCAGGATTATATTCTAGATCAGCATCTTGTATTATGATTACATCACCTGTACAAATATTTAATGCTGATTTTATTGCAGCGCCTTTTCCTTCATTTTTTCTTTTTGTAATAATTTTGATATTCTTTTTGCCAATAATTTTAGCCAACTCATTCTTTGTTCCGTCTGTAGAACCATCATTGATTATGATTATTTCTTTTTCTATCTTTTTAATGGTAACCCCAAGTACTTTTTTGACTATTTTAAGAATTGTAGACTTTTCGTTGTAACAGGGGATGATTATTGTTAACTTTTTAATTTTCATACGCTTATTGTGTGATTATACATTTTTTTATTAATTTGAACATAACTTTGAATATGTGCTTTTAAATAGTACAATTATTATACAAATGTATAATTTATACTTATTTTTTTCAGATTCAGCTAAGTATGCCGATGTTGGAAGAAATTTGATATTAAATAATGAATTTAATTCAATGTTTAATTTCTGGGGGTATGATATGTCTGATTGGATATCTCCTGTAATGCCATATTCAATATCTTTGTTTTTTAAAATTTTTGGTATAGGTGATTTTGCAGTTATTGCGACTTCATTTTTCTTTTTTTTGTTAACTTTGCTTTTTGTTTTTCTTTTAACACAGAAGATTTACAAAGATAGACTAACTTCAGTTTTATCTATTGTTGCAGTTGGTTTTAATTACGATCTAATTAAATATGCTACAAGTGGGGCCTCTGAATCACCATTTATTTTTGAACTACTAGCTGGAACATATTTCCTGTCAATTAAAAAGTGGTGGGGGAATGTACTTGGCTTAGTATTTATGGTTTTGATGTACTTTACTCGTCCTCAAGCAATAATTTATATTTTTGGTTTGATTCTTTATTACTTTATAAATAACTTCAGTTGGAAGAAAGGTTCGGTCTACACATTTATATCTTTCTTGGCTGGAACAATACTCTACGCATTATTCTCAAAACAAGGACTGATTGCTGTTACACAGAATTTACCTGGCATGGCCGTTTCTGATTCACTACGTGGTTCTACGGTTGATTTTAATCTGCTAATACTTATAAAAAAAGTTTTTTATAACTTATATAACTTCTATAAAGCTATGCCTCAGATAATGAATCCATATCTATTTGTATTGTTTGTAATAGGAGTTTGCAAAAAATATTCGCCATTTAACTTTTCTGTACTATTCATGACTGGGCTTACATTTTTAGTGACGGCCTTAACAATACCCTTTTACCGTTACCTTCATCCCGTTGTACCACTGGTGTACATAGTGGCAGTAGCCACTTTGACACAAATTTTCAATTTACAATTTACAATTTTCAATGAATTTTTAATATTCAATTTTAAAATAACAAAAAAAGTTATGGTTGGATTGATAACTACATTTTTAGTTTTATTTTTTGCAGTAGGGCAGACGTTGGGAATAGTATTTTTAGATTCTAGATTTGAGAGAAAAATGCATAATATTGGCAAGGCTCCAATTTATGCTGAAATGTCCTACAAATTAAAAGAAATTACAGGTAAAGAGGATGTCATACTTACCAATCTTGATACTTGGGGAAGTTGGTATGGAGAAAGGAAGACTGTTTGGTTCCCATTAACCCCGAATCATCTTTCGGGGTCTGACTCCAAAATTGACTATATATATCTAACTTCCTACAAAATGGATGATGATAATTACTATATGGGAGAAGAGTGGAGGGAGATTTTTGAAAATCCAAAAAATCAGAAAATCCTACCAAATTATAAATTTGTGGGTGAATATGAATTCAAGGCTGGGGATAATTATGAGAGAGAAAATGGCAGGGCTGTACTCCTTGTCAGAAATTGACAAAATAGTGTATAATATGGACTATCATCAGGGAGAAACGACCCGTTGTCTATGTGACAATGTGCTACGCCTCCCATTTTTATTTCCTCAAACCTGAGTATTCTACTTTTTCTCTATCTCGAACAAGAAAAGTTTTGTAGTTTTGATATTTATTTAACAGGGATGACTCAGATTTTCTGTTGGGAATAATTATCGATAATAACTTCTTGTTTTTGTCTAGAAACTCATGAAGACAATAAAAGTCGCCATCCCCCGAGACGATAACAGCTTTGTCATAATTTTTAAATTCTATGGCTGATGAATGTAATACTATTTCGGCATCAATATTTCCTTTTGCTATACCGTGACTATCCATAACGGTGGGTTTAAAAATTAATGTATAACCATAGGATTTAAGTGCGTTATATAATTTCTGGTTTTGTTTAATGTATCCTATAAACAGAAATGCTTTTGAAACTTTAAATTTATTCTTCAAGTATTTGTGAAATTTGTTAAAATCCAACCTCCAACCTTTGTAGATTAGTTTTTTGTTCTTAAATATATCTTTTGAGGTACCTAAATTAAGATTCTGGCTGTCAATGAAAGCGTATACAATATTTTTTCTAATTGCTTTTGCCATATATTAAATATACTCCAACTGTTTCTAATTTGGAAACAGTTGGATTGGTGCAATATGCAAATTTTGCATAATGGAATTGTCAGATCAACTGTTGCAAAAAGGAACAGTTTATTGCGCGAGGTTCTGCGCGAGGATTGCGCGATGTGCTACAATATTGGATATGGCAGATGTAAAAGATAAGTTTTATATCGTTTATAATAATTTACCCCTAGGCGTTAGAGAAGAAGTTGTTTTGGTCCTAAATGGTGAGCCGATTTCTTGGAAGGTCGCGAAACTTGAGGCTGACAATAACACAAATTTATCGATAGAAATTTTAGAAAAACTTAAATATTTAAATTTTATATGAAAAGCAAGAAAAATAAATTGGTTAGTGATCAGGAAATTAAAGATCTTGTCGTAGCAAGATTACAATCTATGTCTGGTAATAGAAGGATGTCGATAGGATCTGAAGGTGATTTTTCTAAGGATGAACTTGTTCAGAATGTAAAAGATGGAAGTGATATCGGTAACACTATAATACAGATGCAACTAAATTATTTGCAGTCACTCAAAAGTGGCGTTTTGTTTTCTAAGTAATGTTAATAACTAGGCCAAACCACGATTTAACCACAGATTATTTGTTTTATTGGAGTAAATTTATTATTGAAGTTGCAATTAAAGCTAGATTAGATGTTATTGATTTACAGATGAAACGAGCAAATTATTCAGAATTTAATTCGATAGTTAAGAAGGTGGGGCCAAAATTAATAATATTGAATGGACACGGAAACGAATCTTCAATTGGTGGATATGATGACGAAATTCTTGTAGAAACTAATAAAAACTCTGAGATTTTGATTGATGCAATTGTTTATGCCCGTTCGTGTAAATCAGCGAAGAAACTGGGCGTTGAAAGTGTTAGAAAAGGTTGCAGAGCATATATTGGTTATAATGAAGATTTTGTTTTTGTTGTTGAAGATGGAATGTTTACAAGACCACTAATGGATAAGACGGCGGGATTGTTTTTGAATCCATCAAATAAAATTGCAACTGTTCTGATTAAGGGTGGAACAGTTGAAGATGCATTTAATCGATCGAAAGAAATGCTTAAAGATAAGATATTGAAATTCTCAACGAGTGATGCATCACAAGAGGAAAAAGAATTATTGCCTTTGTTACTATGGAATTATGATCATCAGGTTTGTATAGGCGACGGTAAAACCAAACTGCCTAAATGATTAGACGTGCTAATTGGTTCATGATCGGTCCGATACTTATTTTGTTTTTGGTTTCTGTTTACTATGTAGTAACAACTAGTAGTTACGTTAAATTTTGGGCGGATGATTTTTGCTCATCAATATTATTGCGAAATAATGGCTATTGGCAATCTCAAATTATTTGGTGGAAGGGATGGACAGGAAGATATTCATACATAGCCTTTTTGGATTTGTTTGAATTATTTGGACTAACGGGTGCAAAAATATTACCCTTAATTCAATATGTACTGATATTGATTACGGGATTACCTTTTTCTTTACTTTCAATATTTTTTCTAATTAACTCTCCAAACATTATTCAGACGTTTTATTGGATGACTGGATCATTAAATTATTTTGCTCCGTTTATATTGCTAAATGCCTTTTTGTTTTTGCTGTATAAACCATTTAGCAAATACCAATATCTGATAGGCTTTATTTTATTGTTTATTGCCACTGGGTTTTCAGAAGCCTTTGGAGTGGCCAACTTGTTATTCCTTATATTTTTGTATCTTATTTTGCCAAGGGCTAGCAGCAAAAGACTAATCGCCGTTGGTATTTTATCTACTGTGCTGTCTTTGGGATTAATGAGTTTGGCTCCCGGTAATGCAGTAAGGAGTGCAACAGTTACCCACCCTTCAGGATTAGCTGATTTAATAACAAAAACACTAATATATTCAAAATGGTATTTAATTCACCTTCTTTACATTAAAACATTTGTTATTTCTATTCTGACAATAATTGCAGGTGCTTTTGTGTTTCTTAATCGAAAGGCAAAATACTTTGAAAAACCAAAATTGGTAATGTTGCTGTCGGTTGGATTTATGATTGGGATCACAGTTGCAGTTGTTGGACTTACCTATCAGGCGATGAACTGGGAACCACCTGAAAGGGTGATGTTTATCGTAAATAATATGATAATTATGGCAACAATAATATTTTCTACTGGTCTATTTCAGCTTTTATCTAAATTTGTATCAATAAGAATCTCTAGATTTGTTTTTGTTATTTTAGTTTTACTCTTGACGTACCAAGTTCATTTGGACTGGTCCAAAGTAAAGCTGGAGCTTAAAACTTCTGCTGAGTCGCCAACCTATATGGCTGTGGGGAAGCTTGATGGGTTAGAAGAAAACAAGGGCTGGGTAAAGTCATGTATAATTGGATACTACGGTGAATAAATTTATACACAAAGCTAAGACATTGGTTTTTTCTTCTACTGCGATGGATACATATGTTTTGTTTGTCGGTAATTTAGGCTCTGCATTTTTGGGATTTCTTTTTACTTTCTTTGTAGCACGCGCTTTAAATAGAGAAGACTTTGGTATATTTTCTGCTGCTATGAATTTAGTCGTTATTATATCTTCACTTTCTGATATTGGGATTACCTCGGGGCTAGTCAGTTTTATCGCTGAGGCAGATGGAGAGAATGATGAAAAGAAATCTTTTGAATATCAAAAAGCAGGCTTAATTATTAGACTTGTTATAATTGTTGCCTTATCAGTCTTGGTCATCATGTTTGCACCTTTTATCTCTAAATCTATGCTTGCAACAGCAGACCCAATGGTTGCCATTTGGGCTGCAATTGTCGCCTTTGTTTTGTTTGTTCCAATGTATTTTCCTTATGTGCTACAAGCTAAGAAACAATTTTTAAAATCTGTAATTGTTGATAATACCTATTATTTGTTTAGATTAGTCGGTCTACTTGGATTTATATATTTTGGAGCTGTCAGCTTGTACTCATCATTTTCAGTTGCAATATTGGGGTTTGTCGTAAGTTTGTTAGCTAGCTTAACTTTTCTTAAATATAAATTTATATTTTCAAAACCTTCCAAAGAAATTTACTCAAATTTATTAAAATTTAGTGGTTGGATAGGGGTTAATAGAATTATTTCCTCAATATCAGGTCGCCTTGATATACAAATGCTGGCAAGCATTTCTGGGGCATCTGTGACTGCGCTTTACTCAATTCCTTCAAGGCTGTCTTCATTCATTGTAATTCTTACTGCTAGTTTTTCTGCAGTACTTGCACCGCGTTTGGCATCAATGGGGGATAAGAACAGAGAAAGAGAATATCTAATAAAAGCATCACTCGCTTTAATACCAATAATTTTGTTGACCATTCTCTGGGTAATTTTTGCAAAACCATTCATGATGATTATTTTTCCTAACTATATTGATTCTGTTCCTGTTTTTCAGGCTCTAACTTTATCAATGATCCCATTTATTTTAACTGCTCCATCTGTGGCTGCAATTATCTATGCTATGAAGAAAAACGTCTATATTGGAGCCTTTTCATTTTTTCAGTTAGCTGCAATTTTTCTTTTGAATTCCTACTTCATTCCAAAATATGGTGCAGTTGGTCCCACTTTAACTTATGGTATTACAAATTCTATTCTAGTAATTTATACTTGGGTGATAGTAATCAGATATTATTGGTTCGAAAAATAATTTTCTAGCCAAAGCTCAAGCATTAGAAGACTCCATTTCTTTTGATAATTGTCCAAGGTGATGTTATTAAAATCAATATAGTTATTTAGTAATGATTTGTTATTTATTTTTTCTCTAAAATATTTATTTAAATCTCCTTTGAACCAATCTTCAAGACTTATTGTAAATCCCATTTTTGGTCTATATAGATTTTCTTTTGGAACAATTTTTTCTAATGCTTTTTTGAATATGTATTTTGATTCACCATTTTTAACTTTTAGATTGAATGGAATTTTGCAGGCAAGTTCGATCATTTTGTGATCTAGAAGTGGAGATCTTGACTCAAGACTACTTCTCATACTGGCTATATCCATTTTGGCTAATAGCTGGTCTGGTAGAAAATATTGAAGATCAAATTTAAGTCCTGCATTTTTAATATCTTTTCCTGTAAAGCTATTGAATGTTTTTCTTACGTATTTATATAAGTTATTTGTAGTTAGTGTTTTTTGGAGATCGCCACTCGAAAATTTTAATATTTCATCTATTGGAAATATTTGATTATACGAAACAAATTTTTCATAGAGTGGCAACTTTGACTTATCTAAAAAGTTTGAAACCTTTTTAATTTTCAAAGCAGAAAGAGGTCTTAATTTTGAAATCCAATACCCATAATCTACATCCCTCTTAAGTCTCATATATCTATTAGGATAGCCTGCGAAATTTTCATCACCTCCATCGCCATTTAATGCTACAGTTACGTATTTTTTTGCCTCTCTGCTGACCATACAAGAAACTAGCGCACTATTATCTGCGAATGGTTCTTCATATTGATATGCAATTTCTGGCAGATCATAAATATCTGTGGGTTTTGCCAAAATTTCTGTATGATCAGTTTTGTATTTTTTGACAATAATTTTGGCGTATTTTTCTTCACTCCATTTTTTATTTTTATATTTGACAGTAAAAGTTTTTATGCGACTCGAAGAGGAGAGAGCCATCATCGCTACAACTGCAGAAGAATCGACTCCACCTGATAAAAATGCTCCAACTGGAACATCTGAAATCATTCTTAATTTCGTAGATTCTTCAAGGGTGTCTAGTATTTTATTTGACCACTCTTTTTCACTTAAATTTAATTTGTCTATAAACCTTGGTTCCCAGTATTTTCTATTGGATATTATTTTTCTTTTGATATCAATTTTTATATAATGCCCCGGTTTAAGTTTTTTAATCCCCATGAAACCTGTAAGTGGTGCTGGTACATAACCATATAGAAAATATTTCTGTATAGCAAGACTATCGGGAGATACTGGAACTTCTGGCTGAGTGAGTATTGCCTTAAGTTCTGATGCAAAGATAAAACAATTTTCATTTGCAAAATATTTTAATGGTTTTTTACCGATCCTATCTCTTGCAATAAATATTGTTTCTTCATGGGTGTCGTAGATGGCAAAGGCGAACATTCCTCTTAGGTGAGCAAGGCATTTCTCTTTGTATTTTGCGTAAAGGACTAAGATAACCTCAGTGTCTGAATTCGAGTTAAAAATGAAACCAAGTTTTGTAAGTTTTTCCTTTTCTTCTTTATAGTTATAAATTTCTCCATTGAAAACAATAGTATATCTATCTAGGTAACTCATGGGTTGGTTACCTTTTTTTGACAAATCAATAATCGCAAGTCTGTTATGGCCAAAACCGATGTTTTTCTTTTGTGAAATAAAATATCCAGTTGCGTCAGGACCTCGGTGCGCTATTTTGGAAGTCATTTGTTGAAGTTGGTATCTAGTAACTTCTCTCTTGTTAAAGTTTATCTTGCCTGATATGCCACACATATATTCAATATTATCTAATATGTTATTTTAATTCATTTAGGATAAAATGATAGTATCGTAGGTGTAGTTTATTGATTTAGGATATACGATTTAAGATTTATGACAGCAATAAAGGATTTTACAGATTTAACGACATGGAAAGAGAGTCATAAACTTGTACTTTTGATATATAAATGCACAAAGTATTTTCCAAGGGACGAGATGTATTCCCTTGTCGATCAAATGCATAGAGCAGCTGTGTCGATTACCTCGAATATTGCAGAAGGATTTGGAAGACAATCCTATAAGGAGAAAATTCAATTTTATTATTTGGCTCAAGGATCATTGACAGAATTAAAAAATCAATTAATTATTGCATTAGATGTTGAATATTTACCTAATGAAGAGTATTTGAAAATTAAATTGCAGGCAGATACCAGTCACAAATTGCTACAGGGTCTAATACGAAGTTCTAAAGAATTCTTAAATCATAAACATGAATCTTAAATCTACAGTTTGGGCACATACATTGTTTAAAAATAGTGAAAAATGGCTGTGGTTTTCAGTTACTTCAGTAATTGATCACGTTGATAAAATTTTGCTTTGGGATACTGGATCAACTGATAAATCATGGGAAATTGCAAAATTGCTTAAGGAAAAATATGGGGACAAAATTGATTTAAGGCAATATGGGGCAGTTACTTCAGAGACATTTCCGGCAGCAAGGCAGGCAATGCTAGATGTAACGGAAGCCGATTGGTTTATTGTTGTCGACGATGATGAAATATGGTGGAAGGAATCCATAACACAAGTAGTTACATGTATAAAAAGTATTACAAGTAATACAAGAACTCCTACGGAAAGTATTGTGGTTCCGACGGTCAACGTAATAGGCGATATTTTTCATAAGCAGCCTGATAATGCAGGAAGATATAAATTTGGAGACAAATTAGGGCATTTTAATTTAAGAGCAGTAAAAAGAAGTATTGAAGGTTTGCATTCAGAAGGTCAGCACGGAGTGTGGGGCTGGGCAGATAAAGACGGTAAACAAATCCAAGACAGAAATACTTTTAAATTTGTTGATGCTCCGTATTTACACACTACTTTTTTGTCTCGAACTTCATATGAAGCTTCGGTTGTTAATGTTCCAAAACGAAAGAAAAAAATAAAGCATGAATTAGGTTTAAGTTTTTCTCTAGATTTTTATTATCCAGAAGTGTTTTTTAAAGAGAGACCAGAAATTGTTCCTTCACCATGGGCTGTAATGTCTACAGTCTACAGACTACAGTCAATGATTGTGACTCCGTTTAAAAAATTAAGGAGGTTGTTCAAAAATGAAAAAGTGGGGTATTAAACCATATATTGTTGGCTTAGTTTTTCTTAGCTTCCTTCATCTTGTTTATGCGGTCAGGACAAACGCTTATTTTTCAGTTGATGACTTCTTTGAAATTGCTTATTTTAGAAATCATTCAATAATTCAATTTGTTCCTGATTTTATTATTCATGGTGATATGAATGAATTTACTAGGGTGGTAGGTTTTGTCGCCTTTGCATTCTTGCAAAAAACATTTGGAATTAATCACTTTGCTTTTGATGTCGCTATGTTTTTAACAAATACAATTAATTTAATGCTACTATTCTTTGTTGTTCGAAAATTAACGAAAAATGAATTTGCCTCGTTTTTTGTCAGTGTAATATTTAACAAGAATTATCTATTTTATTACTCAAATATCCATGAAAATTTATTAGCTACATTTTGTATTTTAACGATTTTCTTTTTTTTATATTATCCAAAGAAATTGTATCTCTCAGTAATTTCGTTTGCTTTTGCTCTTTTTTCAAAAGAAACAGCCGTTACGGTTCCTCTTGTTTTGTTTTCGATATCTTTATTCTACAAACTTGATCGCAAAAAAATATTTTACCTATTATTAATGTCAGCTGTGTTTGGGATATATGCAGGATATTTTTTTGTCACCAAAAAAATATTAGGAGATAATTTTGTTTACACTCCAGCGGAAAGAATAATTGATTTGTTTGGAGGATACTTGTTTTTTATTGATTACAAAATATTAATCCTATTAGTGGGACTTCTTGTGTATTTTAAAAAATATATTTATTTGCCGCTATTGGCAACGGTTTTTATCACTTTGACACCTGCTGCGATGCTTGTTAATAGAAGAGAAATTTATTATTTATATATGCCATTTTTATATTTAATGATTTATCTTGGGATGTTACTACCAAAATTAAGCTTTAAAACTTTTATTCTTTATTTGATTGTTTTTGTCATATTTGGAGGAAGATCAATATTGCCTAAAATTGCTTGGCAAGAATTTCCTAATTGGCAGAAAGTATCAATGTACAAAGTGTTGGATAGAGTCGAAAGTGGTAGTAACGATTTTAGTGGTATAAAATTAGAACGAGACGCTGAGCTTATGATAGGATCTGGTACAACTGATTTATTTCTAGAAGCAAGAAGAAAATATGACTAATTTAACATTCACTGCATGGCCGGAGATGTTGGCTTGGCCGTATTTAATGCTTCAAGGTTGGTTGCCTTATCGTGATATCGCTATTGCTCATAACCCTCTGATGCTTTTAGATTTGGCAATTTTTTACAAACTCTTCGGTGTGGGGATATTGCAGCTTAAAATTTATACTTGGATTTTAATCGCCACTAATACTTATTTAACTTATTTTGTAGCTAAAAAGTTTTGGAACAAAAAAAATGCATATCTGTCATCTTTAACCTACATTCTTTTATCCTTTGTGTTTGAGGGCAATGGTCTATGGTTTGATTTGGCTCTTACTCCTTTTGCAATCTTGTTGTATCTCTTTGTAAGAGAGGGAAAATATGTCTGGGTTGGAGTTACTTTTGCTTTAGGATTTTTGACTAAACAAACATTTATTTATTTTGCAATTCCCGTAGTAATTGCAATAGTACATAGTACAAAGTACATAGTACAAAGATCTAAACAATTTGTAATCGGATCGATATCGGTACTTTTGGTACCTTTGATACTTTTTGCTTATCTTGGTATTTTAGATGATTACTACAATTGGGCAATTAAATTTGGAATATTGTATTTGCCAAATGCAGTAGGGCAGATATCTTTACCTACTTTAAAACAATTATTGTTCGCGTCTGCTCCATTTTTTGTTGCAGTACTTAGTGCAGAGTACACAGTACTTATTTTTGCCATTGTTGGTGCAATGGGAGTTTGTCCTAGATGGGAACTGTTTCATTTTCAACCAGCATTACCATTTTTGGCGATTGCATTTGCAACATTTATTTTTTCAAAGAAAAATATACTGTTTAAATTATTTACTTCGTTATTATTTACAGGGTTTATATTTATAGGAATTTGGAGGAACTTGGGGGGAGGAACTCGCTTTTTTGAATCTGATGTCCAGAAAGTTCAAAATTCTATAATCTCTAATCAATATTCTAGTATTTATGTTATAAACTATTGGGACAATATATACGCTTTAACAAATACACTTCCTGCTACAAAGCCGCTTATTCCATACATTCCATGGTATTTAGGTTATGATAATAACAAAGATAAAATACTAAATGATTTAAAATCAAAAATGCCCGAGGCAGTAGTAATTGGGGAAAGGGATAAAATTTTTCCAGAGCTATATCTTTTTGTAGACAAGTTTTATGAATGCAAGATCATTGAGAAGAAGGTAGAATTGTGTAGGAAGAACTAACATGTTTAAAAATATATATATAAAAATATTATTTTTGTTTCTATTTTCTTTTGCTTTATCTTTCGCTATACAGAAAGTATCATCTAACTATTTAGATAACAGAACTAGCTAT
The DNA here is from genome assembly GCA_963784785.1 of Candidatus Woesebacteria bacterium. Classification (GTDB taxonomy): domain Bacteria; phylum Patescibacteriota; class Microgenomatia; order UBA8517; family UBA8517; genus JAUYMM01. The sequence goes on along the minus strand of CAWASW010000015.1, from coordinate 87,518 downwards.
GAATTACCTATTGATATAGAGTTGTCATCTCGTAGTTTAGTGTCACCCAGATTAAATGCTGATGGGAGAAACTATTTAGATATAGTGCAAAATGGATATTTCATTAAAGGTATCTATAATTTGAGAGCTTTTTTCCCACTATTTCCATTGTTAATAAAATCTTTTTCTTTGCTAACAAACATGAATGCTGTGTATTCCGGATTATTTTTGGCGGCTATTTTTTCTATTGGCTCGATTTGGCTATTATTTGAAATTGTGAGAGTAGAATTTGATGATACTACATCGTTTAAAACTGTAATTTTAATGCTTACTTTTCCAACTTCATACTTTTTGTTTTGTTATTATCCGGAATCTTTGTATTTATTTTTATCTCTGTCTGTTTTTTGGTTCTTGAATAAAAAGAATTTCTTTATGGCGACATTGTTTGCGCTTTTAGCATCTGCCACTCGTATAGTTGGTATTGTTTTGCCTTTAATTGTGATATTTGAAGGATTTAAATATTTTATTGATACCAAAAAAATACCTTGGATCGTTGCATTTTCTCCATTGGGCCTAATAGGATACTCTTTATATAATTATATTACGATCGGAGATCCCTTGATTTATTTACACAGTTGGCCAGTGTGGGGTAAGTCGTTTTCATTGCTCGGTCCAATAAAAGCCTTTTTAAGTGGTTTCCATAATCTACTAATTGGTCCACAACCATTTTATGATAGCCCGTTTGTTTATTTGATATCAGTTTTTGAATTTGGAAGTTTAGTATTTTTGATTGCAATAATATTATCTTCTTACAAAAAAGTAAAAATTATATATTGGCTCTATATGGTTACGAACGCATACTTTTATTTGGCTGGTGGAATTTTGCAATCTTTACCAAGATACATTTTAGTAGTTTTCCCAATTTATATTTATTTAGCTACTCGATTAAAAGGCATTGGTTTTGTCATATATAATATAATTTCTATAGCATTGCTAGTTTTTGCATCAGCGTTATTTTTTAGAGGGTATTGGGTATCGTAACATTTATGAATTTTACTTATGAAAATTGCAATTATCAACAAATATCAGTTTAAGGTAAACAGAGGTGCTGAAACTTTTGTTTCAGAACTTGCCAAAAGACTTTCTGAAAATCATGAAGTTGATATTTCAACAAAAATTAATTTATCTAAGAAATATGATGTTGTGATTCCCACCAATGGAAGATTACAAGTTTTTGTTGTTCGAGTTTTAACATGGTTAACTGGTTCTAAAATGATAGTTTCCGGTCAATCTGGAATAGGGCTTGATGATAGGTTAAATTTATATGCTTTTCCTGATTATTTTATAGGACTTTCTGATTATGCAGTAAACTGGGCCAAAAAAATAAATCCGATTGTAAAAGTAGCCAAAATTCCAAATGGAGTTGATCTGGGTCGTTTTGTAGTTAGACCAAAAGCTAAAAGCCAACAGCTAAAGACAGTTTTGGCAGTTGGAGCATTTACTGAAAACAAAAGACACGATTTAACTATTAAGGCGGTTTCAAAATTAAAGGATGCAAAATTAATAATAGCTGGAGGAGGGGGAGACAAAAAACAGGAGATTATCAATTTGGGATTAAAGACTTTGGGAAAAGATAGATTTGAAGTGGTGGAAACGACAAATGATAAGATGCCTGAAATTTACAATAAGGCTGATCTTTTTGTTTTTCCTACAGTTCCATGGGAATCATTTGGAATTGTATTGATAGAAGCTATGGCTTCTTGTCTTGCTGTTGTTGCGACAGATGATCTTATGCGACGCGAGATTGTAGGTAATGCTGGAATATTTGTCGATCCAACCGACATTGATGCGTATGCAAATGCTATCGAAAAGGCACTAAGTACTGATTGGAAATACAAACCTAGAAAGCAGGCAGAAAAATTTAGTTGGGATAGTATTGCTAAACAATATGAAGAAATACTTAATACTCTTTAGTATCTTTACTCTTGCCATGTTTGTTAGGTTTTATAATTTTGAAAATAGAGTTACATTTGGCCCAGAACAGGCAAGAAGTTTGATTGTTTCAGCAAATTACATACAGGATAAACCATCTTTATTGGGTCAAGAATATTTTAGAGCAAATTCTTTAGGCCACAAATTATATACCTCTGCATTGTTTAACTATTCGCTTGTTCCCTTGCTTCTTGCTACTAAATATGACCCGTATTTAATAACAATTTATTTTTGTCTTTTTAATATATTTACTGGATTGGTTTTGTATATTCTATGTAAAAAGATGTTTGGAAAAGAAATTGCAACTATTTCTTCGATTTTATTCTTATTTAATTCATACATGATTTACCATTCTATGTTTATTTGGGTTTTAAATTACTTGCCACTTTTGGGAATTTTAAGTTTTTATTTAGTTTGGAAGGTTGTGAAACAAAGAGCCAAATCATTTGATATTGTACTGCTGGGTCTTTTGTCGGGGATTGGGTTTGGGCTTGAATATTTGTACGCAATCGCGATATTAGTAGTTTTGTTTTTCATCGTTAAATTTTCGAAGCAAAAACTATTAAACACCTTACTTTTTATTGTGGGCGGCGTAATCGGCGATATAACACAGGTTCTGTTTGATCTGAGACATAACTTTTATCACTTAAATTCGTTGTGGCAATATGCACTAGATACTTTTTCAGGAAAATCAGATGCTGGATTTATCTATTATCATTTTTTGGAGTTCTGGCCAGTGGTATTAATACTAATATCAATTATTGTTTGGAATATTTACAAAAAGAATAAGTTCGCAGCATATTTGTTTGGATGCCTGTACTTATTCGTGAATCTTAATTCTTCGTTAATAAATCTTTACAGACCAGTAGGTATGGAAAATGGACTGAAATATAATGATCTTAAATATACTTCGCGAATTATTTCTGAGAGTGCTGATAATAATTTTAATTTAGTAACGTTATATGATTTTGATACACGTGCTTATACCCTTCGTTATTTTGTTCAGTATGTGTATGGCAAAAAACCTCAGAATGACGTTACATATCAGTCTGTTGACAAAATATATGCTTTAGCTATTAACAATTATGATTTTGGAAATAATAATCCTTGGGAATTAAATGTTTTTAAGCCGTATAATATTGAAAGATTAAGTGATATCGGAGAAGGATATGTTTTATTTAAATTAACAAAATGATTTCTGTAATAATACCAACATACAACGAAGAAGATGTAATTTTAGATTGCTTAAATTCTCTTGCTAAGCAGAGTGTTCATGATTTTGAGGTAGTAGTAGTAGATGATGGATCATCTGACAAAACTTATGAAGTTTTGCAGAATTTCCAATTTCCAATTTCCAGTTTCCAATTCAGAACATTAAAAACAAAACACTTGGGAGCAGGAGGGGCAAGAAATGAAGGAGCAAAAATTGCTAAGGGCAATATTTTGGTTTTTGTTGATAGCGACATGACTTTTGACAGACACTTTTTAAAAATGTTGGTCAAACCAATAATCAGTGGTAAATCAAAAGGTACATTTTCTAAAGATGAAATAGTTAGTAACTGGGACAAAGTTTTTGCCAGATGCTATAACGTTAACGAAGGTTGGGTAAACAAAAGAAGACACCCAAAAAATTATCCTAATACCCAAAAAGTGTTTAGAGCAATTTTAAAGTCTGAATTTGATAAAGTTGGCGGGTTTACTGCCGGCGGCTACAACGACGATTGGAGTTTGTCTGAGAAATTAGGCTACGATGCAACAGTTGCTGAGAAGGCAATATTTTTCCATAAAAATCCAGATAATCTGAAGGAAATATATAACCATGCAAAGTGGGTAGGAAAAAGAAAGTATAAATTTGGGTTACTTGGTTACTTAGTTGGCTTAGTAAGAAGTTCACTACCTGTATCTGTTGTCCTAGGTATTCTACGTGCTACGTACTATATGCTACCTGCCTATTTAATTTTTAAAATAGTTTTCGACGCAGGTATCTGCGTCGGTATAATTGATTTCATGTTTACTAAAAAAGGATCAAAATGATATACGGAATTCTACTTTTAGGATTGGTGCTTCGACTAATTTCACTTAACCAATCTCTATGGCTTGACGAAGCCACGACTGCACTTGTTGCCAAAATGCCAATTGCAGATTTTTTTAGTAAGTTCATGCCTGCCGATTTTCACCCTCCGCTTTACTATCTAGTTGTTAGATGTTGGTCATTAGTTTTTGGTACCACTGAAATATCTATGCGTATTCCTTCAGTTATTTTTGGTTTATTAATAATTTACACAGTATATTTGATTGCTAAAGAATTGAAACTGAAATGGCCAATCGTTCCTGCTTTATTTCTAGCTACTTCAGGACTTCATGTCTATTACTCACAAGAAGCAAGGATGTATGCAATGGTTACTTGGTTAGTTTGTTACTTAGTTTTGGTTTTTATACAAAAGAAATGGATTCAATTTTCTATTCTTTTGCCTTTAATATTTTTGACTGACTATGTTTCAGTTTTAATATTGCCAGTACTATTTATTTTTACTTTTTTAAATAATCGTAGCGAAACTAAAAAATTTATTAAGTCGTGTATCCCCTTTTTTATAATTTTTGCTGCTTGGCTGCCATTTTTGATTAAGCAGTTGACTGCAGGATTTGCATTAAAAGCTAGTTCTTCTGCTTGGTGGAACATATTAGGTCCAGTTACTCTTAAAAATGTTGCACTTATACCAACCAAATTTATGATCGGCAGAGTAAATATTGATAATAAATTAATATACGCCGTCGTCATAATAATTATTTCCATGATATTTATGTATGTAATTGGAAAAGCCAAAAATAAATTGATGTGGTATTGGTTTGGAATGTCACTGGTTTTTGGGATCATGTTGTCGATGTATATACCAACTCTTACATATTTTAGATACTTGTTTATCCTGCCGGCTTTTTACTTGCTACTGTCCGAGAGCAGCAGCAAATTTTTTGTAGTAGTGATATTAATAATTAATCTGATCGCTACAGGGAGGTATTTATTTATGCCAAAGTTTCAGCGTGAGGATTGGAGAGGTGTGGCAAAACTAATTAGTAATGAGAAAATTGTTTTTCCTGCCAATTCCCAAAAAGAAGCTTTGGTGTATTACAACAAAGGAGAGAATATTATTTCTAAGAACCAATTGACTAGTGACCAATCTACTATCTGGCTCTCCAGATACGTCTGGGAGATTTTTGATAAAAGCGATTCTACGCGTAAATACATAGAAGATTTAGGTTATAATAAGGTATCAGAAGTTAATCTAAACGGAGTGCTTCTGTATAAATATGCGCTACGCAATTGACTTATCTCAAATAATTTATGGTACAGGAGTCTCTCATTATCGTGAGAATCTGGTTCGTAATTTACTTAAAATTGATTCAGAAAACGAATATGTTTTGTATGGTGGATCACTCCGTAGGATTAAAGATTTAAGATTTAAGATTAATGATTTAGGATTGACTCCAAGAACTACTGTAAAAACTTTTCCGATTCCACCCAGAATTGCTGACATTGTTTGGAATAAATTGCATATATTACCAATTGAAAAGTTGATTGGGCAGGTTGATGCTGTTCATACTTCAGATTGGGCAGAGCCACCATCTAAAATGAATAAAGTTACAACGGTGCACGATTTAGTAGCCTTGAAGTTTTCAAAGATTACCCCAAGGTTAGTAGTGGAAACACACAAGGAAAGGTTAAAGTGGGTTAATAAAGAATCAAAAATTATTATTGTCCCAAGTATTGCCACCAAGAATGATTTGATTGAATTAGGGTTTGATGAAAATAAAATTAGAGTTATTTATGAGGCTCCAAATTTATCCAAATCTAATGAGGTCGAAGAAATCAAAAAGAAATATGCAATTCGCGAAGATTACATAATTGCGATAGGAGCCAACCCCAGAAAGAATACTCAAAGTATAATTGATGCTTATCATTTGTCTAAATATGGTAAGAATTTAAAATTAATTATTGTTGGGGAGAAGATAAATACCAAACTTGAGGATGAAAGAGGTGTTAGATTTCTTGGACATTTGCCTGATGATGAACTTTCTGCCTTATTGACTGGTTCAAGCGCTTTAGTTTTTCCATCTCTTTATGAAGGTTTAGGTATTCCAGTTCTTGATGCATTTAACTGTGAAGTTCCTGTTGTTACATCAAATATTTCTAGCATGCCAGAAGTTGCAGGAGGAGCTGCAGTTTTGGTTGATCCTTATGATGTTAATTCGATTGCAGATGGCATAGAAGAAGCCCTTTCAAAGCCTAAGACTTTAATTGCAAAAGGTCTAAAACGCGTGGCAGACTTCTCTTGGACAAAGACTGCAGAAGAAACACTAAAAGTTTACAAGGAGGCAAGTGAAAAATAATATCACAATTGCCTATATCCTGACTTTTGCTAAAAACACTTGGTTCTGGCTTGGAATCTGGATCTTTTATTACTTAAGCTTCACAAATTATGCAGGTATTGGAATAATTGAAACTGTTCTCATTGTAACTATGACGTTGGCTGAAATTCCAACCGGTGCAGTAGCTGATCTTTTTGGAAAAAAGAAAACGTTGATACTAGCCTTTTTGCTTGAAGCGATTGGTGCTTATATGATGGCTTTTGCTCCTAGTTTTAACGTGATTTTGATTTCTGTTTTTGTGATGTGTGTAGGAGGCGCGTTTTATTCAGGCACACTTGAAGCATTAGTATTCGACTCTCTAAAACAGGACAAAGAAGAGGGAAAATTTGACAAGGTAATATCAAACATTAGTTCTATTTCACTTTTTGCTCCTGCTGTGTGTAGTGTTATTGGTGGGTTTGTTTACGGTTTTGATCCAAGATTGCCGTTTATCTTGAATGCCTTTGGTTACACAATAGGTTTAGCTGCTTCATTTTTCTTAGTCGAGCCTGATGTGGATACTGTCAAATTTTCTTTTGCAAACTATTTAAAACAAACGAAAGAAGGTCTTTTCCAGTTATTTAAAAATATTGATGTCAAAAGACAAACAATAATTTTGCTGTCTTTTGGATTCATTGCAGTGATATCTAGTGAAATGGTCGACAGCTTTTTAAGCTTTGAATTTGGCTTTACTGATAAACAGATGGGAATACTGTGGTCAGTGATATTCATATTTTCAGCTTTTGCATCTCAGTCAACAAGCTTTATTAAAAAGACGTTCGGTGTCAACAAATCAATTGTATTTGTGGGAGCTTTAACCGCAGTTTCTTATTTGGTCTCACCATACGTTGGCTTAGTTGTTGGAGGATTATCTTTGATATTCAGATCATCTCTGCAAAGTGTTTTTGGGAATTTGTCATCGATCGAAATTAACAACAATACAGAATCTAGATTTCGAACGACCACACTTTCGACTTTTAATATGATCAAAAATATTCCGTATGTGTTGGCTGCTTATTTTATCGGGGGAATATCAGATTCTATATCTGCAAAAACAGTATCTTTTTATCTAGGGATTGTGCTAATTGCTTTACTTGGATTTAGTTTATTAAGATCAAAACGAAATGCTACAATTTAAATAATTATGATAATTGGTATTGATGGGAATGAAGCAAATGTTAAAAATAGAGTAGGTGTAAATAAATATGCCTTTGAGATGTTGTGGGGTTTACAAAAACTTATTGAATTGAGGCCAGAAAAACATGATCTCATAGTTTATCTCAAAAATGAACCACTTGGAGACCTTCCAAAGGAAACAAAAAATTTTAAGTATAAAGTCATAAGTGGAGGAGGTCTTTGGATACTTACAAAACTTGCTCCACACCTTTTGAAAAACCCAGAAAAAGTTGAAATTTTATTTTCTCCAAGTCACTACACAGCGCTATTCTTGACAATACCCCGAGTATGTTCAATAATGGACCTAGGTTACCTCGAATTCTCGGGGCAATTTGAAAAAAAAGTGTTTTGGCAGTTGAAATACTGGACTGCTATATCTATTTTTGTCTCCAAACAGGTACTAACTATATCAGAAGCCACCAAAAAAGACATTGTACGACATTATCCCCAAGCCTCGAAAAAAACTACTGTTACGCATCTTGGCTACGATAAAGAAAAATATAATTTGAACATTTCAGAAAAGCTTGTACGACAGGTCAAAAATAAGTATTCTATAGTTTCGGACTACATTTTGTTTCTAAGCACTCTGAAACCCTCTAAGAACGTCGGCGGTTTGATTTCTTCATATGCAGTACTTAGGAAGTCTCGTGGCCTTTCTGATTTGCCACAACTTGTTATAGCAGGTAAAAAAGGTTGGATGTACGAAAACTTAGAGAAAAAAGTTAAAGATTTAAAACTTGAAGACAAAATTATATTTACAGATTTTATAACTGATGAAGAAAAACCTGCACTAATTAAGGGAGCCAAAATATTTGTTATGCCATCTTTTTGGGAGGGCTTTGGGTTAGATATTTTGTCCGCCTTTGGTTGTGGAGTTCCTGCTATTGTTTCTAGAGTTGGATCAATCCCTGAAGTTGCAGGAGATGCTGGAATTTATGTCGATCCAAATAACATTGAAAGTATTGCTGATGGTATTGAAAAAGTTTTAAAAATGACAGATAAAGAATATAATAAACAAGTAGACTTAGGAACTGAACAATTGAAAAAATTTAGTTGGGAAAAATGTGCAGAGAAAACTTTAGAAGTAATTGAAAATGCTACAAGACAAAAACGGTAAAAAATTAAGTTTAAAAGAGACCTTGCCAAAAATTAGTAATAGAATATCTAATTATTGGTTAGACTTCGAGTTAATGCTTTTAAGATGGATAGGTCACTTTCCATCTCATACAGTCAGAAATATAAAGTACAGATTTTTTGGCATTAAAATCGGAAAGGGTTCAACCTTTCATATGTGGGCAAATTTTTTCGATCCGAGAAATATTGAAATTGGAGAAGATACAATCATTGGAGACCACGCATTTTTAGATGGTAGAGACAAAATAAAAATTGGGAGTCATACAGATATTGCTTCTCAAGTTTTAATTTATAATTCAGAACATGACTTGTCAAAAGAAGACTTCTCAGCTATTGTTGCTCCAGTTGAAATTGGAGACTATGTTTTTATAGGTCCTAGAGTCACAATAATGCCTGGGGTTAAAATTGGAAAAGGTGCAGTGGTTGCCGGTGGAGCAGTAGTTACTAAAGATGTCGAACCGTTTACAATTGTTGGCGGTGTCCCTGCTAAATTAATCGGTGAAAGAAAAAACAAAAATCCTAATTACAAACTTGGGAGGGCCAGGCTGTTTCAATAGATGTACAAATTCCTAAATGTTCTGATATTAATTCTGTTTATGCCACTTTTTTATTATGTTTCGCTGCCAAGTCCTGAATTTCCAAAGCCACCTGCTGGGTTTGTTCAATCTTTTGAACCGGCAGACGTAGAAAGTACTTTCAGAAGAGGTTATTACACAAATTTAAGTAGGGCAGAAGTGATTACCCATTACGAAAAAGAATTTAATAAAGGTTTTGGTATCTTTACTCCGAGACTAAATTATCCACCTGAAGAAGCCCAAGCAATTATCAGAGATCAAACGAAAAGTACTTTTTTGGAAGAAATAGTACATCATCTGAGAGAAAGTCTGTATATTAATGGTTTTGAACCAAAAACTGAAGAGTACGTACCTGTAATAGATGGTGTGAGATGGAGGCATAAAGTTATTGTAAAATATATTCCAAGCCTGATTTGGATCAGAGAGATCGTGCTAGTCTTGTCGTTTGTTTCAACATTGTTGTTAATTAGAGAAATAAAATATGCAAAAAATATTTAAATTCATTCTTACATCATTGCTAATAGTTATACCTTTGTATTCAAAATTTCCTGCCATAAAGATACCTGGAATTTATGTAGCAGTGAGATTAGAAGATTTTCTGATTTTACTTGCAATAATTATTTTTGCATTGCCTTTATTTAAAAATATAAAACGAATACTTTCTGAAAATGTTTCTCGATCAATTGCACTCTTCTTAATTATTGGAGCAATATCTGTGGTGTCTGGAATTTATTTAACCAAGACAGTGTCTCCTAATATTGCGATTTTACATTTGTTTAGAAGAATAGAATATTTATCTCTATTTTTCGTTGGGTATTTATATGTAATTAATAACCAGAAAGCAGATATTTTTAGCTATATCATTAAAGTATTGCTAATAGTCAATTTTTTAGTTTTGATTTATGCCTTGGGACAGAGATTTCTCAATTTTCCAGTTATATCGACTCAAAATGAGGAATATTCAAAAGGTGTAGCTCTTCGCTGGATATCTGGATCGCATATAAATTCTACTTTTGCAGGACACTATGATTTGGCTTCCTATATAGTGCTCACACTTCCAATATTAATATCTAGTTTCTTTATATATAAAGACAGGATTTCAAAAATCATATTGGGCTTATCGATTGTTTCTGGTTTCTGGCTGTTGAGTGTCGCAGTATCTAGAATTTCAATTGTAGCTTTTATTTTGGCCACCTCAATTTCACTCTTTGTACTCAAAAAATACAAAGAGATCTTGGCTATAGCTGTCATTAGCATAGTTATTTTTGGTTTTTCTGCAGATTTACGAACACGGTACGGTCGAATAATTGATGTTTTGAAGCAAAGAATATCCTCAATTGTCGTAGTATATGCACAAGAGGATGGTAATGTGAATGAAGATAGATCAACGTCAATTCGATTAAATGTTGAGTGGCCTAGAGCAATTCGAGCTTTTTCCAAAAATCCGCTGCTGGGCACAGGTTATTCGTCAATCACCTTGGCGACAGATAACGATTATCTACGAGCACTTGGAGAAACAGGTATCCTTGGATTAACCTCTTTTTCATTAATATTTGTTTCCTTATTTCTAAAGTTCAAAAAATTTATCTTTACCAATAGTGTTGAATCGCTATTTGTTGCTAGTTTTATTGGTTCAACTGTTGGAATACTCGTTACAGCATTATTTATAGATATCTTTGAGGCATCAAAATTTGCTACAATGTACTGGTTGTTTGCAGGTTTGGTAATAGGCACAATAAACAAATATGAACAAAATAATTGAACACGTGAAAGTAGTTGTGAAAAATGAGTATTTTTTACTCTCGATAATTTTATTGTTAGGTTTTGTCGTAAGAATGTACAAAGTTGATAATCCAATTGCTGATTGGCATTCTTGGAGACAAGCAGATACTGCAGCAGTAACCAGAAACTTTGTAAAAAGTGGAATAAATATGTTTTTACCGACATATGATGATGTGAGTAGTATTCAGAGTGGAAAGGATAATCCAGAAGGAATAAGGATGGTTGAATTTCCAATATACAATGCTATTCATGCTACCTTGTTTCAAACATTTGGGACATTCACCTTAGAAAAGTGGGGACGAATTTTAACTTCAATTGCTTCTTTGCTCACTGCAATATTTTTATATTTATTAGGTAAGAAACATTATTCAACTAAAATAGGATTATTGGCTGCTTTCTTTTTTACTTTTTTGCCTTTTAATGTTTATTTTAGTAGGGTTGTTTTGCCTGACCCTCTGGGTGTTTTATTTGCTGTTTCTGCTTTATATTTCTACGGCATTAATAACATGGTTTCTGCTATTTTGTTTGCCTTAGCATTTTTACAGAAGCCGTACTTTGGTGTATATCTTTTACCTTTAATTCCAGAATTCTTAAACAGAAGGAACTGGAAACGTAATCTTACTTTTTTGCTGTTAGCATTTACCCCTCTTTTACTTTGGAGATACTGGACAGGAATGCATCCTGAGGGAATACCTTTTTATAAATGGGCCTTTAATGGAGACCGCATTAGATTTCATCCTTCATTTTTTAGATGGTTATTTGGAGAAAGAATTGGAATATTAATCTTGGGTACTTGGGGTCTAGTTCCTTTTGGGTATGGATTAATTCGTAAGCTAAAAAACAAATTCAGTTTATATTTTGCTTTATCTATGCTTGCCTATTTAGTGATCGTTGCCACAGCTAATGTTAGACATGACTATTATCAAATAATGATTATTCCATCAATTGCACTAACTTTGGCGTTAGGAACTGCTTATTTGTGGAAACACTCAAAAATTATTTTGGTCTTAAGTTTATTAACCATGTTTTTAATTAGCTGGGATAGAATTAAACCTTTTTACCAAGTTAATCATCCAGAATTAATGGAAGTAGGAAAGATTGTTGATGAGACTCTTCCAAAGGATGCAAAAATCGTGATTCCTTATAATGGGGATACGGCGTTTCTTTATCAAACAAATAGAAAAGGATGGCCTGCAGTTGATAACTCGATAGATAATATTATTAAACGTGGTGCTGATTATTATGTGTCTATTGATTTAGGTAGTACAGATACTGTAAATTTCTCCAAACGTTTTGAAACTATTGCCAAAACCAATCAATACATAATCCTAGACTTACACAAAGAAATATCAAAAAAATAATATGAAGATTCTCATGCTCTTGCCGTTTTTACCTATTGACCAGATGTCTGGGGGGCAGACGCGTTGGTATCATTTGATCAAGTTTTTATCTAAGAAACATAAGATTACGGTGATGTCTTTGATACGTGGAGATCGAGAAAAAGAACTCGCTCATTTGCCTGAAATCGAAAAATATTGTGAAAAAATTTTAGTTTTTGACAGACCTAAATCTCCTTGGACTTTAAGAAATCTTTTTTTAACGTTAGTCACATTTAATCCCCTTGTTGTTATTAGAAATTTTTCAATGGAAGAAAGGGCCGCAATTAAAAAAGAGTTAGAAAACAATAAATACGATGTAATTCATGCTGAAACTTTCTATGTTATGCCTCACATACCAGAAACCAAAGTCCCAATAATATTGGTTGAACCTACTATAGAATTTTCTGTTTATGGTCATTATGCAGATAATGAAGTTCCTTGGTTTGTAAAGCCGATTTACATGTTTGATGTTATTAAGTTAAAGTTTTGGGAAAAGTACTATTGGAAACGCGCAAGTAAGCTTTTTGCAGTATCTGAAGAGGATAAAGAGATAATGGAAAAAGAGATGCCTGGAATTGATGTTGGGATTATCCCAAATGGAGTTGATGTTAGTTATTTTGATGAAAAGAAAGTAATAAAAAAAGTTCCCCAGAGAATTTTGTATCACGGTGATTATAAATGGATGCAGAATGTAGAGGCTGTAAATATTTTAATAAAAGATATATGGCCAATAATTAAAAAAGATGTAAAAGACGCCAAGTTATGGATTTCTGGCAGGTCTATACCAGAGAAAATAATTGAACTAACGAAAAACGATAAGGATATAGAGATAAGCGAATCAATTAAAGATAACAGAGATGTTTTTAAGGCTGCTTCAGTCTTGGTGGTTCCAATAATGAGCCCTGGGGGAACTAGATTAAAAGTGTTGGAATCCATGGCTGCAGGTCTTCCTGTAGTTTCAACTCCTGTGGGAGTTGCTGGTTTAGATATAGTTTCAGGAACACATGCTTTGGTTTCGTCTGACGTGAATGAACTTGCCAAAATGACGATAAAAGTATTAAAGAATAAAAAAATTTCCGAAAACTTAAGTAATAACGGAAAAAAGTTTGTCAAAGAAAATTTTGATTGGAAATCTATAGTGGATAAGTTGAATAAAATATATGAGAATCAACTATGAAAATTATAATTGACGCTAGACTTTATGGTCCTAAAAATACTGGTAACGGTAGATATACTCAGAATTTGATTGATAATTTAGCCAAAATTGATTCAAGAAATCAATATCAAATATTATTAAGAAAAGAAAATATAAGTGATTTGAAATTGCCAAACAATTTTGAAAAAATATTGGCGGATTTTAAACATTATTCGTTTGAAGAACAATTTAAGTTGCCTTTTTTGTTGTATAAATTAAAGCCTGATTTAGTTCATTTTCCACATTTTAATGTCCCCCTTTTTTATTTTGGAAAATATATAGTAACAATTCATGATCTGATCATGCATAAATTTAAAAGTGGCGCTGCAACAACTCGAAATTTTCCAATTTACCAAATCTGGAGACTTGGTTATTATTTAGTCTTTGCTAAAGCCGTACACGGCTCAATTAAAATTATTGTACCAAGTAATGCGGTCAAAGAAGAATTAATAAATTATTATAAAATTAATCCGAATAAAGTGGAGGTAACATATGAAGGGTGATTATTTAATTTATACTGGAAATGCCTATCCCCATAAAAATCTAAGTAGACTGATTGACGCTATGTTGTCGATAAAAACAAAATTGAAAATAGTGTCAGGCAGAAACATTTTTATAGAAAGATTACAAAAAGAAATTAGATTAAAAAAAGCTACAAAATATGTTGAGATATTGGGCTTTGTTCCTGACCAAGAACTAAAAAAGTTGTATCGAGGTGCGGTTGCTTTCATATTTCCTACGCTTTCTGAAGGTTTTGGTCTTCCTCCAAAGGAAGCAATTGAAGCAGGAACTTTAGCAATTATCTCTGATATCCCAGTATTAAAAGAAGTTTATAAGGATTCTGTTTTGTATTTTGATCCGATGGACACCAAATCAATTGCTGAAGCAATTACAAAAGTTATAGAAACGCCAAAGTCTGTAAGGGATTCCAAAATAAAATATGCTCAAGCATATATTAAAAAATATTCTTGGTCTAAAATGGCAAAAGAAACTTTAAAAATATATGAGTCAATTAACTAATTGGAAAATATTAAAACAAGAAGATATTTCACCAAGTAAGTGGTTCAAGCTTGTTAAGGATACTGTCGAACTACCGAGTGGAAAAATTATTGAGTATTTTTCTCAACAATTGGGTGATGTCGTTATGATATTTTCAGTTAACAATAAAAACGAAGTAGTTTTTGTTCAGCAATATAAACATGGGATAGGTAAAGTAGTATTAGAATTACCTGCCGGTAGAATTGATGAAAAAGCAGATGTAATATCTGAAGCAATACGTGAATTTTTAGAAGAGACAGGTTATAGATTGAATAACCTGGAATTTATATCAAAAATAATTACAGAACCATCAAAAAGTAATGTTCAAGTTAATTGTTTTTATTCAAATGATATTGAATTCGTAAATGGTCAATGTTTTGATGAAAATGAAGAGATAGAAGTGGTTTTGGTACCTTTAGAACAAATTAACCAAAAAATAAAAAAAGGCGAGATAGAAGCTTCTGATACTCTAGCATTAATTAAATTAGTTGAAATTCACCATCCTGAAATATTTAAATAAACCCATGCACATTTTTATCGATGAATCGGGAACTGGGTCAAAGATAGGTCATGCAACTATAGCAGTTGTATATCTTGAAGTATCCAATCAAGAAAAATTTGACACTGGCTATAAAAAAATACTAAATGATCTAAAGCTTAACAGTTTTCATTGGGCGGAGCATGGATGGAAAGTTAGACAAAAGTATATTAATAAAATATTAGATTTAGATTTTATATATAAAGTTGCATTATTTGAGAATCCAATAAACATAAATAATATGTATGACTTAGTATTTCAGCAGCTTATTACAGAGCACAACATAAAGATAATTTATATTGATGGTAAAAAAAGTAAGTCATATGAACGAAAACTAAAGATGATACTTAGAGATAAAGATATCAAAATTTCTAAACTAAAATCAGTTCGAAAAGAGGATTCGTATGGAGGCATTCAATTAGCAGATTCTATAGCAGGTTTAACTAGATACAGCGTTGATAATTTAAATAGTACTGATGCCTCAATTTTGATTAAAAGATTAAAAAAGCGAAATAAACTTTTTATTGAATATAAATTTCAAAATATTAAAAACCCCGCAATAAAGCGGGGTCAACTTTCCAAGTAGCTTTTTAAAGCTCGGCCACACGGGCCTTTGTCCTTGGGAGCTTGTTAATAGTTAAATTATATCATAAATTGTCAAATGAATAAAACAAATTTAAATAAACTAAAAATTGCGATTGTATACGATCGCGTAAATAAATTTGGTGGGGCGGAAAGAGTACTATTAACGCTTCATGAGATGTTTCCAGATGCACCACTTTATACGGCACTTTACGATTCGAAAAAAGCCTCTTGGTCTAAAGTTTTTCCACAGGTGTATACCTCTTTTTTGCAAAATATTCCAATATTAAAAAATCACCATGAGTTATTAGGATGGCTAATGCCAATTGCTTTTGAGCAATTCTCTTTTACGGAATATGATTTGGTTATCTCTGTGACATCTGAAGCAGCAAAAGGAATTATTACGGGTACAAAAACGTTGCATGTTTGTTATTGCCTTACTCCTACTAGATACCTGTGGAGTGGTTACGATATATACTTCAAAGGTTTGACCTTTAAAGGTCTTACAAAACCTGTTATCAATTATTTAAGATGGTGGGATAAAACAGCGTCTCAAAGACCTGATAAATATATTGCAATATCATCTGAGGTACAAAGAAGAATTAAAAAATATTACGATCGCGAGAGCGAAGTTATCTTTCCCCCAATGGAAATTGGAAATTGGAAATTGAATGGAAATTGGAAATTGGAAATTGGAAATTATTATCTATATGTTGGGCGGTTGGTGAGATATAAAAAAGTTGATTTGTTGATTGATGCTTTTAATGAATTGAATATTCCTTTGGTAATTGTTGGAACTGGTGCTGAAGAATTTAATTTAAAGCATAAAGCAAAAAGTAATATAAAATTTTTAGGACAAGTTTCAGATGAGAAACTCGTGGAGCTATATTCCAATGCAAAAGCATTCTTGATGCCACAAGACGAAGACTTTGGAATCACTGCTGTTGAAACACAAAGTTTTGGTGTGCCAGTTATTGCCTATAATCGAGGTGGTGCACTTGATACTGTTATAGATGAAATTACAGGGGTGTTCTTTAAAGAACAAACCATAGAGAGTTTAAAACATGCAATTGCAAAATTTGATACAATGAGTTTTAATAGAGAGAATCTAATAAAAAATGCAAAACGATTTTCAAAAGAAATTTTCAAAAAGGAATTTATTACTGCAATATCTAAATATATAAAATCATAATATGATACCTGTAATTATCTGTGGAGGTTTTGGCACAAAATTGTGGCCTATTAGTCGTCAACAGAAACCTAAGCATTTTTTGCCGCTAATAGATGGTAAATCATTATTTCTGTTGAATTACGAATCTTTGAGGACTAAATTCAAACCTGAAGAAATCTATGTTTCTACAAATGAAGATCAAATTTCTATGGCTCAGGAACAAGCACCGGAAATTCCTGTCTCAAATTATATCGTTGAACCAGAAATGCGTAATCAGGGACCAGCCACAGGTTTGATAGCTGCATTTTTATATAAGAAAGGACTTCCTGACGAACCGTTTATGGTTGTCCAAGCTGATGACTTGCGTGAACCATCAGAAGAATTTATCAAAATGATGGATGTCTGTGATAAATTAGCTAGAAACGATCCTCGATACATTACAGGAGGCTTTAAACCAAGTTACTCTATCATGGGTATAGATTATTTAGTAAAAGGTGAGCGAGTGACTCCAGAGGATGAGATTGGCGCGTATAAGATTGATAAATTTATATGGCGTAGTACAAAAGAGCAAACTGAGGAATTGATAAAACAAGATAAGGCTTTAGCACATACTAATCATACGTGTATGACTCCGCGCAACATGCTGAAGATGTTAGAAAAGTATAAACCTGAATGGCATGAACCTCTTATGAATATCGTTAATGGGGCTGATATTAAAACTGAATTTGTAAAAATGCCTGTTGGTCCATTGGAAGATGTTACCCAAAAAGTACACGAGGCAGGAGAATCCTTGGTTGTAGAGTTGCCATTCAAATGGACTGATATCGGAACTTTTGAATCGCTAAGTAAATATCTGTCAGAAAAAAATATGTATAACCAATCTCAAAATGTAGTAGAGATCTCTAGTCAAGATAATTTTGTTAAATTTGATGATTCAAATAAAGTTGTTGCGTTAGTAGGAGTCAAAAATTTGATAATAGTTGATACTGGTGATGCATTACTAATTTGTGACAAAAGTCAGAGCGGTCAAGTTGGGGACGCTCTTAAAGAGGTGAAGAATCGAAAATTATCCCTAACTTAAAAAAAATCCATATGCTTTTTGAATTAATAAAAAGGACAATAGACATTACTGCCTCAATAATACTTTTAATTATTTTTTCTCCGATAATGATTGCTACCGCGATTGCAATTAAAATAACTTCCCCTGGAACAATTTTGGTTGAAAAAGATAATAAAACTGCTCAAAGAGTTGGTAAAAATGGAAGGATTTTCTATCATTACAAATTTAGATCAATGATTCCACAGGGCTATAACGTAATTAAGACAGATCCAAAATTTAAGAAACTATATGAAGAATATAAAAACTCAAATTTTAAACTTCACAAGGATCCTAGAGTCACAAAAGTTGGAAAGTTTATCCGAAAATATTCAATTGATGAGACACCTCAATTTGTTAATGTTCTAAAGGGTGAAATGAGTTTGGTTGGTCCTAGACCTTGTTTTGTGGAAGAGTTGGAAGAACAAAAAAAGAAGTTTCCACAATGCGAAAAATATATAAAGGAAATGCTTAAGATTAAACCTGGAATAACTGGATATTGGCAAGTTGAAGGAAGAAGTAATGTCAATTTTGATAAGCGTGTTGAGATGGATGCATACTATGCCAGAAAAAGATCACTTCTATTTGATGTTTTAATTATTTTAAAGACTCCATGGGCTATGATTAGCGGCAGAGGCGCTGTATAATTATTTTGTATGAATAACGAGCCTGCCATCTTGATTCCAAAAATTACCCCTGAAGAAACAGTAACTTTTAAAAAGAAGTCTAAAATAAAACCTGTTTATTTGTTTGTTTCCTTGTTTTTACTGCTAATTACAATTTCAATTGCAATTCCGTCCTTACTTTTTATAAACCAAGCTAGAGGATCGTATGCAAAGCTAAAACCAATTGTTACCTCATCAGATTTTGGAGATGTAAATAAGATTAAATCTGATCTAGTCATTGCAAAAGATTCTGTAACCGATTTGAATAATTCGTATAAATTAATTTCTTGGATGAAGGCCTTACCGTGGATTGGTACTTATGTATCTGACTTGGGTTATGGGTTAACTGCATCCTCAAAAGTTATAGAGGCAGGGGATATAACTCTTGTTACTGTAGATCCATTACTTTCAGAACTTGGATTTAAAGATTCTAAGGATACTTCAGAAAAATCAGCTCAAGAAAGAATTGATTTTGTCGTTAATTCAATTCCAGAGATTTTACCTAAGACTGACGAAATAACCCAAAAAATTTCTGAAGCAGAAACAGAACTGTCAAAAATTGATCCAAATAATTATCCTGAAGATTTTCGTGGATTTAAGTTGAGAGAAAAAATCAAAAGTATATTAGAACTTTTTAAACAAGTCTCTCAATACGTTACGGAAAGTAAACCTCTTTTAGAGAGTGCATCTTATCTTCTTGGAATGGATAGTCCTCGTAATTATTTAGTTTTGTTTCAAAATGACAAAGAATTAAGGCCGACAGGAGGTTTTTTGACTGCCTATTCTGTTATGAAAGTAACAAACGCAAAGTTTGAACCTGTGTCTTCAGATGATATTTACAATCTGGATTCAAAATACAAACCAAGTCTGCCCGCTCCTGAGGCTGTCGTAGACCTTATAAAGGGACCCTACGTTTTGTCCCAAAATGTTCGTTTGAGAGACATGAATTATAGCCCAGATTTCAAAGTCTCTATGAATTTATTTTCAGTAGAAGCTTCAAAAGTTGGGATGAAAGGGATAGATGGAATAATCGCAGTTGATACAGGCCTGCTTGTTAATTTGTTGGATTCTCTTGGTGAAATAGGAGTTCCTGGTTTTGGCAATTTTTCGACAAAAATTGAACCTAAATGTGACTGTCCGCAAGTAGTGTATGAACTTGAAAGTTTTGCAGATGTTGAGGGCCCAATAATTTGGGATCCAGTTACAGGAAAGATAATTTTGAGACCAAAAAATTCGGACAATCGAAAAAAAATAATTGGACCTCTTATGAACTCAATTCTTGCTAATGCTTTTGCTCAACCAAAGGAAAAAATTCCTTCGCTTTTGGATTCAATTTTCAAATCAGTAATGGAAAAGCATGTTCTTTTTTACATGTTTGATGAAAAAGCTCAAGCAGCGGTCGAAGGGTTTAACATTGCAGGAAGAATCGAAGATTACAATGGCGATTATCTTCATATTAATGACTCTAATTTAGGTGGTAGAAAATCAAATCTATATGTAAAACAGGAAGTAGAGCAAGAGTTGTCTGTGAATAAAGATGGAATAATTGAAAAAACTGTAACCATTACCTATAAAAATCCTCAAAGATTTGATGGATGGCTTAACTCAGTTTTGCCAAATTGGGTTAGAATTTATGTACCTGAGGGATCAACTCTTTTGGCTGTTGAAGGTTTGGAAAAGCAATATGAATCTGTCACTGAACTTAATAAGACAGTTTTTTCTGGATATTTTAAATTGCGACCAGAAGGTGTTTCAAAAGTAACATTTAAATATTCTTTACCTTTTAAAAAAGGAACAGGGGACTACAAGATGCTTATTCAGAAGCAGGCTGGAACTTATGCACCTCTTTATACAATTCGAAGTTCGAAATCTGAAGAGGAGTTTTTGCTAAATACAGACAAAGAAGTTAGAATCAAGTTGTGAGACAGAGATCATATTCTTCAAAAGGCATAATACTTTCTCGTAAAAATTACGGAGAAGCAGATAGGATTCTGGTGGTTATCTCAGAAGATTTTGGAAAGGTAAGTTTACTTGCTAAGGGTATTAGAAAGATAAAATCTAAAAAAAGAGGACATCTAGAAATTTTTTCGGAAGTTAAGTTTTCTGCAGTTAAAGGTCAAGGGTTCGACATTATGACTGAAGCAGAAACAATCAATGACTTTGCAGGAGTCAGAATTAATTTGAATAAAATTTCTCTTGCCTATTACTTCTGTGAGGTGGTTAACAAAATAACACATGAAGACGGACACATGTCTACAGTCTACAGTCTATTGTCCACAGTTTTAGAACAATTAGAATCAGAAACTGAACTAAAAAAACTTAGACTTAAATTCATATATGATTTATTGACTGATATGGGTTATTGGCCAGAAGACAAAAAATTAATCGATGCTGACATTGTGCTTGATGATGTGTTGGAAAGAAAGATTAACTCTGTACGGGTAGGTAAGAAAGTACTACAATGAGTTTATGCAAGGGTATCATGGAAATATTGAGGAATTAACATTAGCAAATAGCTACTTTAGACAAGTACTTCACACATCGAAAAATTTTCAATTAGTAGTTATGGCCTTAAAACCAAATGAAGAAATTGGATTTGAAGTTCACGAAGAGAATGATCAATTTTTTAGATTTGAAGCTGGTAATGGTAAAGCTATAATTGACGGTACTGAATATGAACTAAAAGATGGCGATGTAATAATTGTACCTAAAGGTGCAAAACATAATATTGTAAATATGTCTGATTCAGATTACTTGAAGTTTTATACAATCTATGGACCTCCACACCATATGGATAAAACAATTCACAAAACTAAAGAAGATGCCCTTGCTGCCGAAGAGGAATTTGATGGTGTTACTTCAGAATAACAATTTGCATTTTTTTAAAATAGTGATATATTTCTGCTTATGACTCCTGAACCAGAAGAAAAAATTGAAGAAAGAGATACAGATCACGGTACTTCATTCCCAAAACCTGTAGTAAAGATTGAAGCGGATGAGAATGATCATGGTGATACAAAAAGAATAGTTCCCGCAGCTAAGACTATTGTTTTTAGTTCCGATGACCATTCTTAACTCTTTCTAAATTCTGCATTCAAGATTATAATTTCAATATGGACTTAAAAGAAAAGATTGCTTCACTTGCAAAAAGACGAGGATTTGTTTTTCCTTCATCTGAAATTTACGGTGGTATGGCAAATACTTGGGATTTTGGTCCTATGGGCACACTTCTTAAGAATAACATTCGTGACTTATGGATCAAGACTTTTGTGACTGATAAAGATAATATGGTCATGATTGATGCAGCCTCAATTTTAAGACCAGAGGTGTGGAATGCCTCAGGACACATGACAGGCTTTAACGAGGCTTTAATAGATTGTAAAGAATGCAAGAATAGAGCTAGGGCTGACCATTTGATAGAAAATGCAGAAATCGGAATTAAAGTAGAAGGGCTCTCTTTTGATGAGTTAGAAAAGATAGTTAATGATAACAAGATAAAGTGTCCTAAATGTGGAAAATTTAATTGGACTTCTATTCGAAAATTTAATCAACTTGTTGAAGTAAAACTAGGGGTTCTTGAAGAAGGCAAAAATTTAGCTTATTTAAGAGGGGAAATTGCACAAGGAATATTTTTAAATTTCAAAAATGTCATTGCTTCTACAAGAGTCAAGATTCCATTTGGGATCGCACAGGTTGGAAAAGCATACAGAAATGAAATTACCATGGGCCAGTTTGTTCATAGAAGTTTTGAATTTGACTTAATGGAATTTGAATATTTTATAAAGGAAGAAAATTGGGAAGAAGTATTTAATTTATTTAGTAAGGAAATGTGGCAGTTTGCGCTAAGTTTAGGATTAAATGAAAAGAAACTTAAATGGAGAGAACATGAAGAAACAGAAAGATCTCACTATTCTAAAAAAACTGCTGATATTGAATATGAATATCCATATGGTTTTAAGGAGATGTTTGGAATTGCATATAGGACAAATTTTGATTTAACAAATCATGCAAATAATTCAGGTAAGGACCTAAGTTTTATAGATCCTCAAACCAATGAAAAATATATACCTCATGTAATTGAACCAACATTTGGTTTATCAAGATTGACCGGAATTATTCTATTTGATGCATACACAGAAAACGAAGAAGGTAAAGTGATATTAAAACTTAATCCAAAGATTGCACCATATAAAGTTGCAATTTTCCCTCTACTTGGAAATAAGCCTGAATTAACTGCAAAAGCACGCGAAGTTTATAAAGAGTTAAAGAAAGATATGAACGTCACTTGGGACGATAGAGGAAATATTGGAAAAAGATATGCTGCTCAGGATGAAATTGGTACGCCTTGGTGTGTAACTGTTGATTTTGATACTGAAAAAGATAATTCTGTCACTGTCCGTGATAGAGATACTGGTAAACAAGAAAGAATTGAAATTTCAAAACTTCAAGATTATTTTGAAGAAAAATTAAAATAATGAAAATTATTAAAAAGTCTGATGCTATCCATGTAGATAAGCCAGAAGGGACAAAGGTAGATTATTATCTTCGAGACGAATACGAGGTTCATTATAATGAACAAGTGGCAGGCTCGACACAAACCTGGCACCACCATGAAAAAATTTCTGAAACTTTATTTATTATTGAAGGTGAATTAACTGTAACATGGAAAGAAAATAATGAAGAGAAGACACAGATTGTATCTGTCGGAGATTTGATTGAGACAGGATATACCCCGCATACATTTACAAACCATACAGATAATGTAGTGAAATTTTTAGTTTTAAAACAAGTTTTAACGGGTAAAAATAAAACTGAATTATTAAAGACAGATAAGGTATTAGATTAAATACACCCCCGAGGTGTACTTTAGTACCTTACTCTAGGTTATAGTGCTTAGTATCCTCTAACTCTTTTTGATAACCTGCGTTATTTAACACAAATTCTTTATATGAATTTTTAGATTTAAAATTAGATAAGATGTCGTCTTTATCGCAAAACGGAAATTTGGCTTCATTTAAGTACTCTTGTAATGATGACCACTTATAACTTGCTAATTTCTCTGTATTAGCAACTATTCCTGAAGAATATGGATTTAGATGTATATATCTGGAAACATGTAATAGTTGTTCTTTCGTGTCAATCTTAACTGCCTTGAATTGTCCTTGAAATAATGGGCCTACACGTTGGTTTTTGATATTGAAATATTTGACATAGCTATTTTGAAAATTACCAATAAATTTAGATATTCCATGATCAACATTCTGTTTTATCAAAAAATGAAAGTGATTGGGCATCAAACAGTATGATAGGATGTCTGTGTACTTGTTACTTTTTGATAATCTTTGCCAGATTTCTTTTCTCTGGTCTTTGTGCAATAGCATAAATTTGGAAAATCTGATTGGATAATCGACGTAATTATAAAATTTAATTAAATTAATTGTGTGAACATATTCATGTTTGTGTGTGAAGATTCTACGTTTGTTTACGCCGCGATTGTAAACATGATAATAATAACCAGTAATAAGGGGGACAAGTCTTCTTGCCATAATTATTTATGAACCATTTGTACCAAGGTGTCAATATGAATACACCCCCGAGGTGTATTTTTAGAGATGCTAGTTGACAATATCGGAATTTGAATTGAAAATAGATTAAGATGAACGAACAAACAAAGAAATTTCTTCCTCTAATTCTCCTTGGCGTTGGACTTATTGTACTAGTATTAGTTTTCGTAATTATTAAAAATAAAAAAACTGCTGTTGTCGTTGATGACTCGGCTCCACTAGCAGAGGTCGCTTTCAAAGATAGGCCGTTTGCCTCCCTTACTCCAACAGCTGACGGTCACTACATAAACTTAAAAATAGATAAAATTACTTTGCCAAAGGCAGTTTCACTTGATTATGAGCTTCTTTACACCTTACCAGATGGTAGAACACAAGGTGTTCCTGGAACTGTGGATTTAAAAGGACAGACTTCTTTTGAAAGAAAACTTTTACTAGGTTCAGAATCAAATGGAAAATTTAGATATGATGAAGGTGTAAAAGACGGAAGTCTTACAGTGAGACTTCGAAACTCAAGTGGGAAGCTTCTTGCAAAGTTTTCTACAAAGTGGAGTTTGCAATCTGTTGACCAAGAATTGGTTTCAATTGATCAAAATTTCATATACAAACTTGATAAAAAACCAAAAGGAATTTTCTTTGTAACAATGGAGACATTTGGTTTAATGGATAGCACTATTACTTCTGTTGTCTCAGGTCCTTATGGAATATTCAGCTCTGACACACTACCTTCAGGTTCTGCAGAGGGTTGGAAAGTTATTTCTTCAAATATTTTCTTCAAGTAAAAAATCAGCCAATTTGTCATTGCGAACAAAGTGAAGCAATCTAATATTGGATTGCCACGTCGCATGGCTCCTCGCAATGACACAAAACTAAATTGATGTACTTTGTTCGGTGAAAATAACTATTGACATGGCGTGAAAGAAAATGCAAAATGGTTAGTAATGGAGGGAAATGGATTACCATCTAACTCACATTCTGCCCAGAATGAATAAAAATAATGTTATTAGGAACATATCAGATCAAAGTTGCAAATGGTCGAAGAATCTTCATACCAGCACCTCTACGTTCGGAATTGGGAGAAAAATATATTTTAGCCAAATGGTACGAAGAATGTCTTGTTTTGGTTGCTGAGGATAGTTGGAATGCACTTTACAAAAGATTGGTAGGGGATCAAAAGATAATAGTTTCTCCGATACGAGAAACAGAAAGATTTATCTTGGGGTCAGCTTATAATACTCTACCTGATGATCAAGGAAGGATTGTGTTGCCTGAAATTTTGACATCTTATGCAAAGCTAACTGATCAAGTTAGTTTCATAGGCTTAGGAGATAGGGTAGAAATTTGGGACAGCAAGATTTGGGAAGAGAAACAAAAAAGTTTGGCAAAAGAGGCGTTTGAAATAATTGAAAAACTAGCAAATGACAAATAATTACCATGAATCAGTATTAGTTAAAGAAGTTGTAGAAAGCTTGCATGTTAATACCGGTTCACGTATTGTTGATTGCACTTTAGGTACCGGTGGACACACTGAGGCAATTTTAAACGCAGGGGGAGAGGTCCTAGGTATCGAAGCTGATCCAAAGATGTTATCAATTGCTAGTGACAGATTAGCAGGGACAAATTCAAAATTAGTTTTAGGTAATTTTGACAATTTATTAAAAATTGCAAAAGATAATGGATTTGAAGAGACGGACGGAATACTTTTTGATTTAGGTGTGTCAAATTTACATTTAAAAGAGGATGAACGAGGTTTTTCGTTTAGCAACCCAGATCAAGATCTTGATATGAGACTTAATCCTGAAGTACAGGGGGTAAAGGCGTCGGATTTGTTAAATGTTCTTGACCAAACTCAACTTACGCATCTTTTTGAAAGAGTACTCTCACACAACGAATCCAAAAGAATTGCAAGCAGAATTATGACATTAAGACCGATATATAAGGTATCTGAACTTGTCGAGGTGTTGAAAGATATACCTCATAAGGAACATCTAAACCCTGCCACTTTACCAATGTTAGCTTTACGAATTGCAGTAAATAGCGAACTTGATAATTTAGATAAGGTTATACCGGAGGCCATTGGCCTCTTGAAAAAAAATGGAAGGTTATTGATAATCACTTTTCACTCTGGTGAAGAAGAAATAGTACAAAAATATATGAATTTAAGAACGAAAATCAGAATTCCAAGTTATTCAGAAATTAACAAAAATATTAGATCAAGGAGTGCAAAACTATATGTCTATACAAAAAATTAATTACAAATTAATTTGGATAGTGAATTTAATACTTCTTGTCGGTGTTGTCTTTCTAGGCATAGAGCAAGCAAGCCGTGGTGTAGAAATTTCTAATCTTGAGGACAAGTTGGAAAATTCAGTAATAGCCAAAAGAGAATTGTCAGAAAATATATTTGAAAAAGGTGAAGGGACTAAGAATTCAGAAGATGTGATAAAGTTAGGTTTTGCCAAACCTTCTAAGGTTCTCTACTTTAATTCTATAGATTCTGTTGCTAGTATGAGGTAACAGATATATTAAAATGCGGCTAAAAATTACTATAGTTTTCTTTGGATTTCTTTTTGCAGCAGTATTATCTAGACTTTTTTATTGGCAAATTATTAAGGGCCAAGAATTAAATACTGAAGCTGGATATCAGTATAGTGGGTCTAAGAAAATTGAAGCATCAAGGGGTAACATATATGCCAGTGATGGGACCTGGTTTGCTGTTATGCGTACGAATTGGTTACTTTTTGCTGAAACAAAGAAAATAAATAAATCTTCGAAAGAAATTGCAAACTTACTTGCTCCATTATTTGTGAGTGAAGAAAATATTTTACTAGAAGTAGAACGTATACAAGAGCTGATTGATAAAAAAGATTCCGTCTGGGTTCCAATTAGGCATAGACTCACAAGTGATATAAAGCAAAAAATAATTGACATGAATATTAAGGGGTTAGGTTTTGATCCTGAAGAAAATAGATTTTACCCTGAAGGTTCATCTTCTGCCCAATTGTTAGGCTTTGTCGGAAAAAATAACGAAGGAAAGGACACTGGATATTTTGGTTTAGAAGGTTACTATGATTTATCACTCACTGGAAAGTCTGGATATCAGGAGAGGAAAAAAGATCTAAAAGGAGCACCGCTTCTTTCAGAAGGCCTTCAGGAAGCAAATTCAATGTCAGGAACTGATTTAAATACTTATATTGATAAACGTATACAGACTTCAATAGAAGAAAAATTAAAGGAAGCTCAGGAAAAATATGGGGCCAAAGAAGGGTCTGTTATTGTTATGGATCCAAAAAGTGGTGGTATTTTAGGTATGGCTTCATATCCATCTTATGATCCTGCAAAATATTATGAATACGATGGAGTTTTGTACCGTAACCCTGCAATATCTGACACATTTGAACCAGGATCTGTTTTTAAGGTAATTGTTATGGCTGCGGGACTTGATGCTGAGCTGGTTGAACCAGATACAAAGTGCGATATATGCGATAAACCTCTGAAAGTTGATAAATATTATATCAATACTTGGGATAACAAATACCACCCAGACTCAACAATGACAGATGTGATAGTACACTCAGATAACGTGGGTATGAGTTTTGTGGCTCAAAAATTAGGTGAGGATAAAATGTATGAATATCTAGATAAATTTGGTATAGGTAAACTTACAGGTATTGATTTGCAAGGTGAAGCAAGTGTCCCTCTTCGTAAGAAAGGAATGTGGAATATAGTTGACTTAATGACCTCATCATTTGGTCAAGGAGTAGCAACTACACCAATACAACTAGTTAGAGCTGTAGCTGCAATTGCAAACGGAGGATATCTTGTTCAGCCGAAGGTTGTGGTAAATGATCATACTGATGGAAAACGAATTATTTCAACTGAGGCTTCCAAAAAAATGACTGAAATTATGATTCAATCTTCAAAATATGGAGAATCGAAATGGACAAATCTTCAAGGATTTAATATAGCTGGAAAAACGGGTACTGCCCAAATTCCTATTGAAGGTCATTATGACGAAACAAAAACAATTGCAAGTTTTGTTGGCTTTGCTCCGGCAGATGACCCTAAGTTTGTGATGATAGTTACGTTGAAGGAACCACAAAGTTCTCAATGGGCTTCTGAAACTGCCGCTCCATTGTGGTATTCTATAGCAAGAGATTTATTTCAGGTTTTTGGCATTCAGCCAGAAAATTAGGTATACTATCACTAGATATATATGAACATACGTGTAAGAGGAGGCCAAGTATTATCAGGCGAGATTACTCCTTCAGGAAGTAAAAATTCGGCTGTGGCGTTAATATCTGCAACAGTACTATTTGATAAACCTATTAAATTAAAAAATATTCCAGATATTACAGACGTTGGCCATTTAGTCTCAATATTAGAAAGTCTTGGGTCTAAAATAAGTTGGAATAAGGATTCTCTTGAATTAGAAATAGATAATTCAAATTTAACTTACAATTCAGTTTCAAAGAATGATTTTGGAAACATGAGGGGCACATCTTTACTTTGGGGATCAATGCTTTCCCGATTCGGAAGGGTTTCCTTTGAGGAATTACCTGGAGGATGCACACTTGGAATAAGGCCATTAGACTCTCATTTTGATGCATTTAAAAAACTTAACGTCAAAATAGAACCATCCCTTTGTGGAGTTTCAATGGATGCAAAAGCTGCTAAAGCTACAACTCTATGGCTTACTGAAATGAGCCCTACTGTTACAGAAAATGTAATTATGTTAGCTGTTGGATTAAAAGGGAAAACTACAATAATTGGGGCTGCATCAGAGCCGCAAGTTCAAGATTTATGTCGTCTGCTTGTAAAATCTGGAGCGAAAATTGATGGTATAGGCTCAAGTGTTTTAATAATTGAAAAAATAGATAAGTTAACCCCTCCAAATGAATATAAAATACTATCTGACCATTACGAAATCGCAACGTTTTTAGCACTTGGAGCAGTAACTAAGGGTGAAATAAAAGTAAATGATTCATTACCTGACTTATCTGTTCATATAAATCATGTTTTTTCGAAATTTAATATAAATATAAAATATAATAATGATCAAGCAGTAGTTGCTGCCAATCAAGATATTAAGATTGACGATTTCGATAGTGATACTTTAGTTATTAAAGCACAGCCTTGGCCAAGCTTACCTGTCGATATGCTGCCTTTATTTGTCCCTATCGCGCTATCTGCAAAGTCAGGAAATATATTATTTCATAATTGGATGTATGAATCAGGTTTATTTTGGACATCAGAATTATCAAAACTTGGAGCAAATGTCATTATGGCAGATCCACACAGGGTGATAATAAATGCCGGCAATAAATTAACTGGTGCTAAACTTGAGGCTCCTTATATTATTAGAGCTGTTGTTGCAATGACAATGTGTGCCATGATGGCAGAAGGAGAAACAACGATACTAAATGCAGATGCACTTTATAGAGGTCATCCAAACTTTTCGAAGAATTTGAAAAAACTAGGTGCAGAAATTGAGGAAATTTAATTAAACGATGATTCAATTTGATTCACGGAAAGTCAAAAAAGGTGATATTTTCGTTGCGATCAAAGGTCAAACTGTTGATGGTCATGATTATATTGATGATGCAAAAAGAAGAGGTGCTTCTGTAATTTACGATAGAGGAGATACGAAACAAATTTTAGGGAAACTAGCTTCAGACTATTATAAAAATCCCAGTAGTAAATTAAAGGTTATCGGGGTTACAGGCACAAAGGGTAAAACAACAACTTGCCATATTATTCATCATATCTTAACAAGTGTTGGCAAGAAAGTAGGTCTGATATCGACTATTTCTGTAGAAGGGTTCCATACTACTACTCCGGATATTATCACATTGAACAAAAAGCTTTCAGATATGGTTAAAGATGGTTATGAATATGTTGTACTAGAAGTAAGTTCGCATGGAATTGATCAAGGACGAATCTCCGGAATAAAGTTTGATATATCAGTTTTGACAAATATCCAGCCAGAGCATCTAGATTACCATAAGACTTTTAAAGAATATAAAAGAGTTAAAATGATGTTTGTTAATTCAGCACAATATAGAATATTTAGTCCTAAATCTACAAAATTAAATATCCTTCCCGGAGAATTTAATAATATAAATGCAGAAACAGCAATGGAAGTATGCAAGGAACTGGGGATTAAAAAAGAGGAGTCCTTAAAGGCACTAAAAAGTTTTAAATTACCGAGTGGCAGATTAGAAGAAGTTCCGAATAATGAAGGTTTCAGAATTTTTGTAGACTTTGCTCATACGCCAGATTCTTTGGAAGTTGCACTTAAATATTTGAAAACAATATCTAAAGGCAGATTAATATCTGTTTTTGGCTGTGCAGGTGAAAGAGATCCAAGAAAAAGATCGAAAATGACTAAAATATCGACTAATGCCGCTGACTTTACAGTTTTAACTGCTGAGGATCCAAGAAATGAAGGTATTTTCAAAATTCTGAAGCAAATGAAACGTGGTGCTGTAAACGATAATTTTGTCTCAATTCCAGAAAGAGGTGAGGCAATTGCATATTCAATGTCTATAGCAGAGAAGGGAGATATAATTGGAGTTTTTGGAAAAGGACATGAGAAGTCTATGTGTTTTGATCACTTTGAACATCCTTGGAGTGATCAGGATTTTATAAAGAATCAATTGGGTGGATACGAGAATCTGACAGGTGTAATACTTGCAGGTGGTAAAGGCAAAAGAATGTGTTCATCACTACCTAAGATTTTACATCAGATAACAGGTCGACCAATGATATCGTTTTCTTTGGAGAACTTAAGAAATGCGGGTATAAGGGAGATAATTCCTGTTTTGGGATATAAAAGAAACGTTGTTCTTAAGCAACTGTCTAAAAACGTTGAATACGCTATACAACCTAAGCAGTTAGGTACTGGAAACGCAGTGTTGAATGCATTCCCTAAAATTTCAAAAGATACAGAAACTTTACTTGTTATAAATGGAGATGATAGTGCCTTTTACACCCCAAAAACTATTAAAAACGTTATTGATTTACATCAAAAAACTAAGTCAATATTAACTTTTGTTAGTTTGATACAAGATGATCCTACTGGTTTGGGAAGAGTAGTAAGAGATAAAAAAGGAAATTTATTAGGAACGGTTGAGGAAAAAAATGCAAGCGAAGATCAAAAGAGAATAAAAGAAGTAAATGACGGACTGTATATTTTTAACTACAAATGGCTACAAAAAAACATTTTTAATATCAAAAAGAATACTGCTGCAAAGGAATATTATCTACCTGATTTAATTGAGATCGCTTTAAGAAATAAAGAAAAAGTTTCTGTTTATACACTTCCTGATTCTTCCGAATGGCAAGGCATAAATAATCCAGAACAACTGGCAGAAGCAGAAAAAAAGATGTTAAAAAGACTTTCAAATTGATGTCAAAGTACAAACAAAAAATAGTTACATTTGGTGGAGGTACAGGGCAATTTCAACTTCTGAGTGGCCTTCGGGAATTAAACGATAACAAGAAAATTACAGCAGTTGCTGGAACGTGGGATAGTGGTGGTAGCTCCGGAAGATTGAGAACTGAGATTGGAGTTTTACCTCCTGGAGATATTAGAAGGTGTGTCCTTGCGTTGATGGAAGATGATAATCAAAGAAAAGTGGCCCAAAAATTGTTTGACGATAGATTGGAGGATTTGTCAGGTCCATTAAAAGGACATTCTTTTGGGAACTTATTAACTGCAAGATTGGATAATATATATAGTGGTCAGGACCGAGGAATAAAGGCAGAATGTAAATTATTTAGAGTTTCGGCGAAAGTAATGCCTGTTAGTTTGTCTAAAGTACAACTTGTTGCAGAGACAAATAAAGGTAGCCAAATTTATGGTGAATCAAGTATAGATCTGAGAGTCAAAAATCGAGATTACGATCCTAATGACAAAATAATTAGAATATATTTTGATACTAGTTCTGAAATCAATTCAGAACTAATTAAAGAAATAAAAGATGCAGATAAAATAATTTTCTCTCAGGGAGATTTGTACACAAGTATATTGCCACATCTGCTTGTTTCGGGTGTAAGAGAAGCAATCGAAAACTCTAAGGCAAAATTAATTCTTGTATTAAATTTAATGACTAAAGCAGGGGAAACAGATGATTACAAAGCTTCTGATTTTTTGAAACATTTTATGTATTATCTTGATTTACCAAATAGAATAAATTATTTGATAATAAACGATAATCATTTAGACACTGAGATGTTAGAGATCTACAAAGAAGAAGGACAAAACATGGTTGAAGTTGACGAAACAAAGATCGAGGAGCTTGACTGTAACATAAAAATTATTAAAAAATCTGTTTCTGTATATTTAAAGAAAGAACACCTTTTAAGACATGATCCAATAAAACTTGCAGAAGCTATTTTAGATATCGAAGTTTAATTTTTGGAATTAAGTATCCTGAGAAAGTAGACTTGAAATCATATTCCAATTTATATCCCCAATCTTTTTCCGCTTGTTCTGAACCAACTGATTTCGGCCAACTGTCTACAATTTTTTGTCTCTCTTCATTAATTTTATATGTAACTTTTGTATTTGGGAAAGCATTTCTAATTTCTTCTTCAATTTCTTTTGCAGAAACAGAGAAACCACTGACTGTATATACGGCCTGTGTCATATTTTGCTTTGGTGTTTCAAGTAATTGATATAAAATTTTTACAGCATCGTTCATTGCCATAAACGGAATTGTGGTGTCTGGTCTAACGAAACACTCATAATCCTTGCCTTGAGCTGCTGCATGCAACATCTCTGGCCCGTAATCACTAGTACCTCCGGAAGGTACTGTATCAGGTGAAAGTAATCCTGGAAATCTTACACATCTAAAATCTATTAAATTAGCTTGGTTAATTGAAGTGTCGAGTGCTTTGTAATGTTTCGAAAAATATATTCCTAAATTTTCACAGGCTTGTTTCGAAATACCATAAATAGTAATAGGATTACCGTCGGCAGCTATTGAACTAGGAAAAATAAATTTAATTGATTTTTTATTTTTAATTGAATTTTCAGTTGCAAGCTTAAGTAAATTTAGCGTTCCTGTTATGTTAATGTCTGTTGCAAGCTCTGGGTTTTTCTCTCCACCTGTTGATAAAATTGAGGCTAGATGTACTATTGAATCAATATTTTCTTCGTCAAATATTTTTTTAAGTAATTCGTTATCAAGAATGTCGCACTTTATAAATTTATCGATGCTTTTTGAGGCAGAAATTTCTGGATCTTTAATATCTACTGCTATTACATTGTATTTTTTAAGATCATGAAGTTTTTTGACAAGTCCGTACCCAACTTCTCCAGAAACACCTGTAACGAGAATATTTTCCATCATTAAAGTATAATATACTTCATAACATGAAAAGAATCCATATGATGGGTATCTCAGGCAGCGGAATGAGTGGTGTAGCCTCGCTTGCTTCCAAAATGGGGTATGAAGTAACTGGCTGTGATCTAAAATCTGGTGGCCATGACAAAAAACATCTAGATGGTATTGATCTTCTCGTTGTTTCTCCTGCTGTACTTTATCAATCTAAGTCAGAGCCTGAACTTCTTCAGGCTATAGCTAAAAATATGATGGTAACATGGGAGGAGTTCGTTGGTAAATATCTAATGATGGATAAGTTTGTGATAGCTATTGCAGGAACTCATGGTAAATCTACAACTACCGCAATGGTAGGTAAAATTTTAGAAGATAATGGACTAGATCCAACAGCAGTAATAGGAGCCAATGTCCCTGAGTGGGGTGGAAACTCAAGATTTGGAAAAAGCAAATATTTTGTTATTGAAGCCGACGAATTTAATGACAACTTTTTACACTATAAACCTGATCTAATAGTAATTAACAATATTGAATTTGATCACCCCGATTATTTTAAAGATGAAAAACAGTTAGCAGAAAGTTTTAACAAATTCAAAAATAATCTGAAGCAAGGAGGAATTTTGTTTTCTCAAAATGATAGTTTGTTAAAACAATTTAATTTAAAAGTCTTTGGTGACCATAATCAAAAAAATGCAAATATGGCGTATCTAGTAGGGCAACAATTAGGAATTAGAAGTGAGGAAATAGTAAAGTCCCTAGAAAATTTTGAAGGAATAGGACGAAGAATGGAACAAATTGGAAAAGTTAAAAATACAATTATTTATGATGATTATGCTCATCACCCAACTGCTATAAAGACAACTCTTGAAGGGCTTAGGGAAAAATATCCTACTGCAAAAATATTGGCAGTCGCTGAACCTCATGGATATAAACGTACAAAGGCATTATTATCATTGTATAAAAATGCATTTGATAGTGTCGATTCTGTAATTATTGGCCCAATTTTTAAAGCACGTGATGAAACGGATCCAACTATAACCATTGAAGATGTTGCCAAAATATCCGAACACGAGAATATAAGAGTTGTTGAGGATATCGAGAAATTTATTGGAAATTGGAAACTGGAAATTGAAAATTGCAATTACGAAGTAATTGTTGTTATGGGTGCAGGAAATAGCAGCTTATGGGCAAAACAAGTTTTAAACAACTTACAACATTAAAAATTGGAGGTAATATAAAATATTTCTTTATGGTTAAAAACCAAGAGGAAGTAGTTTCTATAGTTAAGTTTGCTGAAGACAAAAAACTTTCAATTTTTA
Source organism: Candidatus Woesebacteria bacterium (assembly GCA_963784785.1). Lineage (GTDB taxonomy): Bacteria > Patescibacteriota > Microgenomatia > UBA8517 > UBA8517 > JAUYMM01. The sequence goes on along the minus strand of CAWASW010000015.1, from coordinate 52,585 downwards.
CTATTGGGGGCGGTAGCGATATTGCAGTCTCTGACAATGATTTTAATGGTGTCGTAGTTAAATATATAGGCAAAAAAATAAAGATACAAAAAATCCAAAACTCCAAGTATTTGGTTGTTGCCGAAGCAGGCGTTGTTTGGGATGACTTGGTAAAATTTACAGTTGAAAATAAATTGGCTGGCATGGAATCACTGTCAGGTATTCCCGGAACTGTAGGTGCCTCTCCAATACAAAATATTGGAGCATATGGACAAGAGGTATCTGAAACTTTTTATGAGCTTACTGCATACGATGTTGAAAATAAAAAATTCACTAAGTTTAGTAAAGACGATTGTAAATTTGGGTATAGAGAAAGTATTTTCAAGTCAAAAAAATATTGGCAAAAATTTATAATTACTGATGTTACGTTTAAATTAGATTATGATAATAATTTAGATTTAAATAAAATACGAAATGATGTGCTGACACAGAGGACACAAAAATTAGAAGATCCTAAAGTAATGCCTAATGCTGGTTCTTTTTTTGTAAATCCATTCATAACCAAAAATATGAAGGAAGAATTTGAGAAAAAATATTCTGATATGAAATTTTATGAAACTGGGAATTTATACAAAATATCTGCTGGCTATTTAATTGAAAAGGCTGGTTGGAAAGGAAAATCATTAGGTCCAGTTAAAGTTTCCGATAAACATGCATTAATTTTAACAAATCCAAATGGTAAGGGAAATTTTAGTGATGTTAAAAAATTGGCTGATACAATTATTGATGATGTTTTTAAGAAATTCGGCATAAAATTAGAACCAGAAGTACAATATATAAATATATGAACTACAAAGATAAAAAAGTTGCAGTAATTGGAAATGGTATTGAGGGTCAGGATGCTGAGAAATTCTTGAAGTCAAAAGGGGCCTCCGTTACAGTTTTGGATCAGAAAGATAATCCAAACTATCTAGAAAATTTAGACAGATTTGATTTGGTAGTTAGATCTCCTGGAGTATATCCAGATAAAATTAAAACTACAAAAAGAGTTACAACACCAACACATATATTTTTCGATCAGTTTGATGGAATTATAATCGGAGTAACAGGAACGAAAGGTAAAGGAACAACTTCAACTTTAATATATGAAATATTAAAAGCTGCCAATTTTGATGTGTATCTTGCAGGTAATATTGGTAAGCCTGCTTTGGAACTATTGACAAAATTAAATAGCAGATCGTACGTGATTTTGGAAATGTCGTCATTTCAGCTTATGGATCTTCCTGTTTCACCGGATATTGCAGTTGTCTTAAATATTACTTCTGACCATATGGATTGGCATAAAAATATTACAGAATATATAGATGCTAAGAAAAATATAGTCAAATTTCAAAAAACATCTGATTGGACGGTTATAAATAGCGAATACAAAGTACCAAAAAGTTTTGCTAAAGAAACGAAAGCAAATGTAATATTTTTTAACAAAAAAAAGCTAGATGAGAAATATATAAAAGGGTTAATTTTAAGAGGACAACATAATTTAGAGAACATTGGAGCTGCAGTATCAGTTGCAAAAATTCTAAATATTGACGAGAGAATAATTGTTAAAACAGTAAAAGAATTTAAAGGTTTAGAACATAGACTAGAATTCGTAAGAGATGTCGATGGGATCAAGTTCTATAATGACTCATTTGCTACAGGACCTCAACCTACTATTGCTGCCATTAAATCATTTGCAGAAGATGAGACATTGATATTAGGTGGTAGTGATAAAGGACTTGATTATGAGGAATTAGGAAAGGTAATTGAAAAGGCAGGAAACGTCAAAAACGTTATTTTAATAGGTCAAATTAGAGAACAAATAAAAAAATATATTAAAACAAAAAAAATATATGATCTAGGAACTAGTTCAATGCAGGAAATTGTAAAAAAGACATTTGAAGTAACTGAAAAAGGTGGTGTAGCGATTCTCTCTCCAGCTGCTGCAAGTTTTGACATGTTTGCAAACTATAAAGAACGAGGTAATCAGTTTAAGGAGGATGTCAATAACTTATAATGATCGGTATATTTGATTCAGGTTTAGGAGGTCTTACAGTTGTTAAAGAGTTAAAAAAGAAAATTCCTAACGCATCCTTTATGTATTTAGGTGATACTGCAAGGGTTCCATATGGAACAAGAAGTCCAGAAACAGTTAAGAAATTTGCAGAAGAAGATACTCAGTTTTTGTTAGACCAAAATGTAGACTTGATAATTGTCGCGTGCAATACCGTTTCTTCAATTGCACTAGACATTGTTAAGAAACATTCCAGTGTGCCAGTATATGGAGTAATAGAACCAGCTATGAAAAAAGCAACTTTAATTTCAAAGAATAGCATTGGGTTGGTTGGTACTAGAGCAACAATTAATAGTAACGCTTATGACATGGTTAGTTTAAGAAGACATGCTACTATGTTAGTACCATTGATTGAAGAAGGTTTTATAGAAGGACCTGAAATTGATTTGTTTATTTCAAAGTACTTAGAGGATTTTGTAGACAAAGTAGACACTTTAATTTTAGGATGTACTCATTATCCAATAATTAAAACTAAAATTAGTAAATTTTTGGGCGATAAAATAAATTTGGTTGATCCAGCAGAAGAGTTGATTGAAGAGATAAAAGCAAAAATTAAAATTGATAATGTATTTACAGAGAAATATTACTTAACTGACGTCAATCTAAGATTTATCGAAACAGCCAAGATGTTTTTAGGTTATGATATAAGTGATAAAATTAAAAAAGTAGAAATATGAAACAATTCAAAAAATATATTTATCATCCAGTTAAAAATATAATTGCTAAAGTATATGTATTGATATTGCAAAAAATATTCGGATTAATGGTTATTGGAATAACAGGAAGTTCCGGAAAGACAACGACTAAGGAAATGCTCGCAGGAATATTAAAACTTCACGGTAAAACTGTTTGGAGTAAAGATAACATAGACCCAGTTTTTAATATTTCCTCAACTATTTTAAGATGTACACCTTTTACTAAGTACTTAATTTTAGAAATGGGTGTTGAGTATCCAAACGAAATGGATTTTTATATGTGGATGGTAAAGCCGAAAATTGGAGTAATTACAAACATATTTGCAACTCATACCTTATATTTTGGTGATGAAAATGGAGTGCTTAAGGAAAAAAGTAAACTTGTAAAAAATTCTCAAATTGCAGTTCTAAATGAAGATAATAAATATTTAAAAAATCTTAAATTTACTTTGAAGGCAAAAGAATATTGGTTTAAAAATGGTGAAAATTCTATTGAAACTGATAAGAATGCTGCCAGAAAAGTTGCTGAAATATTAGGCATTGAAATTAACGAAATCTTATATGAAAGCCCTAAACATAGGTTGCAAATAATTAAACATAAATCTGGTGCAGTTATTCTTGATGATTCTTACAATAGTAATCCAGAAGCATTTATTTCAACGCTTAAATACTTTAATAATCTTGCCGGAAGAAATAGAAAATTTTTAGTTGTTGGAGATATGCTAGAACTTGGAAAAATTGAGGAGACTGAACATAAAAGAATTGCTGTGGAAATTAAAAAATATAATTTTGAAAAAGTCTTTGGAGTAGGAAAATTGGTAAAACTAATAACCCCTAACTTATATAAAAATTCTATTGATGTGTTGCTTGATATTACAAAATATTTAAAACCAAATAATTATATATTAATTAAGGGTTCAAGATCTATTTACTTAGACAAGCTTGTGGAAAAGATGATATATTAAGATATGCAGAACTTTTTACCTCTAGCGTTAGGCTTAGTGATATTTTCATTTTCAATTACATCTTTGCTTGTTGTTCCGTTTATAGATTTTCTTTACAAAATTAAATTTACTAGAAAAGTTGAGGCTCCAAAGCATGGAAAAATACCTTTGTTTGATAAATTACATGATATAAAAGCTGGAACACCTGTTGGTGGAGGAGTACTTATTATTGCAATTGTTGTGGTTCTTTTCTTAGTGATATTCCCATTAAGTTCCAGACTAGGGGTTTTTATCCAAACTGCATATAATTTAAGATTTGAGTTGATCACAATATTTTTTACTTTTATTTCTTTTGGATTATTAGGTTTGCTAGATGATTATATAAAAATGTTAGGTAAACCTACTCAAGGTGCTTTGGGATTAGCCTTTGGACTTACCAGAAAACAAAAGTTTATAGACCAATGGATTTTGGCTACTATTATCTCTGTTTTTATTTATAAATTTCTTGGAGTCCAGATCCTATATATACCAATTTTTGGAATAACTCTACATTTAGGATTGCTCTACATTCCATTTGCTGCATTTGTGATTGTATCCTTTACAAATGCAATTAATATTACTGACGGTCTTGATGGTTTAGCATCTGGATTATTAATGATTTGTTTGATGGCTTTTGGGGTTATTGCCGCCAGTAGTTTGGATACTCCATTATCTCTATTTATTTCATTGTGGATTGGGGCGCTAATTGCATTTTTATATTTTAATACTTGGCCTGCAAGAATTTGGCTTGGAGATACAGGTGCTTTATCATTTGGAGCTACACTTGCTGTAGTTGGTTTATTAACTGGAAATATCATTGCTCTTTGTGTAATTGGAGGAATATTTGTAATTGAGATTGTCTCCTCAGTTGTACAGATATTTGGATGGAAATACTTGAATAGACCAATTTTAAAAATTGCTCCACTTCACAATACATTTTTAGCAATTGGTTGGGAGGAGCCGAAGGTAGTTATGCGCGCCTGGCTTGCTGGCATAATTCTTGCGATTTTTGGCCTCTGGTTAGCAACAATATGATTCGTAAAAAAGAAAGAATTAGAGCTCCATACGACAAAAGTTTTTTTTATTTAATTGTTATTCTTGTAATTCTGGGTCTAATTTTTGTGGCAGACATCTCAACTCCTCAAGCACTTAATTACTTTAATGATAAGTTTTATTTTCTAAGACAACAAATTATTTGGGCCTTAGTAGGAATTAGTGCTATGTTAATTATAAGTAACATACATTACAGTTTTTGGAAAAAAATTACCTTGCCGTTTTTCTTTACTACAGTAATTCTTCTAATTGCTGTCTTAATCCCTGGTATATCACTCAAGGCACTTGGTGCAAGGCGATGGATATCTGTTGGACATATAAATTTTCAACCTTCAGAAGTTGTAAAGTTAGCGCTTGCTTTATATCTGGCCAAGGTATCAGATAAAAAAGTTATAAATCCGTTGGCATATTTTATTCCACTTGCTGTTGTTTGCGGGTTAATAATGCTTCAACCCGATTTAGGTACAACTTTAGTTGTAGGTTTGGTTGGAATAACACAAATTTTTGTTGCCGGAGTCCCCATTCTTTATTTTTTAGGGTCTTTGTTTGCTGGAATTGTTGGTATAGGTGTTTTGATATTAGTTTCACCATATAGGAGAGATAGATTAATGACATTCTTACAAGTTGGTTCTGATCCGTTAGGTAAGGAATATCACATAAGACAAATTCTTTTGGCAATTGGATCAGGTGGTTTGTTCGGATTGGGAATTGGCCAATCTCGTCAGAAGTTTTTATTTTTGCCAGAAGCTTCAACTGATTCAATTTTTGCTGCGATTGCAGAAGAAATCGGTTTTGTTGGATCTTTTGCACTAATTGCACTTTTTGCACTTTTTATATATAAAGCATTCAAAATTGCATCTAACGCACCTGACCAATTTTCAAAAATGCTTGCTGTTGGTATCACTGCATGGATCGGAGGTCAAATGATACTTAATATCTCATCTATGACTGCATTAACACCACTTACTGGTATACCATTACCATTTTTTTCATATGGTGGCACATCGCTATCGATGATTCTAGGATCATGCGGTATACTATTAAATATTAGTAGATATGCAACCAAAAAAACTATTACTCGCCGGTAGTCATGCAGGTTCAACTGCAATAGCTATTATAGAAGAAATTAAAAAACGTAATTTAGATTGGGAAATCCATTGGGTAGGTATGGAATACAAAAACCTTACCAATTTGGATATTATCTTCCATAACTTGGAATCTGGAAAAATTGAAAATAAATTTACAAAGAATACTATAACTTCTTTTTTAAAGATACCAATTAGCTTTTTAAGAGGTAAAAAACTGATAAATGAAATTGGTCCTGATTTGGTATTGTCATTTGGAAGCAGTGCGGGTGCAATATCTTCGTTTTGGTCTAGCTTTGCAGGGATACCAGTATTTATTCATGAACAGACTTCAACTGCCGGTAGGGCAAATATAATATCTAGCTACTTTTGTAAAAAGATCTTAATCTCTAGGGAATCATCGTCGCGTTTCTTTAATAAAAACAAAACAGTTTTGGTTGGAAATCCCTTAAGCAAAGAGATATTAAAGTATTTAGATTTAACGAGAAACGTAAGAGTCAAATCGATATTTATCACTGGGGGTTCTAGGGGGTCAAAGTGGATTAATGATGCAATAAAGCCAATTCTTTCTAGGCTATTCGAAAGATATTTCGTAATGCATCAAACCGGAGAAAAAAATTTGAATGAATTTAGTGAAATTAAGAGTGACAAATATTTTGCATTTGGCCAGACAGATTCTAAAAATATGGCTGAAATATTATCTAAATCAGACATCGTGATTGGACGAGCTGGAGCTAATACGTGCTGGGAATTAATGGCAATTAAGAGGCCATCAATTTTAATTCCTATACCATGGTCGTATAACGATGAACAAAACGAGAATGCTAAGTATATGGAAGAATTAGGTCTTGCTAGGATTATTAATCAAAAAGAATTAACGCCTCAAAGGTTATTAGCAGAAATAGATATATTGATTGGCGAATATCCAGCGATTATTAAAAAAACTAAGGATATTATAAGTCCTGATCTAGAAGCCTCTGAAAAAGTAGTGGATATATTAGAAACATATTTACAATGAAAGGGCTAAATAAATTTTCAGATCAATATTTTGATAAATACAGAACTACGCCTGTTAAATTAAGGCCATATAGTTCAAAACAAAAGGACGTTGCTGAAATATATCTAAACGAAATAAGCGCAATACTTAACAACTTTAACATTAAACCCACAGTGAGAGGTAGTACTTTGTTTGAAATTTACGGCAAAGGAGAAGTTGAAATAGGTTTATATCCGAAGGAAAGTGATTGGAATGATGTGCTAATGAAATTATCCTTTAGATTTGGCAAACCTGAAGTCGTAGAAAAAAATTATGCCCGGTTTAATGATATTTATGATAAAAATGAAGAAGAAGTGGAAATAATTTTGCTTAAAGGGTACGAGGCCGAGTTAGATATCAGGCTTCACGAATTTTTAGTTAGTCGACCAGATTTGCTTGAACAATATGTGAGCATTAAGAAGAAATATTGCTACTCTAAAAAAGAATACCAAATTCAAAAAAATAATTTTTTAAACAATGTAATTAGTATGATCTAGGAAAGTATATAATATACGATATGGGATTTGAAGATAATTTAGAAAAAGGCAAAAGTAGCAGCTCTACCAAAACAGCTAGCAAGATGACACTTCAAAAGGCAGTTGATATGGGTGAGTATAATCCAGATTATTTGGCAACTTTTTCTGAATGGCATACTTTAAGTAGCCATATTCAATTTCAATATATAAGAAGTGCTATTGAAAATAGAAGGCATCACCTTTTGTCACAATGGGCTGAGGTAAGTAATATATTAGATTTTAGTAAAAAGCCTGAGCTATCGGAAGCTCTCAAAAATATAGAAAAACAGCTCAAATTGATTGAATCTGACAGAGAAGAACTATTTGTAAAATATTCAAGTTGATTACTTGTAAGGTTTGACCTTTAAAGGTAATATTTATTTATGCCTGCCAAAAATAGCGTAAAATTTGATATCGAAGAGATTTACTATCATGTATATAACAGAGGTGTAGACAAAAGAGTAATTTTTGAGGATGAACAAGATTATAAAGTATTTTTGGGTTACCTTAAGGAATATCTATCTCCATCGAGACCTTTGAGTGAATTTGAAATTGAAGTTACCTTAAAAGGTTCAACCTTTAAAGGTATACCTAGGTTAGTAAATAATTATTCTGATCAAATAGATTTAGTTTGTTATTGCTTAATGCCGAACCATTTCCATCTGTTACTAAAACAAAGAGATGTAGGTAGCATGAAAAACTTTATGAGATCAATTGCTACACGATATTCAGTTTATTTTAATAAAAAATATGAAAGATCGGGTAGTTTGTTTCAGGGTGTGTATAAAGCTGTGGCCGTTTCCAACGAGAGTTATTTGTTGCACCTGTCAAGATACATTCATCTAAATCCGAAGGAATTGAAAAATAATTTGTCTGATTCTTACTCATCGTATGCAGATCATATTGGGATGAGAAACACTTCGTGGGTTAAGAAAGATGTAATACAGTCATATTTTTCAAACAAAAACGGTAACAGATCTTCATATCAGGCATTCGTAGAAAATCAAATTGATAAAAATGATATAGAATTAATTGAAAGATACACCTTGGATTGACTACCTTTAAAGGTTTGACCTTATAAGTATGAAGAAAAGAAGACAAAGAATCCATCATATACCCAGAAGTAAATTCGATTGGTTTAAAAAAGTAAATATTTTTAAATATCTTTCTATATTGTTAATGATATTGTTTGTCTATTGTATACCTGCATTTATAAAAATATTAATTAAAATAGACAAAGTCGAGTGCGTATCGCAACTTGGTCCCTGCGATTATTCATTTCAACTAGGCAACTATAGCCACGTAAAGAAACAAATTGATATGCAATTAAGACAAGATGTAAGGCTAAGCTCATATATTGTTCAATACAAAATACCAAGTACCATAAAGATAGAAATAAATTTAAAAAAGCCAATATATTCAATCAAAAATTCAAATGGCACATATTTTTTGTTAGATAAAAATGGTTTGATTATTGGAATAAGTCAGGAATCAGAGTCAACCTCTTTGCTATCTGATTCAAATTATTCCGTTGGACAAATAACTGATGAAAAGACTCTGTTTGCATTGAGATTGCTTGAAAAAATTAACATCGTTACTAACGTATATGATTCAAAGATTACTAATAACTATTTAACTACCCATGCAAAAAATGATATATTAATTTTGTTTCCACTCGATAGTGATATTGATTTGTTAGCAGGCAGTCTAAAATTGATTTTTTCACGCTTGAACGAAGGGTCTGAAGGAATTAGAATGGAAGATGTTAGAGAAATTGATTTTAGGTTTAAGAATCCAATCATAAGATGATATCATTACTTAAATGAACAGAACAAAAATAATTGCAGGAATAGAATTAGGGAGCAGTAAGACCGTAACTGTTGTTGCTCAGGTGACCACAGATGAATCATATAACGAAACTATTAATATAATTGGTGTTTCTCAGGTTGTATCAAAAGGTATTAAAAAAGGACAAATTGTTAATATTGAAGAATCTGTTGAGTCTGCGATTGCTTCAATTGAAGGTGCAGAAAGAATGGCTGGACATAACATAGATTCATCATTTGTTTCATTGGGTGGTGCACATATAACTTCTCAAAATTCACATGGTGTTGTCGCTGTTTCTGGGCCAAATGGAGAAATTGTCATTTCAGACGTCGATAGAGTAATTGAAGCGGCTTCGGCAATTTCGCTTCCTACTAGTCGTGAAATTGTGCATGTTCTTCCCCGTGAATTTATTGTAGATGGAGAAACAGGTGTTAAGGACCCAATTGGAATGAGTGGAGTCAGACTTGAGGTGGAGACTCACGTTGTAACAGCTTCAAGCGCAGCTGTTAAGAATCTAAGTAAAACTCTTGGTGAAGCAGGAGTCAGAATCAATGATATGGTATTTGCAGGATTGGCGTCGGCTTACTCAGTACTTACTGAAACTGAGAAAGAGTTAGGATGCGTACTCATAGATATTGGAGCAGGTACAACATCTGTCGTTGCTTATGTTGATGGTTCTCTTGCATATTCTGGAGTAATACCTGTTGGTGCTAAAAATGTTACTAATGATATAGCAATTGGATTGAGAGTTTCTCTTGATTCAGCTGAAAAGATAAAATTATCGTTATCAAATAGTAAAACTGTAAAAGATCAAAAAGATGAGTTAGATTTGACCGCTTTGGGAATTTCGGAAGTTAGTAAAGTGTCCAGAAAGACATTGGTTGAGGGTATAATTAGACCTCGCTTAAATGAAATATTTACTATGGTCAGGTTAGAACTTGAGAAGGAAAAGATAATTAACAGAATACCTTCAGGAGCCATAGTTACAGGTGGTGGGGCAAAAACAATTGCAGCAGTAGAGTCGGCTAAAAGAATGCTTGGCGTACCAGTAAGGATTGGAATACCTTCTGGAGTGTCAGGATTAATTGATGATGTGATTGATCCAACATACTCAGCACCTATTGGATTGTTACTTTATGGAGCTAGGCAAGAAATTCAAGAAACTGGTGGATTAAAGTTTCCAATGAAACTAAATTTTTCAGGAAATGGATTTTTCAAAAAGATTATTGAGTCTGTTAAAGATCTTCTGCCTTGACTTGAGAGCTACAGTATATATAATGCTTGTAAAGTAACCTGCCTCATACTTATTTTAAATCGTATAAATTATGGCCTTAGTAAAACCTGATTCAGCAAGAATTGCAAAAATAAAAGTTATTGGTGTTGGTGGTGGCGGCGGCAATGCCGTATCTTCAATGGTCGAAAATGGATTAATACAGGGCGTGGAATTTATAGTTGCTAATACAGATTCTCAAGTTCTACTTACAAACAAAGCTGCTACAAAAATTCAAATTGGAGAAAAAATAACTAAAGGCTTGGGAGTTGGAGGAAATCCTGAAATCGGCGCTCAGGCCGCTGAGGAGTCGATCGAAAAATTAAAAGAGCTAATGATTGATACTGATATGGTGTTTATTACTGCCGGAATGGGTGGAGGAACAGGTACAGGTGCGGCCCCAGTTATAGCAAGACTTGCAAAAGAATCAGGAGCTCTGACAGTTGGGATAGTCACTAAACCATTTGCATTTGAAGGAACAAGAAGAACCGTTGCAGCGGAAGACGGGATAGAAAAGCTAAGAGAAGTTGTCGATACCTTAATTGTAATTCCAAACCAAAGGTTGATGGATGTAATTGATAGAAAAATGTCGCTTGTCGATGCTTTTAAAGTTGTCGATTCAGTACTTGAACAAGGTGTTGGTGGAATTGCAGAGATAATTACTACTCCCGGACTTGTAAACGTCGATTTTAATGACGTTAAAGCAATCATGAGCGCAGCTGGAACAGCTCTTCTTGGAATTGGTACAGGAGTCAGGGAAAACAGAGCACAGATGGCGGCAAGAGCTCGCAGTGAGCTCACCACTATTGGATCTATCAATTGAAGGTGCAAGAGGAGTTTTGTTTAACATTGCAGGTGGAAAAGATATGACAATGTATGAAGTTGATGAAGCTGCAAAAATTATTTCTGCTGCAGCAGATCAGGATGCCAATATAATTTTCGGAGCTGTTATAAAAGAAGATTTATCAGATTCAATAAGAATCACAGTAATTGCCACAGGTTTTGATGAAACCAGATCGAGGATCGCACAAATGAGGCCTTCTAATATGAGACAAGTTGTATCAGGCGTGGTGTCAGAAGCTACCAAAAGAAAATTTATCAAATAATTCTGCAGAGGAAGATGAAAAAATAGAAGATGATAATGATGACACTTTTGGAGACAAATTTGAAATCCCTGCTTTCCTTCGCAAAATTCACTAAATTATTATAAATATCCCGAGGTGCCAATAGTAAACCACTCCCGATGTGGGATTTAACAAATTTCGTGTTATAATAATATTTGTAGGCAATAGAGGAAAATCAATCCTCTGCTAAAGGAAGAAATCTTTAAAGCGAAAGATTGGCGTTTTAAAGAAAATAGAACCTTTCGGTCCCCGATTAAATCAGGGGTAAATAAGCCCCGTTAAAGCTTAAAATTAAGAAGTAATAAAGGTGGTACCGCGTCTTCATAAAAGTCGCCCTTTAAGAATATATTTACTATATAATTAAAGTGCTATGACAAAAGATAAACCATATTTTGATTCGATTGATCCAAAGCCAGATTTTCCAAAAATGGAAAGGGAACTTTTGGAGCACTGGTATTCTGATGGAATAGTAGATAAATATTTAAATAAAAATAAAAATTCAGATAAGTACTTTTCATTTCAAGATGGACCGATAACTGCAAACAATCCGATGGGTGTTCATCATGCATGGGGAAGAACGTATAAGGATTTGTGGCCAAGGTATAAAAGTATGCAAGGTTTTAGACAACGTCATCAAAACGGATTTGACTGCCAAGGTTTATGGGTTGAAGTGGAAGTTGAAAAAGAACAAGGTTTCAAAAGTAAAAAAGATATCGAAAAATTTGGTGTAGCTAAATTTGTACAACTTTGTAAAGACCGTGTTAAAAAATATTCGGGAATTCAAACTGAACAGAGTAAAAGACTTGGATACTTTGCCGATTGGGATCATTCGTATTACACGCTTTCAGACGATAACAATTATATGATTTGGCATTTCTTAAAAGTTGTTCACGACAATGGATGGCTATATAAAGGTAACGATTCAGCTCCATGGTGTCCTAGATGTGAGACTGCAATTTCGCAGCATGAAATGTTAACAGAAGATTATAAAGAAGCAGTTCATGAATCAATATATATGAAATTTCCAATCGTTGGTACGGATGAAAACTTACTTGTCTGGACAACTACACCTTGGACCATTCCTGCAAATATCGCCGTCGCAATTGATAAGAAGATTGAATATTGTTTGACAGAAGTAGAAGGAATTAAATACTGGGTTGCCGATGAAGCTAAAGAACGTGTTTTTGCTGGAATGGATTTCAAAGTAGTAAAGAAAGTTAAAGGTTCTGAACTTGTTGGTCTTAAATACACAGGTGCCTTTGATAATTTACCAGCTGTATCAGCCGTTGCTTCTACATCTGAAAAATTTCATACAGTAGTCGCAACTAATGACATGATCATGCCTATTACAACAACTGAAGGAACAGGAATGGTACATACTGCAGTTTCTGCTGGTACTGAAGATTTCAAATTAGGTCAAGAGCTTGGGCTTCCTATGATTCCTGTAATTAATGATGATGCTTCATACATGGAAGGTTTTAATGAACTTTCAGGACAGAACGCAAAATGGCATCCAAGAATAATTTTAGACATTATGGAAGAAAAAGGTTTCGCCTTTAAAATCGAAAAGTATGCCCATAGATATCCAGCCTGTTGGAGATGTAAGACTGAATTAGTATGGAAGGTTACTGATGAATGGTATATAGCAATGGACCAGCCTTCGCGCAAGGCTTCGTCCGACAAGCCAAACTTGACCTTGCGAGAGAGAATGAAAGTGGTAACTAAAAAAATTAATTGGATTCCAGAGTTTGGTTTAAAAAGAGAACTTGATTGGTTAGATAATATGCACGATTGGTTAATTAGTAAAAAGAATAGATATTGGGGATTGGCCTTGCCAATTTGGGAATGTGCTGCCTGTGGCAATTTTGATGTCATTGGTGGAAAACAAGAATTGAAAGAAAAAACAGTTTCTGGATGGGATAAATTTGATGGAAAGTCTCCACACAAGCCACAAATTGATGAAGTAAAAATTAAGTGTTCAAAATGTGGAGAAATTATGAATAGAATAGAGCCGGTTGGAAATCCTTGGCTTGACGCAGGAATTGTCCAATTCTCTACAATTTCAGAAGATAACAAAACAAGTAATTTTGATGTTACTGATACTAAACCTTTGTATTTAACCGACAAGAAAGAATGGGAAAAATGGTTCCCTGTAGATTTTATTACTGAAAGTTTTCCTGGACAATTCAAAAACTGGTTTTATTCTATGATTGCTATGAGCTCAGTTTTGGAAAATAAAAATCCATTTAAAACTGTTTTAGGTTTTGCTACTCAACTTGGAGAAGATGGTAGAGCAATGCACAAATCTTGGGGCAATGCTATCGAATTTAATGAAGCCGCAGATAAGATTGGATCAGACGTCATGAGGTGGATGTTTGTTAGACAAGATCCAAAAGAAAACATGTTATTCGGATATAAAGTGGCTGATGAAACGAGACGACAATTTCATTTAAAACTTTGGAATATTTATAATTTTTTTGTGTCTTATGCAAATATGGATGGTTGGAAGCCATCGGAAAATAAAGAGTCGGAAGACATATTAGACAAATGGATTTTGGTGAGACTTAATGAAACGATTAAATTAGTTACTGAAAAACTTGATAAATTTGATCCTTATGGCTCTAGTGGCGCAATTGACAAATTTGTTGATGATTTGTCTCTTTGGTATATCAGAAGATCAAGAGATAGAAAAAACGATGAATTTTATTCAACAACCTACGAGGTATTGGTTACACTAAGTAAACTCCTGGCACCGTTTACACCTTTCTTAGCTGAAATGATTTATACCAATCTTACAAAAGAAGAAAGTGTACACCTTGCTTCGTGGCCACAGCCAAAGGCTGGTCGTCCTTTGGACGAAAAGCTAATTAAAGAGATGCAGACTGTTAGAGAGATTGTAGAAGTCGGGCATAGTTTAAGAAAAGAAAATAATATTGCAGTGAGACAGCCACTATCCCAATTTTCAATTACCAATTCTCAATTTTCAATAAATGAACTTGAGCAGATTTTACTTGATGAGCTTAATGTTAAGTCAGTTAAATACAGTCAAAAAGAGAACAAGTTGGATTTAGAAATAACATCAGAACTTAAAGAAGAGGCAGACACAAGAGATTTAATAAGAAAGATTCAGGGAGCCAGAAAAGAACTTGGGACAGCACTTAATGACAGAATTAAAGTTGTGGCACCGTGGATTCCAACAAATAAAACAATGCTGGAACTTTTAAAGGCTAAGACTTTATGTGATTCTTTAGAAATAGGTGAATTAAATGTTCAGAAAATTTGATTGGCTCCTAGCCTTACCAATTTTTTTACTTCTTATTTTTAGTTTTTTTATTTTAAAATCAGTTAGCCCTTCACTTTTTCCATCTTACTATTGGTATTTTGGACTTAGCATATTAATTTTTTTATTTTTTTCTTTATTTGATTTTGAGTTAGTATCTGTTTTTTCAAAATATTTTTACGTGATCAGTATTGTTTTGTTGCTGATCACGCTTGTGATTGGACAAGTTACCAGAGGAACTGTTAGATGGATTCCAATTGGGTCATTTTCGCTTCAAACGTCTGAAATAGTTAGACCTTTCTTGTTAGTTTTTTTTGCTAATTTTGTCTGTGAGAAAAGAATAAACATAAAAAGATTAATACAGATATTGATATTAATGGCTTTACCTTTGTTTCTAATTCTAATTCAACCTTCTCTGGGTGTTACAGCATTAACTTCAATAGGATTTTTAGGGATTTTTTTAGCTAGCGAAATTGACAAGAAATATTTTTTATTTCTAGGACTTATTACTATCATCCTTGTTCCTCTCGTCTTTATGCTTTTAGCTCCTTATCAAAAAACGCGTATTACAGCCTTTTTAGGTCCAACTAGTGACCCTCAAGGTGTAGGATACAATGCAATCCAATCTACAATTTCAGTGGGTTCTGGCAAAATCTTTGGTAGGGGTTTAGGTAAAGGCGTTGGTACCCAACTTGCATTTCTTCCAGAAAGACATACAGATTTTATTTTTGCCTCAATTGCTGAGGAAATGGGTTTTACTGGAGCAATAATTTTATTATTGATAACTGCGTTGATTTTATATAGATTAATTCTTTATACAGAGCATTCAATAAATATTCCTGCAAGACTGTTTTTGGGTGGGTTGTTTTTAACACTTTTTGCTCAAATTGCAGTCCATGTAGGAATGAATATGGGAATGCTGCCGATTACAGGTGTACCTTTTCCTTTTGTTTCTGCAGGAGGATCGTCTCTCCTTGCCACAATGACTTCACTTGGTATTGCTATGGGTGCAAAAAAATAGTTATCGTTCTCTCCCTCGAAACTTAATATTTATCAATTTTCTGAGTCCGCTTTTGATACCTAAATATGTTTCGACTGCAAGTGCAATTTTACCATCCGTTGTAAGTTTGCTGTCAGATTCTGTGTCGTCATGTAAAATGCCTTCAGGAGAAGCATAGTCAATCCAACAAAGTTTGTCACACTGTAAGGAGCATTTACGTTTAGTAATTGGACATATTACGTTCGGCATTCTATTTAATTCTTGTAATATAGGCCTTTAGGCTTTAAAATACAACTTATGGACAAATTCGCAGTAATCAGAATCACAGGAAAACAATATAGAGTCACTGAAGGTGAAGAAATTTTGGTCGACAAAATTAACGATCTTGAAAAAATTGAACCAGAAGTTTTACTTTTTGTCGATGGTGACAAAGTAGAAGTAGGCACTCCTGTTCTTAAAAAAGCTAAAGTTACAGTTAAAGTACTTGCTGAGCTTGAAAAAGGAGTTAAAGTAGATATCTTTAATTATAAATCAAAGAGCAGAGAAAGAAGACATGTTGGTTTCAGGGCACAATATACAAGACTTCTAATTGAAAAGATATCAATCTAATACTTTCTGATCTCTTGACAACTGTGAAAACTTAAGATATATTCAAAATTAATTATGTCAACACATAAAGCAGCAGGAAAAGCAAAACAACATACAAGCCCAGCCGGTAAAAGGCTTGGAACTAAAGTTGGTGGAATGGAAAAAATAAATTCAGGACAAATACTTGTTCGTCAAAATGGAACAAAAATTGGCGCTGGTAAAAATGTTAAAGTTGGAAGAGACCATACGCTGTATGCAGTAGCTTCAGGAGTAGTTAAATTTACAACTAGACTAGGCAAAAAACTAATAAATATAGTTACTAATTAAAATGGCAGAAGAGATAATTCAATTAGATATAAACCAACTTCAACCTAATCCGTTACAGCCAAGAGGCGCAATTACACCAGAAAGCTTAGTCGACTTAGTAGATTCAATTCGTGAACACGGAATACTTGAACCATTAGTTATTGCAAAAACTCCAGCTGGATACCAGATAATTGCAGGTGAAAGAAGATGGAGAGCATCAAAACTTGCAGGTCTTACTCATGTACCTGTAATCATTAGAGAGACAACTCCTAAGGGAATGCTTGAAATGGCAATCGTTGAAAACGTTCAAAGGGTTGACTTAAATTCCTTGGATCGTGCCAAAGGTTTTGAAAGATTAATGGATGAATTTGGTCTTACCACTTCAGAAGTTGCAGTTAGAATTGGAAAGTCAGTTGCCTATGTTTCAAACTCCTTGAGATTATTGACTTTACCAGATGCATTAAAGGATGGACTTCTTTCAGGACTTATCTCTGAAGGTCATGCAAGAGCCTTAGCAGCTATTGATGACGTCGATTTAATGGTTGAAGCTTATAAAATTATCTTGCGCGAAAGTGGCTCTGTAAGAAGAGCTGAAGAATTGGCAAGAAGAATGAAGTCAGAATATAATCTAAAACCAAAAATGAATTTACCTAAGATGCATATAGTATCTGATGAAATTGATAAGATGACATCTGATTTTTCGAGGGCACTTGGAGAAAAACACCAAGTAAAATTAGCTAGATCAAGAAGAGAAACAAGACTTACTTTTGTCTTAAAAGGTAGCATGGATGAGACAGAAAACACACTTCAGTTGATATACAAAGCAATAGCTAATTAGTAAATCAATAAATCAGTGAGTCACTAATTCATTTAATAAATAGGGGTGGGGACGAAGCCTGCAAGCTTTGTTGGCCAGTAGATAAGCCAAGCTTTTCCTGTAATAACTTTCTTTGTAATAGGACCCCATGCACGAGAATCAGATGAATGGGGCCTGTTGTCTCCCATGACAAAATAATTTCCAGCAGGAACAGTGTATTTTGTGCCTTCGGATAGAAATGTACTAGGATCTGTATCAACTTTTATATAGTCTTCTTTTAACTCCTCGTCATTAACAAAGACTTTGCCATTAAGCACCATGACAGTTTCCCCTGGAAGTGCTATTACTCTTTTTATAAATTCATCTTCAGAAATAGGTGGCTTAAAAACGATAACATCTCCTCTTTTTGGATCTTCTCTATAGTATGTAATTTTTTCTGTTAATAAATATTCTGCGTCAGGAAAATTGGGATGCATTGATTGCCCCTTGATCTTATGAGGACGCAAAATAAGAAGGTAAACAATTAGAAAAATTCCTACAGCAAGGACAATTACTTCTAATATATCCATAAAAAAGGCGCCAAGTTTCGAAAACATATTATTATAATACTATCACATCATGGGCCCCACTTTCACGAAGACCTTGAGAAGTGATCCTGACAAACTTTGCATTTTTCCAAAGAGTTTCAATATCTAGGGATCCCGAGTAGCTAAACCCTGACCTTATATTGGCTGCATACTTTTCTATCAAACTTGCCAAGCTACCTTTATATGGAACAATTGATTCAACTCCTTCGACGTGGTTATCTAAAGATTGCTTTGCTTTTTCAGTTGGTGAAGTTGATCCATTACAGACTTTAAATTTTTTACCATCTTTATCAACTAATTCCCCTGGAGCTTCATCTGTCCCTGCAAGAATATTTCCAACCATTATAGCCGATGATCCAGCAGCCAAACCTTTGACTATGTCACCTGATGTCTTGGCACCTCCGTCTGCAATGATAAATTTTTTATACTCTCTTGCTGCTCTTGCAGATTCAATTATTGCTGTAATCTGAGGTACTCCTGATCCAGTCATTATTCTGGTAGTGCAAATTGAGCCCGGGCCAACTCCTACTTTGACAGTGTCCGCACCCGCTTTAAATAAATCTCTAGTGGCCTCATAAGTTGCAGAATTGCCTGAAACGATATCTACTTTATCTCCAAATTGACGCTTCAAATCAGTTGTTGCTTCTAAAGTCTTGATCATGTGTCCATGGGCTACATCTAGGAACAAGATATCGGCTCCGGCATTAACTAAGGATGTCGCTTGTTCTAGCGTATTTTTCCTAGATCCTATTGCAGCCCCAACTAATAGACCCTGTTTTTTGACCAAACTTACTTCATCTGATTGTTCTTCAATTGACATAAATCTAGGAATAACACCGAGGCCCCCTAATTTTGCTATGGCGATTGCCATTTTTGAGTCAGTAATATCACTCATGTTGGCAGAAATAATAGGAACTTCTAAAGTTATTTTGTTGCTTACTTTCGATTTAAGCGAAGCATCACTTCTACTACTGATTTCTGAATATTGGGGTACTAAAAACACATCGTCATAAGATAATGCTAGGGGAATGTCGTTAATATTCATATTTGCCACAACAATTATTGAATATAATACCAAGCTATATTGATGTCAATTATGTGATTGCAAGATCAAAAGTGTTATTATTACTCTAATAAGGATTACTAGCTTGGCAACAAGGATGACTAGCTCAGTGGTAGAGCGCTTCGTTCACATCGAAGAGGCTGTTGGTTCAATCCCAACGTCATCCACTTATGATACCGTTGCATAAACGGTCACTTGTTTAGCCTTAAATGATTTGTTGTTTTTCGTTAAAATAATAACACTTTCGTCCGATTACTCGGACAATGCTGAAATTGGTTGTAGAAGCGTTTACTTAGTGAAACTACCTTTTTAGGCCGAAAGTATAGTAAAATCAGTGTGTTTTAGGAGACCGAAATGTAACGGTCTCTCCACTTATTACTATTTAAATTTTGTATTCTTGCCCCTATAATCTAAGAATAATGAACGAAACAAATGAGTTTGCCTCAAAATCTGGAAAGATTATTATAATAACTGGTCCGTCAGGATCAGGTAAGGATTCAATAATCGATGAATTAGATTCTTTAGATATCAAGAGATATGGTTTAACCAGAGTAGTAACTCATGCAACAAGGAAACCGAGAAAAGACCAAAAAACCGGATCTCAAGAAATTGATCATGTCCATTATCATTTTTGTACGGAAGATGAACTTACTCGAATGCACCAAGCTGGCGAATTAGCAGAAGAACCAGTTGTTACTGGCACTTCACGTAAAGGAACTTCAAAAAGAGAACTTCTGAAGGTGCTGGAAGGAGAACATAAGTTGTGGCGAATTGATTTGACTCTTGCTGAAAAAATTGCAAGAGGAGAGTATTTCCACAATCAATTTGACCAGCAAACGGCAGATCTACTATCCAGGTCTACGATGGTTGTTTATATAGATGTCGATCAAGAGACTTTGGATAAAAGGAGAGCAGGTAGGGAGGGTGATAGCGCCAGCGCCGAGTTTATAGAGCGAGATATGCAAGAAAGAAGAATCGTTTCTGAATCAAAAACCATATTTGAATCTTCTGCACATTAATCCCCAGCCTTTAGGCTGGTGGAGCAAGTATAGTTTGTGGCATACTTGAGGGAAATGTTAAAGTACTGGCATGGTGCACACACAAAGCACAGAATTATGATTCATTTGGTATTTTTACCAAAATACAGAAAAAGGATATTACGTGGCAAAGTAGCTACAAGACTTAAAGACTTATTCTTCAAAGCATGTGAGGTTAACAACTGGTGGATTGAAGAAATTACAATATTGCATGATCATGTACATATGCTTATACAAATCCAACCAAACTTGTCCATCTCAAAAGTTGTTAACCAACTGAAAGGTGGTTCATCAAGAATCTTAAGGAAAGAATTTCCAGAGTTAGAAGAATTTCTTTGGGGTGACTCATTCTGGTCTGATGGCTACTTTGCAGAATCAGTGGGTGCAACAAGTTTCATCCAGGTTAAAAAATACATTAAAAATCAAGTGGAAAGTATGCCACAGAAGGGGTAAAACCATGGCATTTATGCCATGTGTTTTTTATTTTAGATTGCCAAATCCCGAAAATCAGTTATCACAAACAGCACAGATTTTGTTTAGTTCAGTAACCGAGGTTTTGGAGACAGATATCGTATGTTAAATATTGAAACTACTAATCTAATACAGAGATCAACTGCAATTATTGCACTTGGTCTTTTGGCTGTGCAATTATATTTTAATAACTCAAGTAAAATATTAAATTATTTTGTATATCTTTTTATATTTATTCAACCAATTTTGATAATCCTAGGAAGATATATCTTTAATAGTGATTTTGATCCTTTTTACATGTACACAGATGTTTGTGCAATCTGTGGAAGTAAGAGTGAATACATGATTAATTTCTTAAGAATTGCATTTTATTCAATATCTGTTGCGTTATTTGCACCGTATTTTAAATTACCAAAGTATCTAGAATATTTTTATTTCATAGGATTTTATTCACTAAGTTTATATCTATATAATACTGGTCCAATTGTTAAAACTAATTACTTTGTCTTGTTTTTTTGGGTGTGTCAAATAGTTGTTTTAGTCTCTTTCTCGAAAATGTTTCCAAAGTTCAAAAAGCCAATGTTTATGATTTAGCTTCTTTGTCTCATTTGAATAATTAATTAATAGTTTGTCAGTGTCTCCACCCTTTAATTTACCCTCAAACTTATTTTGTGTGACTTTACCTGATATATCATACAAATAACTATCTAATTGATAATTTCCTTTGCCAGATACTTTTATGGAGTATTTTCCATTAGATGGTTTTTCAAAAAGAACAATCTTTACTGGTTTCCCAAGTGTTTGTCTTTGGTTTAATAAATTTTTAATTGGTTCCTCAACATAGCTAATTGCTGAAATTTTTGTACCTGTTGAATTGAACAAATCAAGAATAACATTTGAGTCAATTACAAACATCACATAGGAAAGGTTAGAATGCGTCGGAGTATAACTATTAATTGCAAGAAAACTGTTTCCATATGGATTTAGATCATTTCTGTTTGAATATCCCGGATCATTAATTCCAAAAGTATTTGGTAATATGCTTTTCGCTACTACAAAGTGGCCATTTTCCTTCAAAATTGCAGGACGATTATTGTTTAGTTCATTACTTAGATTTTCATTTGTAGGGTCTAATCTTTTGTATTCAAGAGTTGGGGAACTTGTAGAGTCGTGTTGTTTAGTGTATCTACTAACTGCTAACCAATTAATTAAATTACCTCTTAAGTATCCATCAGATTGATTTTTTAACCAATCATTTAATGTGTCGGGCGTAATATTATGTCCGTGATACTGCAAAACCATTGCAGCTGATGTTAACGCGCATCCATATTCTTGAATAGTGTTTTTAGTAAAAGCATAAAGTTTATTTTTCCATGGTAGAGAATATTGTTTTAAATTTGGGACAATTAGTGAAACAGTAGTTGGTGAAGGAGAGGGCGTGCTTGTTGGACTCGCCGTTGGTGAACCTGTCGGCGAGGTAGTTGGTTCTGGTGTTGGAATGGATGTTGGACTTGGTATAGTTGTTGGACTTTCAGTCGGTGCCACAGTTGGTTCTGGTGTTTGGATATGTTCCGGCAATTTCAATACTAAAATATTATCAAAACGTACGCCCTGACCCGATGATCCAGTTATGGAACCAATTGCTATACCTCCATTCAAAAAGGGATCGTTGTTGTCAGTGTAGTCAATAATTGGATTAATATTGCCATCAATAAATATTTGTATGTTGTTGTTCAATACCTTAATTTCTACGTGTTTTAGCGTCGAATTCAGAAATGGGAATCCTTCTGATACTATCTGTAATTCTGTACCAGTAGTTGAAGTAAATTTCTGAAGAGCTATTCTGTTATGCTGCATGTGTAACCCATAGGCTGCAGGTAAATTGTGACCAGGCAAATTTAAATATCTTGAATTCTGTGTTCTAAAGAATAAATTGATATCCTCGCCTTCAATTTTAAATATGTCTATTTTAAAAATATAATCAATCCATGACGAGTTATCAATTTCTAATAAGTTGTCACTATATCCACCTGATGAAACACGTGACCAGACTGAATTATTAAAATTTTCCTTGCTCCACGTACCCGAAATGTAAGGCCATTTGTCTAAAATTTGGCCACTTTCAAAATTGTCTTCAAACATGTCTTCTCCAAGTGCAACACACGGAAAACTAAATGGTAACAAAAGTAAAAGTAATGTAAGTAATAATTTCTTTATATACACTTTGTTTATTTAAAATCTAAACAAAAACTTTGTCAACTTGCTTTTGGATGATAAAATACAGCATGAGTAAAAATAATTTATATGAAAATTACCATAAAAATATAAGGCTTCAAAAGAGGGTAATTACTGATAATGACTTTACATATCGAAATACATTATCTTACATAAAAAAATATATACCCAAACTTGGAAATGTTTTAGATATAGGGTCTGCTACAGGAACTATTTCTTTATATTTTGCCTCAAAAGGATTAATGGTGGATGGAATTGAATTGTCTCGAAATGCTGTTAAGTTCGCCAATCTAAACAAAGATAAATTTGGATTCAATAATGTAAGATTTTACAATACATCGATAGAGAAATTTGGATTGTTTAGGAAATACAATTTGATTACATGTTTTGAAGTTTTGGAACATACAAAAGATGATTTGAAAACTCTTAAGTTGATTCGGCGAAGGATGAATAAGGATACATTCCTAATTATCACGGTGCCGTCAATTACTGCTCCGCTTTATCAGCTGGGACTACTAGATAATTTTGATAAAGAAGTTGGCCATCTGAGACGCTACTCGTTAAACGATATAAAATTGTTGTTCCAAAAAACAAAAATCAAAATAGTTAAGATACATAAGACAGAGGGGGTTTTAAGAAGCGCGTTATTTACTAACAATATCTTAAATAAATTTGTAAAATTTACCAAAATAAATTTTGTTAATAATTTAATTATCTATTTAGATAATTTTTTGTTAGATTATCTACCCGAATCACAATATATACTGATATGCAAAATCATATAATTATTGCCTTGCAGCATAAATGTACCCAAATTTTCTCCCGAATGATTTAATAGATACACTATAACCTAGTTTGTTGAAAATATCCTTTATTTTAAGATGATGAATTGACGAAACATTATCATGATATTCAAGTGCTATTCTTTCTATTGACCTCCAAGTTGATTTGCTGGCAGCATCAATTATAAGCCCTTCGCCACCCTCGCAATCAATCTTTAAAAAGTCAATATTTTTAATTCCGCATACATTTAAAATGCTATTTATCGATATAGTTTTTACTCTGATAGTTTTTGAATTATTTTCAAAATGAATAAGTGAATTTCCTCCGTTAATTTTATTTGTGTAAAAATTTGCATAACCATCTTTGCCAGATACGGCCATATTTTTAGGTATTATATTAGATATGTTATTTACGGAGACATTGTTCTTTAAGTCTAGATAGGATGTTGGGTCTGGTTCGAATGCAAAAATTTGTTTAGCGCCTTTAATTGCTGCATATATACTGAAATCACCTATATGTGCTCCAATATCTACTACAACATCTTCTTTTTTAATTTTGAAAAGTTGTGTGTATCTTTCAAGGATAAACGTTTCATCCATAACTACTGACAGTGGAGAGTCATGTGATGATGATATCACAAAATTATTTCTTAATTTGATATTAGTAGAGTTGTTTCTTGTTAACCTATTTAATATTAATTCAACCCAATTTTTGTAGAGTAGTACAAATTTGTACCAATATTTTAGTTTATCGACCATAACTATATTATAATATGATTGACATAAATTATGAAAATACTTTTTTTGGCTAAACACAAAGAACCGCATGTTGGTGGGGTGGAGAGACATATAAAGAATTTGATTTATGAACTTAGATTTAAGAATTATGAATTTACAATTATTTCTGAGGAAGATATCAAACCACCAAAAATAAAATATTTAGGACTATTTTATATTTGGTATTGGCTATTTAAAAACAGAAAGCTAATTACTGACTCAAGTATTATTCATATCCATGATGTTTTTATTTGGTACCTACCATTTATTTTTACGTTTCCGAGGAAACGAGTATATATAACTTTTCATGGTTGGGAAGTAAAATGGCCACTCCCGATATGGGCAGTTTTTAACAAGCGAATTGCTAATCATTTGTGTAATGGAAGTATTGCTGTTGGTGACTATATAAATAAATATTACGGCATCAAGTCTGACTATGTAATTTATGGGGCAGCACAGTCGTTGGCCATTAGTCGTTTGTCATTAGTCAAAACAAAAAATACGATAGTATGGCTCGGAAGGCAAGATATTGATACTGGTATAAATGAATTTAAGAAATGGCTAAAAAAACAACAAAAAGTATATAAAGTAATTTATGTAAGTAACGTATCAAATCCTGAAAAGTATTTAGAAACTGCAGAGTATTGTATTCCATCTGGATATCTTTCATATTTAGAAGCAAAAAGTTATGTATGTAAAATTATAACCTTTGCAAACAATCCTTTAAAGGAAGACTACTGGAAAGAAATCAAAAAATTAAAAACTATCCCAACTTGGAGTGATGTCGCCAAGGTGTATTTAAAATTATGGAATTAAAAGTTTCGGTTTGTATCACAACTTTTAATGAAAAGGAAGAAACTATTCAAGAACTGCTTAATGCTTTGGATAAACAGACATTAAAAGCGGATGAGGTGATTGTTGCGGATGCAACAATAAACACCAATTACCAAACACCATTTATCAAACAATATTCAAAACTAAATTTACAATTTATAAACAAAACAGAGATATCAAGATCGGCAGGAAGGAACTTGGCCATACGAATGGCAAGGAATGAGATTATTGCTATTACTGATGCTGGGTGTGTGCCACACAAAGATTGGTTAGAGAATATGGTTAAACCCTATAACAAAGTACACCTCGGGGGTGTATTTAATATTGTAGTGGCCGGATTTTACCGAATGATTGCGAGAAATAATTTTGAAAAGGCCGAGGCGGTTTTTCTTGGAGTAAAACAGCAAGACATGAAATCAGATTTTTTGCCTTCTGCTAGATCAATGGCTTTTACAAAAACTATCTTTAAAAAAGTTGGTGGATTTCCTGAAAATTTAAACGACACTGCGGAGGATTCTGTTTTTAATATTAATTTAATTAATGCTGGTGCTAAATTTGTTGTAGCCAAAAAGGCAATTGTTGATTGGAAAATGCCAGAATCGATTTACGATTTTGGATTGAAGATTTATAGGTATGCAAAAGGGGACGCAGAGTCTGATGTTTGGTGGCACCCTGTAAAAAAGTGGAGAACACACAACTTAAAAGTACTAACCATCTTTGCACGATACATATTAGGAGTGACTTTGTTTTTTCAAAACAGTGTTTTGTTTATTCTATATGCTATTCTCTATACCCTATACACTGTATGTAAGGCTGGTCTTTGGGGAATAATACTTCAATTTGTATCGGACTTTGGTTGTATAATTGGTTTTAGTCATGGGATATTTTCAAATTGCTTTAAACGGAATTAGTTGGATGGGGGCGTTACGTGTTTTTACGCGAAGTTTAGCACTTATTAAAATTGCGATCCTTGCTCGTATTTTACTTCCTGCACAATTTGGAATTTATGGAATTGCAACCTTGGTTTTGGGATTTCTCGAAATGCTAACTGAAACTGGGATTAATATATTTTTAGTTCAACAAAAAGAAAAAATTGATGAATATATCGATTCTGCTTGGGTTGTTTCTGTAATTCGAGGTCTTTTAATTGGAATTTTAATATTTATCTTTGCTCCATATATTGCTAACTATTTTAAAAATACTGATGCAACTTTTATTTTATATCTTGTAGGAATTGTCCCTATTATCCGTGGTTTTATAAATCCTGCTTGCATTAAATATCAAAAAAATTTGGAATTTAACAAACAGTTTAAGTATGACTCAGTGATCTTTTTGGTTGACGCAATTTTTGCAATTTCAATTGGAGTTGCTACAAAATCCGAGAACAGTTTAATTTATGCCATGATTATATCTACTGCCTTGGAAGTAATTCTTTCATTTATTTACTTTAAACCTACACCGAAGTTTATTTTTGAAAAAGAGAAAACATTGAAAGTAATTAACCGAGGTAAATGGATAACAGGAGCAGGTGTTGCTAACTATTTATTTCAAAATATTGACGATATCGTAGTTGGCCGCGTTATGGGAACTGCAAGCCTTGGAATTTATCAACAAGCATACAAAATTTCAACTCTTCCTGTGTCTGAAGTCGGTGAAGTGTTTAATAAAGTCACCTTTCCTATTTATGTAAGTTTAAAAGAGGATAAAATTAGACTTAAAAATGCATTCTTGAAAACTTTGCTAATTATCTGTTTGTTTGTTTTTCCTTTTGGATATTTTGTCTTTAAATTTCCAATTGAGATAATTAAATTTGTCTTGGGAAATGCTTGGGTCTCAGCAGCACCTGTACTACAAATTCTTGCTATTTATGGTGTAATAAAAGCGATTTCTAACTCCTTCTTTTCATTGTTTTTAGGAATTGATAAACAAGAAGTAGTTACTTACATTACACTTTTTTCTACAGTTTGTTTGATTGCAATTCTTTATCCATTAATAAAAATTTTTGGGATTCTTGGTGCAGGATATGCAACTATAATTGCTACACTTTTAACGCTGCCGGTACTAATTGCTTATTATGTTAAATATTTTACAACTAAACAAACCTAATATTACAGATTTTGGACATGAGCGAAATGAACTTCTTGATAAATCAAAAAGTGAATGGAATTTGTTCCTTGACTCGGATGAGTCAATTTCCAATCACAATGTGGCAAGCTCCGCTTATTTCCAATTTCCAATTTCCAATGAATTTTCAAGTTATCAATTACCCAGAAAAACATATTTTTTAGGTAAGTTAATAGGAATAGATTATCCAACACGACTTGTCAGAAAGGGGACAGGAAAATGGGTAAGGGCAGTTCATGAGGTTTGGCTTCCAAAAAAATCACACCTCGCGGGTGTGATGTTTGATAATTACATTATTCACAATACCGCAAATAATCTTTCAGATTATTTGCTAAAAATAAACAACTATTCGACACTTCATGCTAAAGCCAACCTTGATGAAGGAAAGAGATCCAACTTATTTAAAATTATATTTTTTCCAATTGGAAAGTTTGCTGTGACTTTAGTTAAATCAAAACATGTTGTATTTAGTATAATGCAATCATTACATTCATATCTCTCATGGACAAAATTATATTTTTTGCAATCTTAAGTCTATTTCCCTTTGGACAATTATTTAAAATTGGTTTTATTAACCTGTTTGACGTTTTGGTTTTAATCCTTGCTGTAATAACTGTTTTAAAGAAACCTATTTACCCCTCGTGGTACAGATATTTCATTTATTTTGTTATGTCCTGCATGTTTGGACTATTTCTTAATTCTTCATTCGTAAATCTTAATTCAATCTTGTATTTAGTTCGTCTCATTTCTTATTCCCTCATCGCCGTTTACGTTTCAAATTATTTCTTAAATCGTAAATCTTTAATCTTAAATCTATTATCTGTTGCCGTCGCAACGACTATCTTTGGCTGGCTCCAATACTTACTTTGGCCTGACTTAACATCTCTTAAATATTTGGGTTGGGATGATCATCTGTTACGGATGGTTGGCACATTTTTAGATCCTACCTATTTAGGGCTGATTTTAGTTTTAGGAATTGTTTTGGCATATGAAAAGTTCCCGAAAGTTATGTATTTTTTGCTATTCAGCTTAGCATTTACTTATTCTCGGGCATCGTATTTAGTTGCTGGTTTATTTTTACTATTTAAAAAACAAAATATTGCACTTATTTTTTTTATATTAATAGTTTTATTTTTACCTAAAAATATAGGTGAAGGGACAACTTTAACCAGAACTGTAAGTGGAAATAGTAAATTAATTAATTATGCAGAAACCCTGCAGATTATTAAAAAATCGCCTCTTTTTGGCGTAGGGTTTAACAATATCTGTTCTGCACGTAGATTATATTTAAGTGATTTAAATATTGACTCACATGCATGTAACGGCGCCGATTCTTCAATTTTATTTTTACTTGCCACAACAGGCATTGTTGGATTGGTTCTGTTTATTAGTTTCGTGTTACGTGTTATGAGTTCTTTTGATTCTACATTCAACATTCTATATTCTTCATTCTTTGCTGTATTAATTCACAGCACATTTGCAAATAGTCTATTCTACCCCCACATAATGTTCTGGCTGTTTGTTTTAATTGGATTACAAACTGAAGTTAGTAGACAAACTAGTTGATGATTCGTTACCAGATGGATCTGTTGCAATAATTTCGAATTTATTTTCCCCTTCATTCATCGTTGTGGTAAAAACAAATGTGTTGTCATCTTTTACTACAACTGTTCGGCTATTAATTCTTAAGTTTACTGCCTCATCAACTGTTCCTTTTATTGCAAGCTGTCTTTGACTCGCCCCAAAATATGTAGAACCGTCTTTTGGTGAAGTTATTTCTAATTTAGGTTCTTCATTATCAAAATATATTTTAAATGTTTTTGTTTGTGTACTTTCATTTCCACTCGTATCTTTTGCGATAGCGTCAATTGAATTTTCTCCTTTATCAAGATTAAAAGTAAAGTTAAAAACTCCATCACTGTTAGCAACTACTTCACTAGAATTATTATTTGTTCTGATTGAAATGCTAGCACCACTTTCTGATTTACCTGAAATCTCCAAAATTTCTTTGTTTGTAAATTCTGGTAGATCCTCAAATTGAGGAGGTGCTGGTGGAGTCGTGTCATTAATCTCGACAACTTTATCAGATTTTGCTACGTCTCCTACAAATCCTGCAAATTTAACTAGTAATGGAATACCAAAAAAAATAAGAATTATAATAGCTAGTACTGAGAGAACTATATAAAAATATGCATTTTTTATATTTTTCTTTTCTTCTACTGAGGCTAATCTGGAATATCGTTTGATAGACATTGTATAATGCATATAATACTACCGCTATCTATGAAAGACAAATACAAAGCAGTTTGGGTTAGTCATTCTTCTATCGCTGATTTTATTGCTTGCCCAAGAGCATACTATCTACGAAATGTGTATAAGGATCCAAGTACAGGAAATAAAGTTACTGTTACTTCACCAGCACTCGCTCTAGGCCAATCTGTACATGAGATAGTTGAAGGTTTGTCTGTTCTTCCGGTAGAAGATAGGCTTTCAATATCTCTTCTTAAAAAATTTGATGTTGCTTGGAAAAAAGTATCTGGAAAATTAGGAGGATTTAAGGACGCAACTCAAGAAGAAGAGTACAAAGAGAGAGGTAGACAAATGCTTAAAAGAGTTGAAGAGCATCCTGGCCCAATACTTCATAAAGCAGTTAAAATACCGTCAACTTTTATTCCAAATTATTATTTATCAGAAGAAGACGATATCATACTTTGTGGAAAAATTGATTGGTTGGAGTATTTAGAAGACACAGATTCTGTCCATATAATTGACTTTAAAACTGGAAAAAATGAAGAAGGTGAAGAATCTCTGCAGCTTCCAATATATTTATTATTAGCTAATAACACTCAGGGTCGCCCTGTTTCTAAAGCTTCGTATTGGTATCTAGACAAATCAGATGATTTAATTGAAAAAAACTTACCAAATATGGCAGATAGCAAAGATAAAGTTTTAACAATTGCACGAAGGATTAAACTTGCAAGGCAACTTAATCATTTTATCTGCCCAACAGGAGGATGTATGAAATGTAGACCTCTTGAGAGAGTCTTGAAACATGAAGGAGAAAAAGTGGGAGTGTCTGACACAAGACAGGATATTTATATATTAAACTAATATGACAGGTTGTGATTACAACGAAGTTGAAGCTGGTGATGCTGATCTACAGGAGAGGTATGTTGGTCCAAGTAAAATAAAGATTACAGACGGGGCTGAACATCGTTCACCCAAAATCGAAAAAGTAGCTAAAAAAACTCCAGAAAACAAAATATTCGATCATCTTCAAACACTCGAAGCTTATTATGACGAGATAAAATTGACAGATCAAGAAAAAATACGAAGAAGGCAAAAACATCTTGATTGGGTTAGTGAAAAATTGAGCAAGGAGTTTATTGAAGTTGATCTCGGAAAAGAAGTCATTGTGAAGAAAATAGAAGGCGGCATGGAAGGAGGTCCGACATCCTATCATGCAATTAATCCTGGATCAGGAACTAGACATAGATTCGTAGTTCCTAGAGATTTCGAAAGTACAGACGATGCTAAAGTGGTTGTTGCTAAAATGGCTATTAATTATCTCAATTTGTGGAAAAAGACTTCATCTGAATTCAAAAGCAAATATCGTCTTTGAGCGAGACCGTTACATTTCGGTCTCCTAAAACACACTGATTTTACTATACTTTCGGCCTAAAAAGGTAGTTTCACTAAGTAAACGCTTCTACAACCAATTTCAGCATTGTCCGAGTAATCGGACGAAAGTGTTATTATTTTAACGAAAAACAACAAATCATTTAAGGCTAAACAAGTGACCGTTTATGCAACGGTATCCCTTTGAGCTGGTGGGTAGAATCGGACTACCGTCGATGGTTTACGATACCACTGCTCTGCCACTGAGCTACACCAGCAATAGTTGGATTATAGCCTAATATCCGCCGAATTTCTCTGACTTTATATGATCCTGAGGAACCTTCAATTCTTCTAGAATATCTTCCATTGAGTTTACAAACAACCTCGGTCCTACGGACCAGGCAGCAAAATTATCAATAACCAAATTCCAATGATCAAGCAATTTTTTAATTACCAATTCATCAATATGACCAGAGATAGAAGAATTGTGATAATAAACTTTGATAAAATCATTTTCTTTTTGCCATTGATCTAGCTCTTTTTTAAACACAAATTCTGAATCAGAATTTGAATAGATCAGAAACATATGGCTCAGCTTTGCTGTTGAATTTTTGATTTCTTGGTCGATATTATATTTAATCATTGATCTAAAAGGTGTAATTCCAATTCCACCGGCGAGGAAGAGGTGATAGGCTATAGGTGACAGGTTATAGGGGAAAACAAAACTACCAAAAGGGCCGGAGGCTTCGATCTCGGTCCCAATTTCTAATTCATCTAGCAACTTTTTAAATTCTGATCCTTCTTTTATTCTAACTGTAATTTGAAGTAAGCTTCCTTCAGTTGGGGATGAAGCAATAGTAAATTGTCTCTCTAAATCATTTAATTTTATAACTATATATTGTCCTGCCTGCCAATCAACTTTTTCTTGAGGTTTAAAAAAGTATGATTTTGTACCTTTTGCCTCAATTGTTTTCTTGACAAGAACTATATCCATAATATTTATGATATCATGGATATTAATTATCAAACATCCAAACTCCAATGATCAAGCACAAAAACATTATGACCTAGAAGATCGTACGTTCAAATATTCAAAAGTGTGTAGAGATTTTATCAAAAAGATTCCAAAAGATATTACAAATATTGAATATGGTAAACAATTTGCAAGATCTTCAGGTTCAGTATCGGCAAACTATATTGAGGCTAATGAAGCAATAAGTAAAAAAGATTTTTACCATAGAATTAAAATTTCTAGAAAAGAAGCGAAAGAAAGTAGATTGTGGGTAAGATTGTGTGAAATTGGTAGTAACTCTGAGTTGTTAGAAGTGCAGAAGTTTATTGAAGATGAATCAATACAATTAATTAAAATATTTACTGCAATTATAAATAAAGAGAAGGTTTAGTATTTTGACTATTTATTTATTATAATTTGTTTGCTAAATTGATATTTGATACTTGTAAATTAATTTTTTAAAAAAATATGTGTTTTAATTGCGGATGCGGAATTCCAGATGACAATATGGGTAAGCCTGATGCAAAAGGCGCTTCCTTAACCGACGCTTCCTTTGAAGACATGGCTGTTAAGTGGGGAATGACAATTGAAGAGACAAAGAAAAACGTATTCGATCTTCTAAAGAAACAATTTGAAGAAAAGTAAATACTACTTAGTTAAATAATATTTAATACATGTTATTATTATTTAATGCCAATAATTAAATCGAAAATTATTCTGTTATTAGCTACAATATTTACATTTGCTCTCGGAATAATTTTTATTTTGATTGAATGGAATTATAGTGTTAAGGAAACTTCAAATCAGGCACTAAATATATCAAAGACTTCATTGGTATCATTTGACTTAAAGAATCAAACAAACGATGAAATTAAAGAGAATTTGTACAAAGTCGTTGATATAAATAAAGATATAAGATTTGCATACTTTTTTGAAAAGAAAGATGACAAAATATATTTTATCGCCGATTCTGAGAGTCCAGATTCCCCTGATTATTCACCTTCTGGACAGGAATTTACAGAAGCTAGTAAAGGTTGCTTTCAGCCATTTTTAGATGGTAAAGATTTAATTACAAAACCGACCACTGATAGATGGGGAACATGGATTAGTGTTTTTATTCCAGTAAGATCCAAAAGCGGTGAGATAATTGCAGTTTTTGGTATAGATTATCCTGTGAAAGTATGGAATAAAAATTGGGTAACAAGTGTTAGTAAAAATTCAATAATATTGGCCATATTGATGGGTTTATTTTTTTCTATAAATTTAATCGTTAATAATAACGCAAAAACTAAAGAAAATGAAGCTAAGTTCAGAGCGTTTTCTGCCTCCGTTAAAGATGCTGTAATTATTAAAAATGAAAAGAATATGGTGATTTTTTGGAATCAGATTGCTGAAGAAATGTTTGGAATTCCTGAAAAAAATATACTAGGAAAAGAATTCAATGAAATCGATTTTTCGATAGCAGATAAACTTGTTGAATTATCATTCAAAAAAATAAATGGTGCAGAAATTGTAATTGAATATTCTATAACAAACATTTTAATTAATAGTCGAGAACATAAATTGGCAATAATCCGAGACATAACAGATCGAAAACATAATCTAGAGATTGTAAAAAAATCTGAAGAGATAACACAAAGAGCGTTGAATCAATCTGAAAAAATAAATAAACTAATGGTTGGCAGAGAACTAGAAATGGTAAAACTAAAGAAAGAAATTGAGAGATTGAAAAATTTATGATAAGTAAAAAAATAATAACATCAATAGTTTTGTTGATATTCTTTTTTGGTGCAATTGCAACTGGTATAGTCTTTTACATAACCCAAAAGACATTGGTGGACAACAAAAAAGAAGACCTAACATCAAACTTAATATCTCAAACTCATGACATAAGGCAGATATTTAATATGTCAAGCGAACTTGTTTTGACTATTTCTAATCAACAAATGGTTAGAGATTACTTTGTTCATAAGAATGATGTACTTGATTTGCTCAATTCATACAATATTAACAATAATTACTCCGCAATTTATTTAATTGATATAAAGGGTGAGGCTGTAGTTTCAACAGACCCAACGTTCGTTGGTAAAAATTATGCATTTAGAGATTATTTTAAGAGGTCAATAGGAGGTGATAATTACACTGATGTCTCCATTGGCTCAACAAGCGGATTGCTAGGTTATTATTTCTCTTCACCAATTAAATCGACTGACGGAATCACAGTTGGTGTAGCTGTTGTAAAATTGAAACCCGAAATCGTTGGCCGCACTCTGCTTGAGCATACAAATTTATTTAAATCGTTATCATTAGTTGATAACTATGGAGTTGTTGTCATATCAAGTGACCAAACACGTGTTTATAAGAGTCTTGGTAAGTTATCTGATTCTACGAAACAAGAAATATTTGCTACTAAAAGATATGCTGATGTTGAGATCAATGCTCTAGGTTATCAAGAGATACAGAACCAAATAGGTTTAGTAGATTCAATTTCTTTGGATATCACAGATAAAGAAGATGGAGATGAAAAAGAAATGGTTACAATGGCAGTAGTTCACGGTTATCCATTTTATGTCGTGGGCGAGATTCTAACTGATAATATTTTGAACCAATCATTGAGGTCTTCCATCTTACTCTCGATAATTGTTTTGGCTTCCGCATTATTTGCCGCTTTACTTATAACAATTATTATAAGAAGAATTCTTGATCCCCTGAACATCCTGAAAAAAGCTTCTGATGATATTAAGAATAAGGTATTAGTTGGAGAAATTAATATAAATTCTAATGACGAGTTCCAAGAACTTGCAGAATCCTTAAATGGAATGATTAAATCCGTAAACATTTCAAATCAAGATCTGGAGACAAAAGTTAATGAAAGAACTAGAGATTTGAAAAAAATTAATGATTTAATGGTTGGCAGAGAATTAAAAATGATGGAATTAAAAGAGAGGATTAAAAAGTATGAAAATTAATACAAAGATTAATTTGTATTTTGCAGTAGCTTTTTTGGTAACGTCACTACTGTCTTTCTTCGCAATAAGTCAGCAAGTGATAAAAATTCTTGACAATCAGGCCTATAAACAGATTGAGAGTGTAAATAAAATTAAATCTGAACATATATCAACTTTTTTAAATAGCGAAAGAGAAGTGATACAGGCTCTTGCCTCAGATTACAATATGACAAGAAAGGAAATAGAGGAAGCTAAAAAAAATGTTAGTCAGATTAATGAATTGTATTTAATAGGATTAGACGGAAAGGTCTTGTTATCTAGTGATCAGACTCAGGAGGGTTCGGACAAAACTTCTGAGTCATATTTTGTTGAAGGGCAAAAGAGAACTTATGTAAGTGACTTTCATTTTTCTGATATTTTCAATAAAAACACGTACTCTGTGTCAGCTCCAGTTATCGATGGATCAACTAATAAATTAAAAGGAGTGATAGTGGCAAGAATGGAGCCTGATAATTTATATTCTATAGTTGAGAGCAAGATATCACTTGGCGATTCCGGTGAAAGCTTTTTGGTAAATAAAGATAGATATTTTATTAGCCCATCAAGATACCTAGGTAGCACTGTTGTGTTGAATAAAAAAGTGCAAACACAAAATGTCGATGAGTGTTTTAGTAATGACAATACAGAACATATAGCCAAAAAATATTTTGATTATCGAAATGCTCCTATCATTGGGTCGCATGCTTATTTGAATGATGTCAACTGGTGTCTTATAAGTAAAATCGATTATTCAGAAATTTTAGATCAAAATTATCAAATTGTAATAATTGCGACAATATCAATTTTCGCCTCACTTGCGTTATTTCTTGTTGTTGGCTATTTCTTATCAAAGAAAATTGTAAATCCAATTAACAATCTGATTAACGGTGCAAGAAATATAATTGGTGGTAATTACACTATTAAACTTAATTCTAAATCCAAAGATGAAATAGGAGAGCTTTCAAGAACATTTGACCAGATGACTGATGTCGTCAAGAAGACGAATGAAGATATTGAAATAAGAGTTCTTGAACAAACTAGAGAATTGGATGATCAAAAAACAGCAATTTTAAATATATTAGAAGATACTGAAAATTCGGCGGAGGAATTGGAGAAATTTAAACTTGCTGTCGAAAATGTATCTGATCAAGTTGTTATCACTGATAGTGAGGGCATTGTTCTCTATGGAAATAAAGCTATTAAAAGAATTACAGGTTATGAACCTGAGGAATCAATTGGAAAGAAAGCCGGAAAATTATGGAGTACTCCAATGGGTAAAGAATATTACGAGAATATGTGGAAGACTATAAAAACAGATAAGAAAGTTTTTATCAGTGAAATAACAAATGTTAGAAAAGGCGGAGAAAAGTACCAGGCAATGATAAATATTTCTCCAATATTAAATAACAACAATGAAATAATCTTCTTTGTTGGCATTGAACGTGATATTACAAAGGAAAAAGAAATTGATAATGCAAAAACTGAATTTATTTCTCTTGCCTCCCATCAGTTGAGAACTCCGCTCTCAACAATTAATTGGTATGTTGAGATGCTTTTATCGGAAGATGCCGGAAAAATAAATAAAGAACAAAGAAAATTTCTAGAAGAAGCATATGCAGGGAGCCAGCGAATGGTATCACTAGTAAATGCCTTATTAAATGTATCAAGAATTGAAAGTAACTCTTATATGATAGAACCTGTTCCAACTGACGTGTCGAAATTACTTGATTCTGTAATTTTTGACCTTAAGCCAAAAATTGAAGCTAAAAAATTAATTATTAATTTGAGTAAGGACAATATTCCTACAATTTCACTCGATCCTAATTTGACTAATATTATATTCCAAAACCTTATAACTAATGCGGTTAAATATACTAAAATTGGTGGCAAAGTAGATATTGGTTTAAATATTAAAAAAGATACAAATAAATTAGTGATAAGTGTGAAGGACGATGGTTTAGGGATTCCAGAAACCCAAAAAGATAAAATTTTTACTAAATTATTTAGAGCTGATAACGTCAAGAAGACCGATACTGAAGGAACTGGACTCGGTCTTTATTTAATTAAAGGATTAATTGAGAGAAGTAAAGGAAAAATATGGTTTGAGTCTACTGAAAATATTGGTAGTACTTTTTATGTAACATTACCGTTAGCTGGGATGGTAGCCAAAGAAGGTACTAAACAATTATCATAATTGTGATATATTTATAATCATATGAAGAAGGTATTAATAATTGAGGATGAAAGACCAATGGCAATGGCTCTTGAGATAAAATTAAAAAAGGTTGGACTTGATGCAAAGGCTGTATTTGATGGACAACAGGGCTTAAAAGAACTAGAAACTGGTAATTATGATTTGGCGCTTCTCGACATAATGATGCCTATCATCGATGGCTGGACAGTTTTATCAAGTATTGCTAGTAAGAAAGTTAAAACCAAAATAATTATAACTTCCAACTTAAGCCAATCTGAGGATGTAAAGAAAGCAAAAGAATTGGGAGCAATTGATTTTCTAGTTAAATCCGATAATGCAATTGCTGATATTGCCAACAAGGTGTTGTCTTATCTTAAATAAAATGGATACAAAAAAAATAATTTTAATAGTAGAAGACGAGAAGAGCTTGTCAGGAGCTTTAAAATCTAAACTAGAATCATTAGGAGCTGAAATTATTGTTGAAACAAACGTTGTATCAGCTAGATCTTCGGTGTTGAAACATGTACCTGATTTAATATTGCTGGATATAATACTTCCTGGTGGTGAAAATGGGTTTGATTTGTTAGAGGAATTGAAAAGGCAACCGGAAACAGCGGAAATTCCAATAATTGTTTTGACAAATTTAGATTCTGAAATGGAAGTGTCCAAAAAAATTGGAGCCAATGAATATTTGGTAAAATCTGATACAACACTAGAGTTGGTTAAACAAAAGATTTTAAAATATCTCAAATAAAAAATAATGTCTGCCTACAAAAATGAAGATTTATATAATGTTCTAGTTGAACTTCAAATAATTGATGAAGAGATTCTCAAATTGTCTTTATCAGAAAGTAACGAGAGAGGTGCTGAACTTGGTGAAGTACTATACAATAAAGATTTAATAAGTGATCAAAATCTTGGTAAAATAATTGGTGATTTAATTTCTGTTCCTTATGTCAATCTCTTGGAAGTAAGTATTCCTGATGAAATTCTTCATATAATTCCAGAGACAGTAGCAAAAGCACAAAATATTATTGCATTCAAGAAAGACGCTAAAGGCCTAAGTGTTGCTACCACTAATCCAACAAATAAATTAATATTTAATTTTTTAAGCAAAAAAACTTCTTTACCAATAGCTGTTTATTACACCTCCACCAATAATGTTGAAAGTGCTTTTAATCTTTATTCCAAGAATATAACGAAAGCTTTTGATGAAATAATTGCAGAAAATGTCAAGGCTGTTAAGTTAAATAAGAATCTAGAACCACCTATTATAAAAATTGTTGATACAGTTATTAATTATGCATACCAAAATGGAGCTTCTGACATACATATTGAGCCTTTAAAAGAAAATACATTGGTCAGATTTAGAATAGATGGGATTTTGCATGACACAATAAAGCTACCAATTGATTTGTCGAGCCAGATAGTTACAAGAATCAAAGTTATGGCAAATTTAAGGACCGATGAGCATCAGGAGACTCAGGATGGAAAAATTAGTTTTAAAACTGACTCAGCTGCGGGTAGAGTAGAAGATTTGGATATTCGTGTGTCGATAGCTCCCATCACTAGGGGTGAAACTATAGTTATGAGATTATTATCTGAAAAATCAAGACAATTTTCTCTTGCTGACTTAGGTTTATCTGGAGATGACCTGCAGAAAGTTACAGCTGCATATCATTTGCCACATGGGATGATACTTTCGACAGGTCCAACAGGATCAGGAAAATCTACTACACTTTATGCAATTTTAAAGCTTATAAACAAAAGGGAAATTAACATAATGACAATTGAAGACCCTGTAGAATACCAAATAGACAATATCAATCAAATTCAAGTTAATCAAAAAACTGAATTAACCTTTGCTAAAGGACTAAGATCAATTGTCAGACAAGATCCAGATGTTATATTGGTCGGTGAAATTAGAGATAATGAAACTGCAGATATTGCAATAAACAGCGCAATGACAGGGCATTTAGTTCTTTCGACGCTTCATACTAACGATGCAGTTACTGCTTTTCCAAGACTTATTGATATGGGGGTAGAACCATATTTAATTGCTTCAACTGTAAATGTTGTTTTGGCACAAAGACTTGTTAGAAAAATTTGTGTGAAATGCAAGGTTTCTAGTGAAGTTTTGTATGAAGGCAAAAAGATGCTTTGTTATAAAGGAAAAGGATGTTCAGTTTGTCATAATTCTGGATATCTTGGTCGTATTGGCATATTTGAAGTTTTGGTAATGACTGATGAATTGAATACTGCAGTTACATTAAAGAAAAATGCTGAGGAATTGAAAAAGATTACAATTAAATCTGGTATGAGAACAATGCTTGAAGACGGACTCGAAAAAGTTAAACAAGGATTAACAACGATAGAAGAATTGTTAAGAGTAACTACTGAATAAAACTATGCAACTAGAGATATTACTATTTACAAGACATCTAGCAACAATGATTAAGGCTGGAATTCCTATTTCTGAGGCTCTCTCGACTCTGGCCATGCAAACTAAGTCTGAAAAGTTTAAAAAAATATTAAATTCTATTTTGGCTGATGTTGATAATGGTCAGCCTTTGGCAAAATCACTTGCCAAATTCCCAAAGGTTTTTGACAAATTTTTTGTAAGTTTGATAGAGGTTAGCGAAGCGTCTGGCTCACTTGATGAAAATTTAGAGTTTATATCAAAACAGCTTGCAAAGAATTATTCCTTAAAGAAAAAAATCCAAACTGCAATGTTATATCCTACAATCATTTTTGTAGCAGTTACTGTGATGGGCGGGTTTATAGCTCTTTTTGTTCTGCCACAACTTGTTAATTTTTTCGATGCATTTGAGATAGCTTTACCATTTGCAACTAGAGTTTTATTGTTTGTAGCTAATGCATTTAAAAATTATGGAGTACTAATCGTTCTAGGATTTATTGGAATAGTTGCATTATTCCAAGCATTTATTAGATTACCATTTATTAAACCTAGCTGGCATTCATTGATACTCAAATTTCCTTTGATGGGAAATTTTATTAAAGATACAGAACTTGCACAGTTTTCAAGAAATTTTGGAGTATTAATTAAGAGTGGCGTACCAATATCTAAAGCAATTGTTGTAACTGCGGAAACTTTATCTAATTTAAGATTCAAGAACGATTTAATAAAGATTGGTACATCGCTTATTCAAGGAAGTAATATCTCAAGTGCTATGGCAGATA
The DNA here is from genome assembly GCA_963784785.1 of Candidatus Woesebacteria bacterium. Taxonomy (GTDB): domain Bacteria; phylum Patescibacteriota; class Microgenomatia; order UBA8517; family UBA8517; genus JAUYMM01. Next base: position 11,992 of record CAWASW010000015.1, on the reverse strand, counting down.
AAAGATACTCAGAGTTTCCTCCATTGGTTTATAAGATGATTGAGGTTGGAGAAAAAACTGGAAAGTTAGATGACTCACTTTTATATCTTGGAGATTATTATGAAGAAGAAATTGATAATTTCAGCAAAAATTTAACAACTGTTTTAGAACCAATTATGCTTATTGTGATTGGTCTTGTGGTTGGTTTTGTAGCCCTTGCTATCATCACGCCAATTTATCAATTGACTGGATCAATAAGAAGATAATTTAGAAGTATGAAGTATGAAGTATGAAGTATGAAGTATGAAAAATAGATATGCAAAATGAATTACAAAAATGACACATACGAAAGAACTTATCAATTTTCAAAATTAATTATTCGTCTTTGCATTAGTTTGCCAAAAACAGATTATAACAAAGTTGTTTCAAATGCGATATGAAAGTATATAGTAAATTTTTTCATAATTCATACTTCATACCTCATAATTCATCTGGTGTTACATTAATCGAGTTACTTTTAGTAATTTCTATAATTGCAATTCTTGGTGCTGCAACCTCTCCATTTTTGGCAAATTTTGTACTTCAAACTAACTTTGATACGACAATAGATAAAGTAGTTTCTTCCATTAGAAAATCACAAGGAAACGCTATGAATAAGAAAAATAATGCTATATGGGGAATATGCAAGAATGGTACAAATATTAGGCTTTATTCAGGGTCATGTGCTAGTCCAACTATTAAAGAAGATTTTACAATTCCTAGTAGTGTGACTGTCACAAACCTAAACGATACCACCTTTAATTTACGCGGAGAACCGTCAAGCGCAATGTTTGTAACCATAAACACAAATCAAGAAACTGCAACAGTAACTGTAAATGTTGGAGGAGGGATAAACACAAATTAAGAATTATGAATTATGAATTAAGAAAGGATGACGGTTTTGGAATAGTCGAAATAATTGTTGCAATGTCTTTGTTTGTTATTATCGCTGTTGCAGGAGTTACGACAGTAACCGGAAGTTTTTCTACTAACAGGTTGGGTGAAGAAGAAACAACAGCCAATCTTTTTGCTCAAGCAGGAATTGATGCAGTAAAATCTATTAAAAACCAAGGTTGGACCAGCCCCTTTATAGCCACAACATGTACGGGAGGATGTGGTCTTGGGCTAAATGGTGTTAGTTGGGCCTGGAGCGGGCTAAACAATACTCTGGGTAAATATACCCGAGTAGTTACAGTATCGGACGTCAATCGAGATGTCTCTGGAAATATTGTTGCCTCAGGAGGAACATTAGATTCTGATATTAAAAAGGTGACCTCAGTTGTCAGTTGGTTATTTTCACCACTTCGTAGTAACGCTGTAACACTAACTACTTATTTGACTAACTTTAGAAAATCAATCCTTGCAGCTGGAGGGTTTCTAATTTATGGTGATACCACGACTACACCAAAGTACAGATCTTTTGATACTTCTACTAATGCTTTTTCAGTAGAGTCGCCAACAATTTTAGGAGCTTCTGGTCAAACATTTACAATTAGAAGTTCACCAACAAAAACTGAGGCGATAGCCGGTTACGTTACAAATGGAGGTGTGCTACAAGTCATGTGTTTTGATGGATCTACTTGGGTAAATGAGTGGACTACTACCGTTGGTGGTGCAGGAACAACAAGAAGATTTGATATTTCGTATGAAACTAATTCAGGTGATGCAATAGTTTTGTACGGCACAAATGTTGGAACCACAAATGAAATGGCGTATCGTACAAAATCAGGTGGCTCCGCTTGTGGAACTGCAAATTGGGGTGCGGCAACTAATCTTGATCCTGTTAGAACTACTGGAACTGTTCAGTGGGTCAAGATGGCTTGGGATAGACGTTCAAATTCAAATTTAATTACTGCTATCTGGGCAGATTCCGCATCTGATCTATCTGCTATGGTATGGAACGGAACTGGTTGGGGTAATGAACCAACAGCAGTTACTGAGGCGTCGTTGGAGATAATTGCAGTAGCTCAAGATATCGAAGATTTTGATGTTGAATATGAATCTTCATCGGGGGATGTGATGGTCATCTGGTCAAATTCAGCTGGAAGTGCAACTGTAAATGGGGTTAGATATAGAACCTGTACTGCAACTGGTGTAACTGGATGTACATGGAATGCTGTTGTTACAAATCCACCTACATGGGCTAATGATGCGACAAATTTGGATATTTCAGCAAATCCAGATACAGATCAAATAGTTTTTGCCTCAATTGGTAACGGTGGAAGTGATTTACAGGTGGGTTATTGGAGTGGAACTGCCTGGACAAATACTAATGACCCCGATAATTCATGTGCTACTCCTATCGCAGGATCAAAAATAGTCTCAACTGCATGGTTAATATCTGGGGCTACCACTAGGTCGATAGTGCGATATGCTGACCGAGGTTCAAATCTGATAGATTGGTACGTGGGAAACAATGGATCCTTTGTTAAACAAACTGATGCTGCTCAAGCACCTGCTCCAAACGGTCCGAGATATATTGATTTACAAATGGATCCGCTAAGTAAGGATCAGTTACTATCGATGACCTCAGACAGCTCTAGTGATTTGTTTGCTAAACGTTTAGTTATGACAACAGCTCCTGCATTTACCTGGACCAATACAGATGGTGCGGTGTTGCAACTGACTTTACCACAGGCCATTAATAGTCCATATAGTTTTGCATTTAGAAGAATATGAAAATTTATAAAGCATTTACCCTAATCGAGCTAATTCTATATATGGGATTGGTTGCCATTTTTATTAGTGGTGCAGTACTTTTTGCATGGGATATCATTTATGGTAGCGTTAAAGCTAATGTCCAGCTGTTGATAAATGAAGATCAACGTTTTGTTTCTAAAAAGATTATGTACGAAATTAGAAATGCCTCTGCAATAAACTCCGTTGCTGTCGGAGATTTATGTTTAGCATCAAGTACTCCTGCCAGAAATCCTACTAGAATATATTTATCTGGCGGAGTAATTAAAATGGCGTGGGGTGGGGGATCTGTAAATTGTACGGCAATGACAAATGATGTTTCACTAACTAGCAATAAGGTAATAGCATCTGCACTAACATTCACAAATAGATCGAGTGGAATTCTTTCTAATAATATCGAATTTGGATTTACATTAAGCGTGGATGGTACAAGACAAGAATGGCAAAAAACTGGAACTTTTGCTGGAAGTGCGGAGGTAAGATCAAAATGAAAAATAATCGTGGATATATTGCTATAACATCAGTTTTGGTAATACTTGCAGTGGTCTTAATTGTGGGAACTTCTGTCTCTTTGCTTTCGATTAATGATATTCAATCTTCGTTATCAAGTGAAAAAGGAGAGCAGACATTAGCTCTTGTTGAAGGCTGTGCTGAGGATGCACTTTTGAGGTTAAATAATAATAATGCAATTTCTGCTAGTTTTACTATCCCTGAGGGGACCTGCAGTGTCACTGGAATCACTAACGTTGGAAATAACTGGACTTTTACCGTCAGTGCTACTATTCTTAATTATAGTAAAAGTGTGCAGATAAGTGCAGTACGTAGCACCACAGTGCAAGTTACAAGTTGGATTGAAATATAAATGCAAATATGAATTACGAATTATGAATTATGAATTAAATAATCACAAATCGGGGTTTACATTACTAGAGATGTTAATTGTCTTAACAATTATTGCAATATTAGCAACAATTGTTTTTGTGTCTCTAGATCCAATAACTCAATTCGCCGAAGGAAGAAACGCTAGAAGGTGGAGTGACGTCAATAATATATCAACTGCAATGTATAGATTTATAATTAAAAACAAATCTTTTCCAGCTGGAATCGACGAAAAAGTAAGACAGTTAGGTACTTTATCTAGTGGATGTAATACTGTATGTATAAATGCAGAGGCATCATGTCTGGATATATCTGGACAGATGAAACCATATCTTGATTCTATACCGCTTGATCCAAAGGCAGGTAGTACAGAAAAAACATATTACACTGTTAGTAAGAACAGTAATAATGTAATATTAATTACAGCGTGCAATGCAGAAAATAATGCCACAATCCAAGTCTCAAGGTAACTTTAGTTTTTTTAGTAAAAAAGTAAATGTACTTTATGTAAAAAATAATTCATTTGAATTGTCGACTGTTGTCATGTCAAAGAAGCCTAAAATCATTCATCGATTAAAATCTGAATCAATATCTGCACTTATTGAAAAAAGTAAAATAAAATCTGCATATCTATTATTAGGAAATGAATTTGCGTATGTTGTGAACTTTACGATACCTGCCCATATTCAAGGTAGCGAGGAAAGGCAATACATTTATCGTAAGATTTCAGAAATTATTCCAGAGCAGTTAGAAGATAAAGATTGGGATTATAAGGAAACAGTGCAAGGCAAGGAGGAGAAAAACGTGTTGGCATTCGCATTTGTTAAGGATAGGTTTAAAGAACTAAATGAAATCCTCCAAAGTTTACCATTGGAAATAATCGCTATTGAACCAGAAGAAATTTCTATAACAAGAAATGAAAACCCAATTATTGGAATATCATTAAAAAATGATATTAGTGGAAAGGATAGTAATTCTTTAAACATAAAAATTTCTAAAAAAAGAGCAGTATTTAATATAGTTCTGATGTTTAGCTGGAGTGTAGTTTCTATTTCAAGCTTAACAATGTTATTGCTACTTGACATGATTTTTCGTGGATGGTTATATTAATATATATGCAAAAGCAAATAAAAAAAGGCTTCACTTTGATCGAGCTTCTTGTAGTTATCGCAATCATCGCAATTTTGGCAACAGTTGTTTTTGTGGCACTTGATCCAGTACAGAGATTTGCAGATGCAAGAAATTCTAGAAGATGGAGTGATGTAAATAATATTTTAACTGCCGTTAGCGAATACACAGTTGATAATAACGGTACTATACCATCTGGTATTACTACTACAGAAAAACAACTAGGTAATTGCGCGTCTGGAGGAGCAAGTGCCTGTACCGGCGCTGCAGCTGCATGTCTTGATTTGTCTACAACACTTGCAAAATATTTAAAGTCTATGCCACTTGATCCTGACGCTGGATCTGTATCAACAACTAAATTCTCAGTAGTTGCCGATGCTAATAATATAGTAACAGTCAAGGCATGTGCGGCAGAGAATGCACAGACTATTACAGTATCTAGATAATATGAAAAACATTAAAAAAGGCTTTACTTTAATCGAGCTACTTGTAGTTATCGCAATTATCGCAATTTTGACAACAGTTGTTTTTGTGGCATTGGATCCAGTAACTAGATTTGCTGATGCAAGAAATTCTAGAAGATTCTCAGACGTTAATAATATTCTAACAGCTATTCATGAATATGTAGTTGATAATAAAGGAGTACTTCCAGCAGGACTTACAGCAGGACAAGCAGCAACAGAACTTGGGAGCTGTGGATCTTGCGACAATTTATCAGTTCCACTTGCAAAATATTTGAAATCTATGCCACTTGATCCTCAAGGAGGAACGGCATCTAATTCGGGATACACAGTAGCGCTTGATGCAAATAGCTTAGTAACAGTTAATGCGGCTAATGCAGAAAACTCAGTTAGTGTACAAGTCTCCAGATAAAATTTATAATGCCTGACAAAGGTGTTGAGTTAAATATATTACCTCTAAAAGTAAGATATCCTGAATATCATCCACCTCGACACTATCCTTCTTTACAACTTTTTGAAAAAGTTAGTTCTTCTGCTCTTGATATCACAGCTATGCCAGAGGCTAATTATATGTTAAATGTTGTTATCAAACTTCGTCCTGACCAAAATGACCCCGAATTATCTGATCCGGCTAAAACGAGATATGGACCTTCTGCTGTCGAGATAGTGGCTAAAGATATCTTTAGAAGATATGTTCATTTTTCCGATTTAAATGACGGACCAAGGGAAAGAACTGTCGGCTTAGTTGTAGCTCAAATTGCAAAGGATATTAAAGACGAACATTCTCCTGCACGTATGTTTGAGAAGACTTTGATACTTGAAGCGGATAAAGCACCAGTAGGCGAAAGAGGTAGGGAGACAATAGTTCAAGACGGAGGTTATTATGAAGACTGGGAAGACATATCCAATAGATCAGGAAGTAATGGCAAAATAATGAGGGATTCGGTGGCTCGTTCACTATTAAATTTTTTGCAGAATCAGGTTCTGTATGATTCAGAAAATAGGGATAAAGCGAGGCAAATAATTGATGAAGTAGAGAATAATGGATGGTCAAAGGTCCTAAATTCTGACAACCTGAATAATTTACAGACATTGCCAGCGAAATCAATAAAGGATGACAGTTTTGATTTTAATAATCAGCGATTAGTTCAAGATAGTGAAAAATGTTTTGTTCTTCGTGATATTGATTTAAATAAAGATGGTATAGATGCAGTTACGTATAGAGTGTTTTCATCAAATGGTGAAGTTTATTCAGATCTGCCTCCATCTATATTGTTAAATATGTCAGACGATGCATTGGAGAAAGTCCTGCGTGAGCCAAATAGTATATTTACTTGGCATAAATCTGAGGATATATACAAAGAGGACGGTATAACTAGCCATGTTCCATTAGTTAATCTCTATATTACTAATAAATTTCCTGATTCTAATTCGTTACTTTCAAAACATCGAGGTAATCATGGTAGATCTATGGGTATTGGATTGATTGATTTGGGAGACAGAGGTCGAGTTTTTGCTATAGGGGGCAGCCATTTAATGATAGATGGTATGGGACAAAGTAAAAATCTAAAAGCTCATCTTTATGATATGCCACTCAATAGCAAGGAAAAGAAAGTTGAATTCCCTGCATACATAATTAATCCCAACATACACAGAATAACTGAAAGTACTAACCCATATTTGGAGAGGCTCGGCCTTTCCGATTTCGTGATCATGCAAAAATTTAACAACCTCAGATTAGTTCAATATTTAGGTGAATATAACAAAAGATATATTAAACCAAAGTCGGATGCACTTAGGTTGCAATGCATTGGAAAAGGCTTTAATGAACGAGAAGCAGACGAGATAACTAAAATACTCACCCCTTTTTTGTCTAGAAGCACAATTGTACAGGCTGTCGCAACAAGTGGAATCGGTAGAATGATGAATTGTATACCATATAAAGAACAGATATATCACAGAATGGGGTTGGCTATTACAAAATCGTTACCTGATGTAATAACTAATTATATAAAGAAAAGATTATCTGGAAAAACTGCTGATTTTAGTGAGTTACTTAAGGACGATAAAATATTACGAGAAGTGCAGAACTCTCTTGATGACTCAAGAATTGAAGCATCATCCACTAGATATGGCTTACCAACACTTGGCGGGATACAATCGCTACTAAATGATCACAGAGAGATAATTGAGTTAGGTGCTAGCCTTGCACACAAAGGTCTTCTTAGATTAAAACATTTATTTGGATATGTGTCAGACAAGGTGGGTGAGTCGGGAGATGTTTTTATTACTGCGCAAAATCATCAGGAATCAGACATGGGATTCTATATTGGATTATTAAAAGATACTGTAACAGCTAGAGTAAACATTGAGTACCCGGCTTATTTTGACACTTTAGACATGAATGCAGAATTAAGTCCAGAGGTGGTTAAAAAAATTGCTTCCACCGATGTAGATCCTGTAAAATTGGAAAAAGACATCTATGAAGTGAAAAATATTTGGAAGGGTTTTGTAAGTGGGTCATCATCTAGCAAACAGTTAAATAACGTTCAAATTTTGACAATGGTCATGAAGTCGATTGATGGCGCTTCTGATAACAAAATATTTTCTGACAATTATTATAAAGCACTTCGTATGCTTGTAATATCTACAATATATCAAAATGTCGAGAACTTAATGAATACTACTACTGAATTGGTTGTGACAGGTACCCCTTAAAATGCACTAAGTTTCTATATGATTTGAGTTAAAATTAGTGAAACTTTTAAGGAGGTGAATATATTTTGAAAAAGATTGTTGCTACAGAAGTTAAAGAAGAAATTTTATCCAAAGTTAAAGCTGGTGAACCAGTTTCTAGTTTGGCAAAATTGTATGGTGTATCAGACAAAGCAATTTATAATTGGATTGGTGGAAAAACTACAAACAAAGTTAGTTGGCTAGAATTTGCCAAACTCAGGAATGAAAACAAACAGTTAAAAGAAATAATTGGAGTGCTATCTCTTGAAGTGGAAAAGTCAAAAAAAAGACAGATGTTGGGAAGATAATTGAGGAGAAAACAAAAGGAATTAAAAAATCCTTAATATCTAAAGTTTTGCATATTTCAAAGAGAAATCTTTACTATCAAAACCAAAAACAATCTGCAAAAGATGAGGCCTTAAAAGATCAAATTCTCAAGGTCTTAGAAAGTAATCCAGCATATGGCCACAGAAGAATTGCCATGGCTTTAAAGCTTGGCAAGAAAAGAGTCAGAAGGGTTATGAAGTTAAACAACATTAAGCCTTTCAAGAGAAAGGCTAGATGGTCCAAAAAGAGAGATTTTGGAAATCCAGATTCTGGCTTCCCAAACCTTATTAAAGGATCTTGTCCAATTAAACCAAATGTTGTTTTTGCAGGTGACTTTACTTATTTGAGGTGGAACAACAGATTTATATATCTTGCTACATTTTTAGATTTATTTACTAGGGAAATTGTTGGTTGGAGTGTCTCCATTAAACACACAGAAGATCTTGTTATTGAGGCTTATCTTGATGCAGTCAGAAATGTAGGTAAAAGCCAAATAGTCCATACAGACCAAGGATCAGAATACAGATCAAAACAATATCAAGAAGCTATGACTAAATTAGGAGTTAAAATTTCTATGTCCAAAAAAGGCTCACCTTGGGAAAATGGATATCAAGAAAGTTGGTATGACAATTTTAAAACTGATTTAGGTTTACAGTTTGAAAGATTTGAAACAATTGGAGAATTTGTTGAAGCCATCCACCAAACAATTTTCTATTACAACACAAAAAGAATTCACACAAACTTAAAAATGCCACCTTTATCTTTCAAGCACATGTTTTTAAATTCCACCGTTTAGAAACATTGTGCAACGAAAGGGATACTTGACATTGAGGCTCTTGCTAAAGCTTAAGAATTCTCTTTTTTTATCGTTGACCAGTGATATTTGTAGAGAGGAATTCCTACTAAAAGCATGGCGATTGCGGTTGATGCCTGCCTTTGTCTGTTTCTTGTAGTCTCTTTATCTTGTTGCATTTTTTGTTCTTCTTTTTCCTTATCCGTAAGGGAAACTTCCTTACCTGTTGGATCTATTTTGGTTGCAATTGGATAATCATATTTATCCGCGTCTTTAAAAACATACACTTTCATTCCTAAATCAACAAGTTGTATCGTTCCGATTACTGATATAATAAGTCCAATAAAAGAAAAGAGATAAAGATAGAGAAGCCTGATTGAGAATTTCATTATTATAAGTATAACAGATTTGTCAAAATTGTTATTGACTTCGGTTATAATTTGGGATATTGTTAATTTATGACTGCTCCAGAATTAGTAATTTTTAAGGGTAAAAATATTCGTAGATGTTGGGATAAAAAAAAGAAAAATGGTATTTTTCTGTAGTCGATGTAATTGAAGTTTTGTCTGAAAGTAAAAATCCAACAGATTATTTGAAGAAACTTAGGAAAAGGGATTCGAATTTAGGCTCGTACGTAGGGACAAATTGTCCCCATGTAGAAATGAAAAGTTCGAAGGATAAAAAAAGAAAGGTTCTTGCTGGAGACACTGAAAATATTTTACGTATTATTCAATTCCTTGGCAGGAATCCCCATGCCTTTTAAGGCTGGGGAGGAATGCCTGCCCGTAACGAGCAACTTCATAAGTTGCGAAGTGGAGGTATAAATGTCATCATTCTTTTTGTGGTGGATGAATATAAAACAGGAGGTTCAACTAAGGCACAGATTGCTTTCTCATGTAGTCTTTTGTCCTAAATACAGAAGAAGAGTTCTAATTGGTCCAATATCAAGAAGGATAAATGAATTATTTACGGAGGCTTGTGAGATAAACGATTGGGGACTTCATGAACTTAACATTCAAAAAGACCATGTTCACATGCTTCTGCAAATAAATCCAAGAGAAGGACTTTCAAAAGCAATACAAATACTAAAAGGTGGATCAAGCTACATAATTAGAAAGGAATTTCCAAAACTTGAAGAATTCTTGTGGGGTAAATCATTTTGGGCTGATGGATTTTTTGCAGAATCAGTAGGACAAAAGAATGAGAAAGCAATCAGAGATTACATTAAAAACCAGAATAACAAAAAGAGAGTGATGACATAGGAGTAAATCCTCCATGCTTTAGCGTGGAGATTATTTTAGTCCATACCCTCTAAAAATGCAGAGCCGTTCAAAATATGGTTAGCCAAAACGGGGAATGACAGACTTCAAGATATTTCAGATCCTGAAAGATCGTTGAATCGTGCTCGAGACTATTGGCAGAGAATGGGTCGAAGTGAAAAGTGGATTCAACAGAGAATGATGAGCCAAGAAACTAGAAATAAATTAACAGATTATTGGAAAAATCACGAGGTTAATGAACAATCTGAATATGCAATTCTAACTAATATCATTCATGAAGAATGGAGTGATTTATCAGTTAAGGAACATAAAAAGTTAAAAAGTCTAAAAAGAGAAAATCTTAGAGATCATATGACTGAAGCCGAACTTATATTTACCACACTTGCTGAATTTTCAACACGGCAAATTGCAGAAAAATTGAATTCTGTAGGATTTGAAGAAAATAAATTGCCTGCCAAAAAAGGTGGAGGAATTGCTAAACTTGCTAGAACTGAATTGGAAAAGAAAATTGGAAAGTCAATTATTTCTGTAAATAATTATCTTCAAAATTTTAAAAAAATAAATTAATATGTCAAATATCATTAAATGCAAAAATTGCGGAACTGAAATAGACGTTGGTGAGCAACTTGCTCATGATATTAAGGATTCAATTGTTTCAGAGGAACGTCAAAAAGCTCAAAATGAAGTAGACGAAGTAAGAAGAAAGTTTACGAATGACATGAGCAAACTCTGAGATGAGATAAAAATGCTGCGTGAAAAAGACGAGATGAGAGACGTTGAAATGAAGAAAACTGATGGAGAGTGAGGGAAAGATCAAAGAAGAATTAAGAATAAGATCGAAAATGAACACAAAGCTTGAAGATGTAGAGAAGGAAAAACTAATTCAAGACCTTAAGAAGTCATTGGAAGATGCTCAAAAAAAGGCCACTCAGGGCTCACAACAATCACAGGGGGAAAGTTTGGAAGTAACCCTAGAGACAAAACTTCGTCAAGAATTTCCTCAGGACGAAGTTCTGGAGGTTAAAAAAGGTGTACGAGGTGCTGATATAACTCAACTTGTTGTTGATAAATTAAATAGAAAGTGTGGAAGTATCTTATGGGAATCAAAAAATGCTAAGTGGAGTGATGGTTGGATAGAAAAACTCAAAGAAGATCAAAGACAGGCAAAGGCTGATTTGGCAGTGTTGGTCTCAGTTAATTTGCCAGAAGGCATTAATACCTTTAATTTTATAAGAGGGGTTTGGGTTTGTAGTTGGACTAGTTTTGTTCCGCTTGCATTAGCGCTTCGCTTTAATCTAATTAATATTTATTTTGAAAAACAAAACGCTGTGGGTGTCGATAAGCAGAAGATGAAAGTTCTTTACGAATATCTAACAGGAAATGAATTTAAACATAGGGTAGAGGGGATTGTAGAGGCTTTTGGAACACTTCAAGATGACATCGAAAGAGAGAAGAGATGGTTTCCATTTCAAAATGGGCAAGACGAGAAAGAAAGAAATCAGGAAAAATAATTGACCACACACACGGAATGTATGGGGATTTACAGGGAGTTACAGGAAGAGCATTACCAGAAATAAAATCATTAGAATTATCCGAAAATACGGACTAAATTACTTTGAGCGGGTGAGCAGAATTCAACTGCCTACTCATCCTTGGGAAGGACGCATTTTACC
>CAWASW010000014.1:0-41714 GCA_963784785.1 Candidatus Woesebacteria bacterium | reverse complement strand
ACAGGTACCCCTTGAATCCACTTAGTTACTATATGATTTAGTTAAAAATTAGTGGAAACTTTAAAGACAAGTGAATATTTTGAAAAAGATATTTACTACAAAGTTAAAGAAGAAATTTTATCCAAAGTTAAAGCTGGTGAACCAGATTTCTAGTTTGGCGAAGATTGTATGGTGTATCAGACAAAGCAATTTATAATTGGATTAGTGAGAAAGACTCCGAACGAATTAGTGACTGATTTCCCAAACTTTCAGGAATGAAAACAAACAGTCAAAAGAAATAATTGGAGTGCTATCTCTTGAAGTGGAAAAGTCAAAAAAAAGACAATATTGCGAAGATAATTGAGGAGAAAACAAAAGGAATTAAAACATCCTTAATACAAAGTTTTGCTTATTTCAAAGAGAAATCTTTACTATCAAAACCAAAAACAATCTGCAAAAGATCAGGCCTTAAAAGATCAATTCTCAAGGTCTTAGAAACCTAATCCAGACTGTGGCCACAGAAGAATTGCCATGGCTTTAAAGCTTGGCAAGAAAAAATTCAAAAGGTTATGAAGTTAAACAACCTTAAGCCTTTCAGAGAAGGCTAGATAGTCCAAAAAGAGAATTTTGGAAACCCAGATTCTCGCTTCCCAAACCTTATTAAAGGATCTTGTCCAATTAAACCAAATGTTGTTTTTGCAGGTGACTTTACTTATTTGAGGTGGAACAACAGATTTATATATCTTGCTACATTTTTAGATTTATTTACTAGGGAAATTATTAGTTGGAGAATCTCCATTAAACACACAGAAGATCTGTTATTGAGGCTTATCTTGATGCAGTCAGAAGTGTAGGTAAAAGCCAAATAGTCCATACAGACCAAGGATCCGAATACAGATCAAAACAATATCAGAGGCTCTAACTAAACTAGGAGTTAAAATTTCTATGTCCAAAAAAGGCTCACCTTGGGAAAATGGATATCAAGAAAGTTGGTCTGACAATCTAAAACTGATTAATTTCTTACAGTTTGAAAGATTGAAACAATTGGAGAATTTGTTGAAGCCATCCACCAAACAATTTTCTATTACAACTCAAAAGAATTCACACAAACTTAAAAATGCCACCTTTATCTTTGATGCACATGTTTTTAAATTCCACCGTTTAGAAACATTGTGCAACGAAAGGCATACTTGACATTGAGGCTCTTGCAAACTTAAGACTTCTCTTTTTATACGTTGACCAGTGATATTTGTCGAGAGGACCTCCTACTAAAAGCATGGCAATTACAGTTGATGCCTGCCTTTGTCTGTTTCTTGTAGTCTCTTTATCTTGTTGCATTTTTGTTCTTCTTTTTCCTTATCCGTAAGGGAAACTTCCTTACCTGTTGGATCTATTTGGTTACAATTGGATAATCATACTTCTCCACATCTTTAAAAACATACACTTTCATTCCTAAATGAACAAGTTGCTATAGTTCCGATTACTGATATAATAAGTCCAATAAAAGAAAAGAGATAAAGATAGAGAAGCCTGATTGAGAATTTCATTATTATAAGTATAACAGATTTGTCAAAATTTTATTGACTTCGGTTATAATTTGAGATATCTCTCAATTTATGACTGCTCCAGAATTAGTAATTTTTAAGGGTAAAAATATTCGTAGATGTTGGGATAAAAAAAAGAAAAATGGTATTTTTCTGTAGTCGATGTAATTGAAGTTTTGTCTGAAAGTAAAAATCCAACAGATTATTTGAAGAAACTTAGGAAAAGGGATTCGAATTTAGGCTCGTACGTAGGGACAAATTGTCCCCATGTAGAAATGAAAAGTTCGAAGGATAAAAAAGAAAGGTTCTTGCTGGAGACACTGAAAATATTTTACGTATTATTCAATTCCTTGGCAGGAATCCCCATGCCTTTTAAGGCTGGGGAGGAATGCCTGCCCGTAACGAGCAACTTCATAAGTTGCGAAGTGGAGGTATAAATGTCATCATTCTTTTTGTGGTGGATGAATATAAAACAGGAGGTTCAACTAAGCACAGATTGCTTTCTCATGTAGTCTTTTGTCCTAAATACAGAAGAAGAGTTCTAATTGGTCCAATATCAAGAAGGATAAATGAATTATTTACGGAGGCTTGTGAGATAAACGATTGGGGACTTCATGAACTTAACATTCAAAAAGACCATGTTCACATGCTTCTGCAAATAAATCCAAGAGAAGGACTTTCAAAAGCAATACAAATACTAAAAGGTGGATCAAGCTACATAATTAGAAAGGAATTTCCAAAACTTGAAGAATTCTTGTGGGGTAAATCATTTTGGGCTGATGGATTTTTTGCAGAATCAGTAGGACAAAAGAATGAGAAAGCAATCAGAGATTACATTAAAAACCAGAATAACAAAAAGAGAGTGATGACATAGGAGTAAATCCTCCATGCTTTAGCGTGGAGATTATTTTAGTCCATACCCTCTAAAAATGCAGAGCCGTTCAAAATATGGTTAGCCAAAACGGGGAATGACAGACTTCAAGATATTTCAGATCCTGAAAGATCGTTGAATCGTGCTCGAGACTATTGGCAGAGAATGGGTCGAAGTGAAAAGTGGATTCAACAGAGAATGATGAGCCAAGAAACTAGAAATAAATTAACAGATTATTGGAAAAATCACGAGGTTAATGAACAATCTGAATATGCAATTCTAACTAATATCATTCATGAAGAATGGAGTGATTTATCAGTTAAGGAACATAAAAAGTTAAAAAGTCTAAAAAGAGAAAATCTTAGAGATCATATGACTGAAGCCGAACTTATATTTACCACACTTGCTGAATTTTCAACACGGCAAATTGCAGAAAAATTGAATTCTGTAGGATTTGAAGAAAATAAATTGCCTGCCAAAAAAGGTGGAGGAATTGCTAAACTTGCTAGAACTGAATTGGAAAAGAAAATTGGAAAGTCAATTATTTCTGTAAATAATTATCTTCAAAATTTTAAAAAAATAAATTAATATGTCAAATATCATTAAATGCAAAAATTGCGGAACTGAAATAGACGTTGGTGAGCAACTTGCTCATGATATTAAGGATTCAATTGTTTCAGAGGAACGTCAAAAAGCTCAAAATGAAGTAGACGAAGTAAGAAGAAAGTTTACGAATGACATGAGCAAACTCCTAGATGAGATAAAAATGCTGCGTGAAAAAGACGAGATGAGAGACGTTGAAATGAAGAAAAAACTGATGGAGAGTGAGGGAAAGATCAAAGAAGAATTAAGAAATAAGATCGAAGATGAACACAAACTTAAAGATGTAGAGAAGGAAAAACTAATTCAAGACCTTAAGAAGTCATTGGAAGATGCTCAAAAAAAGGCCACTCAGGGCTCACAACAATCACAGGGGGAAAGTTTGGAATTAACGCTAGAGACAAAACTTCGTCAAGAATTTCCTCAGGACGAAGTTCTGGAGGTTAAAAAAGGTGTACGAGGTGCTGATATAACTCAACTTGTTGTTGATAAATTAAATAGAAAGTGTGGAAGTATCTTATGGGAATCAAAAAATGCTAAGTGGAGTGATGGTTGGATAGAAAAACTCAAAGAAGATCAAAGACAGGCAAAGGCTGATTTGGCAGTGTTGGTCTCAGTTAATTTGCCAGAAGGCATTAATACCTTTAATTTTATAAGAGGGGTTTGGGTTTGTAGTTGGACTAGTTTTGTTCCGCTTGCATTAGCGCTTCGCTTTAATCTAATTAATATTTATTTTGAAAAACAAAACGCTGTGGGTGTCGATGAGAAGATGAAAGTTCTTTACGAATATCTAACAGGAAATGAATTTAAACATAGGGTAGAGGGGATTGTAGAGGCTTTTGGAACACTTCAAGATGACATCGAAAGAGAGAAGAGATGGTTTAGTTCAAAATGGGCAAGACAAGAAAAAGAAATCAGAAAAGTCATTGACCACACACACGGAATGTATGGGGATTTACAGGGAGTTACAGGAAGAGCATTACCAGAAATAAAATCATTAGAATTATCCGAAAATACGGACTAAATTACTTTGAGCGGGTGAGCAGAATTGAACTGCCTACTCATCCTTGGGAAGGACGCATTTTACCGGTAAACTACACCCGCATCGATAAATCTACTTAATTATATCAAATTAGCGTGGAAGGACTAGAATATTTCCTGAATGAATAGTGTTTGGATGAGTTATTTTGTTTTCACTTGCTATTTTCACCCATTGATATCCATCTCCATAGGCACGAACTGCAATACTCCAAAGCGTGTCTCCTTTTGTCACCTCATAGGTTGTAGATACTATTGTCTCTGTATTTTTTGATACTTCTGGGATAACTAATTCTTGCCCCACCTCTATGATACTGGCATTGTCCAACTTATTTTCAGTTGCAATATCAACCCATTTAAATCCATCGCCATAATATTTAACTGCAATATTCCATAGATTTTCTCCCTTTTCTACTTTGTGGGTCTTATTCGAAACCTCGATGGAATTCGTTCCGCTTAATAATTCTTGTGGTATTGTTCCTCTATCTGCTTTTAGATATCTAATAATAAGAAAACCTACGATTATTATAACTAGTAGACCTAAAGCCATTGAAATAGATGATTCATTTAACTTTATAGTTTTAAGAAGTTTTTTTAATTTAATTTCCAATTTGATTTGTCCTGTTCTTCAGGGCAGAAGATTTATAGGAACAATTTAACCCAAGTTTTGATAGCTGTCAATAGTTGTTTGGTAATTAGTTGGTAATTAGTCGGAGTCAATGCCTGCCTACTTCTGAAGGGGTATGTATTTGAAGTATTGATTACTAGGCGGGATCGACGAGACTCGAACTCGCAACCTCTTCCGTGCAACAAATCCTTAAGTTTCCTTAGGGCTTGGACTATCTCATTACCCCTTTGCATAAAGCTATTGGGTATCAGGTATATAGTCTCTACACATTTACCAATCGATGATTGGATTTAGCTCGGGATTACCATTTTAAAGGTTTCCCCGAATTAGCCTGATTTACATCTTAATATTGCTAGAAAGAGCTGCCACTAATCGACAGGGAAGCGCTCTAACCAATTGAGCTACGACCCCACCTAGTAATCAATATCTGTATTTTACAATATTTCTTCACCAAATGTAATCCTTGGCGAAAATAATTCTTTTTAATTGATTTATTTTAGGCTTTTCGAGACGTATTGTTAGCTTTCTTTTCCCTTCAAATATCTCTAACGGAAAATAACATAGTCTGTCAATTTTTGGTATATAAACTATTAATCCATCCACTTCTGACTTTTGATATGTGAAATTTTCTTTTTTGCGGTTTTCGTAATCTAATTTAACCACAATGGCACCCTGACTGTTTGATGATTTTCCATCTCCATATTTAACTTGGATTCTTGATAGTTTATTGTCTTTATCGATTATTAGATCGTATCTTGAATCATATAATGGCCTGCTCGGAACAAACCCGAGTTCAAATGCTCTCATTTCGGCTTTGCTCACAGCCAATTGACCCTTTATATTTGTAGTTGTAATCATCCCTAAATCATATATCGTATATATGTCGAGTGCAAGCTGTATACCCGAGTTCGGGCCTCGTCGATCCTACATTACAAATTAGCTTCAATTTACGG
This sequence comes from Candidatus Woesebacteria bacterium, assembly GCA_963784785.1. GTDB lineage: Bacteria > Patescibacteriota > Microgenomatia > UBA8517 > UBA8517 > JAUYMM01. Next base: position 36,101 of record CAWASW010000014.1, on the reverse strand, counting down.
TCTAATGCTTGCTATCGTTGTAGACAAAATTCTGTCTTTGTCTAATAGTTTAATTTCACCTTTTTTTAGCCTTTCTTTTTCGTCATGCCTCGCCTTATCCATCATAAGCCTAAATTCAAAGTTCGATTGGATACTTTCATCTGACTGATTGGGATTTCTCAGTAGATATTCAAGATAAGTTTCTTTGACAGCCATTTATATATTGTATACCTTATTAATAAGTATTATATTTATTATATGGCGATTTTAGCACCAAAGCTTGAATGGAATGAAAAATACAGCGTTGGTGTTGCTCAGATAGACAGCCAACATAAACTTCTCTTCAGAACAATAAATGAGCTAATTGATTTACTTGGAAGTGAACCTACGGAAGAAAAGATGAAGGGCATACTTGCCTCCATAATTGAATATAAGAAAATACATTTTGCTACGGAAGAGAGATATTTTATGGAATTTGACTTTGAAGGTGCGGCGGAACATATAAAGGAGCACGAAGGATTTACAAAAAAAGTCGCTGAAATTCAGGAAAGAAACAAGAATGACACTCCGACCTTTGCTTATGAATTGATTGATTATTTGGAAGATTGGCTAATAGGACATCTGATGAATACTGACCAAAAATATGTTGAATGCTTCAAGTCTCATGGTTTAAAATGAAATATAAAAGAGTACTTCTAAAGTTAACCGGAGAATTGTTTGGGTTTGATAATGGCAAGGGAATAAATTTTTCTGCATATGATCACATATCCAAGATTCTTGTTAATTTTGTCAAAAAAACTAATATAGAACTTGTTGTAGTTATTGGCGGTGGAAATATCTTTAGAGGAAGAGAGAAAGACTCTGAAGTAGACGAAGCCTCAGCTGATTACATGGGTATGATGGCAACCATAATAAATGGATTAGGACTTCAAGAATCTATAGAAAGAAATGGTGGGTCCACTAGAATGATGACTGCATTTGAAGTCAAAGCTGTGGCTGAGCCATTTATCAGAAGAAGAGCCATGAGACATTTGGATAAAGGACATATTGTAATTTTATCTGCAGGTGTCGGAAGTCCATTTTTTACAACTGATTCGGGTGCCGCATTGCGTGCTGCAGAACTTAAGTGTGAAGTCTTGTTAAAAGCTTCTAATGTTGATGGCGTATATTCAAGTGACCCAAACATAGATCCAGATGCTATTAAATATTCAAAACTAACATTTGATGAAGCAATATCAAAAGGTTTGAAAATAATGGACACATCTGCATTCTTGATATGTAAACAGAAAAATATTCCAATAATTGTATTTAATATTAATAAACTTGATACGTTAAAGGATGCTGTGCTAGATAAAGGTTTTGGTACACTTGTAACTAATTAATGAATAACCTTCAAATATCTGAATTATTAAGAAATGTTTCTGCTGCCTATCAATATCACGACCCAATTAAATACAAATTTCAAATAATTGCATATAATCGTGCTGCAGATTCAATCGAACACGCTACTTCAGAACTTAAAGATCTTTGGGATGATGGAAAACTTGATGATGTACCCTCAATTGGTAAGTCCATTGCAGAGCATCTTGATGAGATATTTAGAACAGGAAAATCTAAGCATTTTGAAGAATTGATGAAGGATATTCCTCAAGAAGCATTTGTTTTAATGGCGCTACCAAAAGTAGGACTTAAAACAGCCCTTCGGCTAATTGCTCAAGGTAAACCTGATGAAATAAAAAAACTCTTGATGGAAGCTGAAAAAATAAAGTCTAATAATAAAAGATTGTTGTCACCCTATGCTGAGAACATCGCTTCAGAAGTCGTGGAATGGCTAAGAGAGGGTGGTAACGTAGTGCAGATTGATACATTGGGGTCTTTACGCCGTAAAGTGGCTACAGTAGGAGATATCGACATTGCAGTTGCTACTGACAATCCGGAGGCTGTAATTGAAAGGTTTACTGATTTCCCAAAACTTCAAAAAGTAATTGAAAAAGGACCTAAGACCTCTTCAATTCTTTTGCCAAATAACGTTCAGGTAGATATTTTAGTTACAGAATCTAAAGCGTTTGGAAATGCCCTTCAACATTTTACTGGCAGCAAAAATCACAACATAGCACTTCGTGAATACTCATTGAAAAAAGGTTTTTCAATGAACGAATTTCGAATACAAAATACAAAAACAAAGAAAGATACATATTTTGATAACGAAAAAGACTTATATAATTTTTTAGGATTAGAGTTTATTGATCCGGAGCTTAGAGAAGACACCGGTGAAATTAAAGCAGTAATTGATCATACCTTGCCGAATTTAATTAAATTAGAGGATATAAAAGCAGACCTGCAAATTCATTCTAGTTTTGACATAGAAACTTCACACGATTTAGGAATTAACACAATGGAGGAAATAGTTGCTAGGAGTGAGGAGTTAGGATATGAGTACATAGCTTTCACAGAACATAATCCAAGTAAAAAGGGACATAGCCTTGAACAGGTAACAAATTTACTCAAAAAAAAGGACCAATATATCCGTGAAAGAAGTTGGCCACTTAAAGTGTTCAATTCACTAGAGATCGATATGGCCAAGGATGGTAGCCTGCCTGTTTCTGATGAAGGACTTGAAACTTTAGATTTTGCATTGGTTTCAATTCATTCAAGTTTTGACTTGTCACGTTCTGATCAAACGATGCGAGTTCTAAATGCGTTAGGTCATCCAAAAGTAAAAATATTTGCTCACCCAACTGGTAGAAAAATAAATGAAAGAGAAGGGGTGGAACTCGATTGGGAAAAGATTTTTGATTTTTGCCTTAAAAACAATAAATGGATAGAAATTAATGCAGATCCTATGAGGCTTGATTTGCCTGATACCTTAGTACGAGACGCCGTAAAATTGGGAGTAAAATTAACGTTAGGGACAGATACTCATTCGATAGATATGATGGATAATATGAAATATGGAGTCAATGTCGCAAGGCGTGGTTGGGCAGAAAAGAAAGATATGATAAACTGTTTATCGTTAGAGGGTTTTGAAAAAGAATTGAAACGAGGTGATTAATATATGAATTTTACATTAATAATATTAGCAGTCGTAATTTTGGGAGTATTTTGGGTTATCTCTGAATACAATTTCTTTGTATCGAGTAAAGCTCGAATTAAAGCATCAGTTCAAGAAATTGGAAATCAACTTAAAAGACAAGCAGATTTAATTCCAAATCTTGAAGCTTCTGTAAAAGGATACATGTCTCACGAAAAGGGGATAATGAAGATGCTAACTGAAGCAAGAAAGTTACTTGATGCTGGAAAGGACGCATCAAAACAAATTTCTAATGTCTTATCTGGACTTCAAGTAGTTGTTGAAAGCAACCCTGAACTTAAAGCAAACACTGTTGTTGAAAACTTGATGGGTGAACTCAGGGATACTTCTGACAAAGTAATGTATGCAAGAAGATTAATGATTGATTTGACTGCAGATTACAATGTTAAAAGAGTTTCTGTTCCATCAAATATCATCGCAAACATGTTTAAATTTGACGAATTGAAAGGCTTGGAGACTGCAGAAAGTGGAGAACACTTGACTGTAAGTGCAAGTGAAATGAAGTCACCAAAGGTAAATCTTTAATGTTTAAAATATTCGATATTTTACTTTGGCCATTTATGTGGATCTTGGGAGGATTTGTTTTTCCTGTCCAAGAGACACATGCTTGGCATGTTAAAAAACATAATTGGAAAAATACCAAAGGCCTTGTAATTAGAGAAAAAGATAATAAAGCAAGGTTTGGTCATGAGGCTTCGTTTGGACTTTTCCATATGCCTATTTTTGGTGGTTTAACTAGATATGTAGTAATTGAAGCCTCTGGATTTAATAAATTCTGGAATGTTGGGTGGGAAGATAACATACATACACTTCGTGTAAAACGAAAACGAGTTATGATGCTTGTTGGAAAAAATGGTTTTGTAGTATACGGCTTGGGTGATAACGGAAAGAATTTGAAATTAAAAGTAGTTGGATATGGGAATTTAGGGGATTTTAAATATAAAAATATTAGATTATTTTAAAACTAACTCCGAATGGCTTTTTGTTTGAATCTTGGGGTAATGAAATAGCAGTGACAAATAATAAATTGTCAATAAAATAGCTGCCATTTTACCAGTGAATGGGTAACTTTGCATTGCTGCCCAGATCATCAAAATAGCTACCCCAATTGAAATGGCGCCAAAATTCTTCGTAAGCGAGGATTGAGATTCCGAATTCCTGAATGGTCCACATGCAGGCGCGTTTGGTAACTTACCCATTGCAAACGGAAGTATTGTGCCGACGATACAAGTAATTATCGCTAGGGCAAAAAGCAAAGTATGCATTGGATTCATTTTGTTCTCCTTTGATATATAAACGAGCACGGATTGACGACAGGCGTAGTATAATACTTTTGTAACGAATATGCAGAATATATATGAGGTTCAGCAGAGTAATAAGATTAAAAGCGCTGTTATTACAGTGTTATTTTTAGCATTTTCTTTTTTTAGCGTTTATATTCTGGGTAGAGCTTTTGGAATATATAATGGCTACGAAACTGGTGGTTTAGGTTACGTTGGAGTCGCACTAATATTTTCAGGCATATCTACTTTTGTGAGTTATTATTACTCAGACAAAATAGTTTTAGGAATTTCTGGTGCAAGAGTTGCTAATTCCAAAGAAGATAAACTTTTTACATCAGTTGCTCAAAACCTTTGCATTGGATCTGGTTTACCACTTCCTAAGTTGTATGTTATTGAAGATTCTGCTCCAAACGCTTTTGCAACTGGTAGGGATCCGGAACATGCAGTCGTTTGTGTGACCACAGGACTTCTTGATAAATTAAATCGTACAGAACTTGAGGGTGTAATTGCCCATGAACTGTCGCATATAAAAAATTATGATATTAGACTTATGTCTATTGTCTCTGTTATGGTTGGTTTAATCGCACTTCTTGGCGACTGGTTTTTTAGAGCAAGACTCTTCGGGGGCGGAAAGAGTAGAGATAATGATAGTGGTAATCAATTTGGAGCAATAATTATGATTATTGGGATAATCTTTGCAATTTTGTCGCCGATAATCGCACAATTAATCCAATTGGCAATTTCTAGACGTAGAGAATTTATGGCTGATGCTGGATCTGTCGAAATTACAAGGCAACCTCAGGGGCTTATTTCTGCTTTGCAGAAGATCTCGAGAGATACAGAACCACTTGAAGCTGCAAATAAAGCTACCGCTCATCTTTATATAGTTAGTCCATTTAAATTTAAAATAAATGGTTCAGTTGGTATGTTGGCAGGTTTATTCAATACCCATCCCCCAATTACAGAAAGAATAGCCACACTTCAAAAGATGTCATGAAAATAGTATGATATCAATATGGCAAAGTTAACCAAGAAAGAAGTGTTTCATGTTGCGGAACTATCGAATTTAACTCTAACTGATGCTGAAATTGCAAAATTTACTCCACAATTAGACAAAATTATTGAATTTGTAGCTACTTTATCTGAGGTTGATACTGAAGATGTTCCTCCTACATCTCAAACTACTGGACTTACAAACGTGTTACGTGAGGATGTGGTTAAAACAGATAACTCACTAACACAAGAAGAATCACTTTCTAATACTGAGGGCTTCAATGGATATTTTAAAGTTCCAGCAATTCTTAAAAACAGAACAGATGAATAACACACCCTTAACAATAAAAGAAACTCAAGATGGACTAAAATCTAAAAAATTTAGTGCTGTTGAACTAGTGGACACCTATCTTGATCAAATCAAAAAATATAATGGTGAATATAAAATATTTATAACTGTTACCGAGGATCCTGCATACGAGCAAGCTAAATCAGTAACTCAGTTAATAAGCGAAGCTTGCCACTCCGTGGTCAATAATTCAGACGATTTGTTTAATAAATATCCACTACTTGGTGTGACAACTGCGTACAAAGATATTTTTTTAACCAAAGGAGTTAGAACTACTGCTGCATCAAAAGTTTTGGAGAATTATATTCCTCAATATTCGGGAACTGCGGTAAAAAGAATTGAGAACGCAGGTGCGATTCCACTTGGAAAATTAAATTGCGACGCCTTTGCGCACGGATCAAGTGGCGAAAACTCTGATTTTGGAACAACACTTAATCCTTGGAATAAAGAATATACCTCAGGAGGTTCATCTTCTGGATCAGGTGCAGTTTTATCTAGTAATATGAGTTTAATCTCAACAGGGACTGACACTTGTGGCTCGATTAGACTCCCTGCAAATTACGGTTATTCTGTTGCCTTAAAACCTACTTATGGTGCAGTATCTCGCTACGGAGTAATAGCTATGGCTTCCTCACTTGATACAGTAGGTCCTCTTGGAAGGTGTGTCGATGATGTGGAAACAGTTTTTAATGTTACAAAAGGTGAAGATGGACTGGATGGAACAGTGAAAAATATGAATTATGAATTACGAAGTACGAAATTCAGAATAGGAATTCCTAAAGAATTTTTTGTTGGGGGATTAGATAAAGAAATTGAAAAAAACATCCAAGACGTAATAAATACTTATAAAAAAGAAAATGTAGAGTTTGTAGAGGTTAGTCTGCCTCATACTAAATATGGAATTTCAGTCTATTACATAATTCAGCCAGCAGAAGTGTCAAGTAATTTGGGTAGATTTGATGGAATTAGATATGGAAATGATAGAAGCAGTTTTGGCGAAGAAGCAAAAAGAAGAATAATGCTTGGAAGTTATGTCTTATCAGCTGGTTATTATGATGCTTATTATGAGAAAGCAATGAAGGTTAGAACTTTAATTAAAAATGAAATAGATCAAATCTTTACTAAGGTTGATGCATTAATTGCTCCTGTCGCTCCAACTCCTGCATTTAAAATTGGTGAGAAAGTAAATGATCCACTTGCCATGTATTTAACTGATATTTATGCCGCTACTGCTAATCTATCTGGGATTCCCTCAATTGCAATTCCATCTGGTTTTAGCTCCAAAAAATTGCCATTAGGATTTCAGTTAATGGCACCAAGGTTTGGTGAGGAAACATTATTTAGACTTGGAAAAATATACGAATTGGCAACAAATTACAGTCCAAAAGTCGCTTTTTAATATGCAAAAATATACGACAATCATAGGTCTCGAAATACATATAGAACCGAATACAAATTCGAAGATGTTCTGTAGTTGTTCACAGAATCACTTTGGTGCAAAACCAAATTCTCAAACTTGTCCAATTTGTTTGGGTCTTCCTGGTGCACTTCCAATTGCAAATAAGGAAGCTATAAATAAAGTTATAAAACTTGGACTTGCCTTGGGGTCAACTATTTCTGAAACAAGTAGATTTTACAGAAAACATTATTTTTACCCAGATCTTGCAAAAAGTTTTCAGACAAGTCAGAAAGACAACCCTTTTTGTATAGGTGGAGAATTGATGGGTAAGAAAATCAATCATATTCATCTGGAAGAGGACGCTGGTAAATTGGTTCACTCTGAAGGTAATTCTCTAATAGATTTTAATCGCTGTGGCTGTGCATTAATAGAAATGGTTACAGAACCTGTTTTTCACAGCATCGAGGAGGTTATTGGTTTTACAAAAGAGCTTCAATTAATTGCACGATACCTTGATATCAGTAATGCCGATATGGAAAAAGGAACAATGAGGTTGGAGGCGAATATCTCGCTAGCGTCTAGCGTACAGCGTTTAGAGAATAGTTTGCCGAACTACAAAGTAGAACTCAAAAATATTAATAGTTTTAAGTTTTTGGAAAAGGCACTTAATGCAGAAATTGAGAGACAAACAATTGCGCTAGATAATGGTGAAAAATTAATACAGGAGACTAGGGGCTATGATGAAAATACTAAAAAAACATTTTCACAAAGAGTGAAAGCAGACTCTAACGACTATCGTTATTTCCCTGAAGCTGATTTACCTCCAGTTACAACAGGAATTATGATTGATGAATTACGAATTATGAATAAAACAGAACTGCCAGAACAGAAACGAGAAAGATTTACAGAAGAATATAAACTTTCAAAAGAATATATAGAAATATTAGTTAGTGATTTAGACAGGGCAAATTATTTTGAGGAAGCCCTTCGGCAGGCTCAGGGTAAACCAGAAGTGTCCTCGAAAACTATTGCAGACCTCATGATCAACAAAAACTTAGATAAAGAATTCCCAGAGCCAGCAGGACTTGTTAAAAAGATTTATGAATTAACAAGTATAAATTATGAGTCAGGAGAGAATACAGAGAAAGCAGTTGACCAAGTTATTAAAGATAATTCTGATATCGTAGTAAGTTATAAAAATGGTAAAGGACAGGTTGTAGGATTTTTGATAGGACAAGTTCAAAAGATACTGCAAGGTAAGGGTAACCCGAAAATTATTAGTTCAATACTTATTGAAAGTCTACATGAATAAAAATTTCAGACTACTTTGGATATCACAGATACTTTCACAAGTAACTGTTAACATGATGAACTTTCTACTCTTGGCCCGATTATTTGAGGCTACAGGGTCTTCAATCGCGACATCATTACTCTGGGTCTCATATGCACTTCCATCCATCTTCTTTGGTCCGATAGGAGCCAGTGTTGTTGACTTAGTGAGTAGAAGAAAAATATTAATCATTACTAATTTTTTGCAAGCTTTGGTGATATTTTTGTTTATATTTAGTCACAGATATTCAATATTTTTACTTTTTGCTGTGGTAACTGCCTATTCATTCTTTAATCAGTTCTATGTCCCTGCAGAAAGTGCGAGTTTACCTTCACTTGTTAAAAAGGAAAAACTTGCACAGGCTAATAGCCTCTTCTTTTTGACTCAACAACTATCTTTAATCGCGGGCTTTGGATTTGCTGGAATAATTCAGAAGTTTCTAGGGTTTGAAGGATCTCTTATTCTTTGTTCGGTATTATTATTTATTGCGTCAGTTAGTGTATATTTTTTACCTAATATGAATCCAGCTAAAAAGTTGCCTCATAATTTTGAAGACCTAATGAAAACATTTTTTAGTCATATTTTAGAAGGATACAGATTTATTAAAGACAGAAAGACAATTCTCTATCCTCTCGGGCTTTTATTTGCCGTTCAGGTAGGTTTGGCGATAGTTACGGCAAATTTACCAGTTATAGGAAAAGAAATTCTAGACGTTTCAATGTCCTATGTGGGATTACTTGTAGTTGTTCCTGCTGGAATTGGAGCCACAATTGCTTCAATTGCAATTCCAAAGCTAATTAAGAATGAATGGAGGAAGAAAAAAATAATTGACGTTAGTTTAGGATTCTTGGGTTTTTCAATTTTAGGACTTATATTTGGAGGAATAGTTTCTACTCCTCTATTGGTAATGATTGTAGGTGTTGGATTTGTGGGAGTAAGCATACCAACTTTAACATTCTTGCAGGAGGTAACTCCTAATTGGTTGCGTGGTAGGGTCTTTGGAAATTTGTGGTTTTTGGTCTCGATCTCTACAATTTTTCCGCTTATATTTTCAGGTGTAATTTCAGAATTTTTTGGAGTCAAAACATTATTGTCAATAATGGCGCTTGGAGTTATAATAATCCTCAGTTTTTCGCTAAAGAACGGCCAAAAGCTCATCAAAGAAAATTTTTAAAATATGGCAGACAGTTTTAATTATGAAGTTTTGAAAGTCAATTTAATTGGCGACGATCCCCATCATGGCGCTCCCTATGCTTCTATTAATGAATTGATTGAACAGTCAACTACAGATCCGGTTACTGGCCTATTAAATAGAAGAGGATTTGTTGAGAGATGGAATGATGCAACGGAACAGACGAATAGAAATATAATTAGAGGTTTTAAATTGCTGAATCTTGATCTAGATACTTTTAAACCTGTAAACGATAATTTGGGTCATACTACTGGAGATAAAGTATTAAAATTAGCTGGAGAGGCATTAAAAAGTTTAATAAGAAAGTCAGATGTTGTAGGAAGAACTGGAGGAGATGAATTTGGAATTTTGATTTTTGATTCTGATAACGATGACACTGAATTTATCGATAGTTTTGAGGCTAGATTTAAAGTTACGCTTTCCGAATTATTGTTACAAAATGGTTTATCACAAGACGAACATGTTAGAAATGTTGGAGTATCTGTTGGACTTATAACGCCTAATAGGAATGAAAGCTTCGAAGATGCATGGAACAGGTCAGACAAATTAATGTATGCCAGAAAAGAAGATAAAAAAGTAGCGAGAAAATAGTGTATATTAGTTTTAATGTCACCATTTGTCCATCTTCATAATCACACAGAATATTCACTTCTTGATGGACTTTCGCGTATCAAAAAACTTTTTGCACATGTTAAAGAAAATGGCATGGATGCAATTGCCATTACTGACCATGGAACTATGTATGGTGCTGTCGAATTCTTCAAAGAAGGAAAAAAACAAGAAGTGAAACCAATCATTGGACTAGAGGGCTACATAACCCGAGATATGGAATTGAAAATTAAAGATAACTTCCACGTCACACTGTTAGCGAAAGATTATGAGGGATATAAAAACTTAATGAGATTAACTTCCATTGCCCACATGGAAGGTTATTACTATAAACCAAGATTTTCAAAAGAAATTCTTGAGAAACATAGCCAAGGCCTTATTTGTTTTTCTGGTTGTCCTGCAGCTGAAATTCCACAGTATTTAATTGATGGTAATTATGATGAAGCTAAAAAACTAACTCAGTGGTACGCAGACGTTTTTAAAGATGATTTTTACGTTGAAATCCAAAGACATGGATACGATAAAATTGCAGCAGATATTACTATTCCAGAACTTAAAGCAACATTGTCTCGAGTTGCTGAAGAGAGCAAAAAGGTTGAAGAAGGGGTAATTAAACTCTCGAGAGACTTAGGTATTCCCTTAGTTGCCACAAATGATGCTCATTACATTAAGAAAGGCGATGCCGAGGCTCAAGATGCTCTTCTATGTATTGCTACCGGTAAGAATGTATCAGACTTAAAACGTATGCGTTATATTGATAATCCTGACTTCTTTGTTAAAAGTCCTGAAGAGATGTCTCAGCTCTTTCAGGATCTGCCTGATGCAATAAATAATACTGTTAAAATTGCAGAAAAATGTAATTTAGAAATTCCACTTGGAGCATGGTTTTTTCCTAAATATAATTTACCTGAGGGAAAAACTGATGCAGGTTATTTAGAGGAATTAGCTTGGGAAGCCTTGCCCCAAAAAGTTGAGGAAGTTACTGACATTGCTAAAGAACGTGTTAAATATGAACTTTCTGTCATTAACACCAAAGGTTATGCACCTTACTTTCTAATAGTTCGTGACATGGTTAATTGGGCTGCTAAAAATGGAATTATTACTAACACCAGAGGAAGTGCTGCTGGATCTTTAGTGTCGTTTGTATTAGGTATCACCACAGTTAACCCGCTTATTTACAATTTACCTTTCGAACGTTTTTTAAATCCATTTAGGCCTTCTCCACCTGATATTGATTTTGACGTTTCTGACAATCGTCGAGATGATGTTATTAAATATATGTCAGATACTTATGGTGCTGAAAAAACTGCACAAATTTGTACCTTTGGAAGAATGCTTACTAAAGCCGCTGTAAGAGATATTGCAAGGGTTTTAGGATATCCATATGCAACTGGAGACAAAATTGCAAAGCTTGTTCCTCTTGGGGCACAGGGCCACCCAATGACTTTTGAAAGAGCATTAAATGAAACGCCTGACTTAAAAGCACTTTATGAAAGTGACGCTGATACTAAAAAAATAATTGACTTGGCAAAATCTGTTGAAGGAAATGCGAGACATTTATCAGTTCATGCAGCAGGGGTCGTTGTTGCTCCAACAGTAATTACAGATTTTGCTCCAATACAACGAGAAACTGGAGGGGAGAAAGTAATTACTCAATACGAAATGCATGCTTGCGAAGATGTAGGCCTTATCAAGTTTGACGTCTTAGGAATTCGTAATCTCTCAATTTTAGGAAATGCTATTCACATAGTTAAAGCAACTCAAAATATAGATATTGATCTTCACAAGTTGCCAATTGACGGAACAAAAGATGAGTCAGCAAGAAAAACTTTTGAGATGCTTTCGCGAGGGGAAACAATGGGAACTTTTCAATTAAATGGTGGAGGAATGACAAAGTTTTTGAAAGAACTTAAACCTACCAGAGTAGAAGATATTATGGCTATGGTTGCTCTATATCGCCCTGGACCTATGGCTGTTATTCCTGAATATATTGCCAGAAAAAATGATCCAACTCTTATTAAATTTTTGGATCCAAGAATGGAAAAGTTTTTAAATATGTCTTATGGTCTGATCGTCTATCAGGATGATTTGTTGTTTTGCGCCTTGGATCTTGCAGGTTATACATGGGAAGAGGCAGATAAATTCAGAAAAGCTGTTGGTAAGAAAATTCCTGAGGAGATGGCTGCTCAAAAAGACAAATTAGTAAATGGGATAGTGGAGCATGGTCAAACTAAAGAATTTGCAGAAGAACTTTGGAAACTTTTTGAACCATTCCAATCGTACGGATTTAATAAAGCTCATGCTGCAGCCTATGGAATGGTTGCTTATTACACCTCATATATGAAAGCAAACTACACAATTGAATATATGACGGCACTTCTTTCTGCTGAAAGTGCAGATCCTATTAAAATTAGTCAAGCAGTCCATGAATGTAGAAGAATGGGAATTGATGTAATGGTTCCTGATATTAACGAGTCAGAACTTGATTTTGCTATTAAAAACGGAGCTATTAGATTTGGTTTTTCAGCAATTAAAAATGTAGGCAATATTGCGATAGAAAAGATATTGGAAGCACGTAGTAGTGGTGAATTTAAGAGTTTTATGGACTTTATAAATAGAGTTGATGGAAGAAAAGTAAATAAAAGAGTGTTGGAGAGTTTAATTAAAGTTGGAGCAATGGATAAATTTGGTAAAAGAACAGCGTTACTTGCCGCAATCGACGTTGTTAAGGCAAAACTTGCAAAACCAAAGGATAATAATGGTCAATCAGGGCTATTTTCACTTGAGGAGGAGGAAAAAGTTTCTGCCTTTGTCTCAGACAGTAACATCATTGATAACAATGTTGATGACTATACAGATGAAGAAAGAGAAAACTTTGAAAGAGTCCTCCTAGGATTTTCAATTTCAGCAAAACCAATTAATGAGCTTCTTGACCCAATGGACTCTGAGATAACCTGCAAAATTATAGATATTGATCCAGAAGAACTAAAGGGACATGAAGTGAAAATCGCAGTAGTAATTAGAGAGGTCAGGGTTATTCTGACAAAGAAAAATAATTCAGAAATGGCTTTTGTAAAAGCTGAGGATACAACAGGCTCTGTCGACATGGTAATTTTCCCTAAACTTTATCAAGATGTTAAAAATTTATTGCTTGATGGAAAAGTGGTTTTAATTACAGGAAAAGTAGACTTAAGGGAGGATGAAATATCATTTATTGTAGAAAAAATGGATGAAAGAAAATATGACCCAAGTCATCAAGTTATGGTTCCTGCAGGAACTCCTCAATCAAAACTTTTGAAATTAAAAGAACTTTTTGATAGTAATAAGGGAGAAGATCAAATTTCTCTTTATTTTGAGGCAGATCAACGTAAAATTCTGGCCAAACAAAAGGTTGTGTGGAGTGGGGAGTTGGAGAAAGAAATTGGTGAAATTCTAAAATAATCACACTTAGTAGGTGTGATGTTATAATAAAAATATGGAAAAGAAACCAGAATACAAGGATTGGATTGAGGCTAAAATATTACAAAAAACAGTAGTGGTTGATGAGGCTGGAAATTACCTGATTTTGACTCGTTCGACAGAAGGTTTTGGTTCTAGAAAAGGGAAAGATGATTTGTCAGGAGGAAGTATGGATAAAAAAGATTTTGAAGGTGGTATCCAAAATGCACATGAAGTGGCAATTACTAGAGAGGTTAAAGAAGAAACAGGTCTAGAGGCTACTAATTTTAAGGTTATTCATGTTTCTTCAGGAACAAAGATGATACAGTCCTCTGGCGAGATTTTAGTGCTAGCATTAGGATATATTTGTAGGGTTACGGGAGTTAAACCAGATGTAAAATTAGATGGAAAAGAGCATACAAGTTATAGATGGGTTAGTAGAGACGAAGCTCTAAATGCAGATTTTGGTGAAGACGGTGGTTTCCACAAAGCAATTTTACAGGAAGTTAAAGGATTTTAGAGGATTTTATGAATATTCAAAAAATAATTGACGAATTAAAGTCAAAATATCCAAATAAGATTGTTATCAATAATGGATTAGGTGAGATTGTTTGTGAAATCAAACCTGGATCAGATGATCCTAACGAAAGTATCGCAATCGCTATTATAGACTCTACAAAACCTCATTATCATAAAATAATTACTGAGACTTATAAAGTAATTAAGGGAAAATTAGATTTGTATGTTGATCAAAATAAAATTTCTTTAAAAGAAGGAGATACTTACGTTATTGAACCAAATCACGTACATTATGCTAAAGGAGATGAAACATGGATTGAATGTACTTCTCATCCAGCTTGGTCTTTTGAAGACCATCTCTTTCCAGATAAGAATAATTAAAGGAAATTAGAGGAATTTAAAGGAGATATTTATAAAATTAAAAATATTATGCCATTTTATGTTAAATACACTGTGAAGGGTAATACAGTAGTTGAAGAACTTCAAGATTGTAACAATCGTGGTGAGGCTGTCAAAAGGCTTGGTGAATATAAAGAACTCGCAGATGATAACAGTGTGGGTTTAACTTCTGATCCAGATAGGCTTGCCCAGTGGCAGGAGCTAGTTAGACAAGAAGCTGAAATAACTCCCCACAGGTCAACAGAAAGATAATTTAAAGGAAATTAGAGGAATTTAGGGGAGATTAGAAAGATTCTAAGTTAGTTATCAATTATATCTTTAGGAAGTACAGCCCCAGCAGGTAATTTTTCTTCTGTATCACTTGGGAGCAAGTCGTCGGGTAAAACAACTCCTGCTGGCAATTTGTTCTTATTTTTAGCGGTAACGAACTTTGGCAAAGAGAGTCCTGGAACTTTACCTTTTACTGCAGATTCTTTTTTAACTTCCTCTAGCCAGTGTTCCATTGTCATGTTGGTCATTATATTACTTTTAAGCAGAAAATAAAGGAGATTAGAGGAAATTAGAGGAATTTAGGGGACTTTTAATTTCCTCTAGAATCCTCTAATATTTTATGATGGACCCTGTAATACAGGCTCAAATTGATAAGACCATGAAAGAACTTGGTCAACCTGTTAAACCCAAGGAAAGATCAAGAATTTCAAAAACTACAAATGGTTATATCTTTTTGGTTGCTTGGGCAAATGCAAGTTTGTTACGTGTCTTAGTCACAAAATTTACAAATTCACTACCTAAATCTTTGTATCGATTAAAATCCCAACTAGATGATGCCGCCAGATCAGTCGTCGCCAATATCGAGGAAGGATATGCAAGACAAACTACGTCAGAATATATCAATTTCCTTGGATATTCGAGAGCAAGCTTAATTGAAGTCAAAGGGGATATTCAAAGAAGTTTGCAGGATGGTATCCTTGACTCTGAATCAGGATCGAATCTCTTGGACTTGAAAATAGACTTGGGCAAGTGGCATGAGGCGTTGAAGCGAACGGTCGTTTCCAGACCGAATGAATTTAAGGGATTTTACAGGAAATTAAAGGAGCTTAGGTTAAAACGAGGCTATACGCAAAGTCCTTTAATTTCCTTTAGATTCCTTTATAAGCCTGTCGACGATTTAAAAGTTCAAGATTTAACCCACGAAATGTTTATTGAGCTTATCAACAAAACCGACTGGAATATCAGGAAACTTACTGAATCCTTAGAAAAGAAACTAAATACTGATCAAAAGTACTATCAAGTTGAGAAAATGAGAACTTACGTAAAGTTTAAGTAGTCTCACAGTTAAGACTTTTCTTAACGGGCAGTTTGATATATAATACCTTCATGGCATTAAGAATCACCCACAAAGAGATCGAATTTGGAATTGGAGACAGAGTTCGTGTTTCCCAAAAAATTAAAGAGGGCGAAAAATTCAGAGTCGCTGTTTTTGAAGGTATGGTAATTAAAATTAGAGGTGTTGGTGGCAGAAAAATGTTTACTCTTCGAAGAGTTGGTGAAGCTGCAATTGGAATTGAAAGAATTTTTCCAATCGATTTACCTACAATTGAAAAAATTGAAGTCGTCAAAAAAGGAACAATGGGAGTAAACAGAGCAAAACTTTATTACACCAGAGAAAAATCTACAAAAGAGATTGATAAAATCTACTCAAGAGCAAAGAGAAGAGAGATGGCAAAGGAACAAGAAATATCAAAGGTATCAAAAGTAGAAAAAGTATCAAAGGTTAAAACTGCAAAGAAAAAGTAAGAACTTCATAGTGTATACTGATCAATATGATCATTTTAGGAATTGATCCTGGAACAGCAACAACTGGTTTTGGTTGCATCGAAGTTACAGATGTTTCTGCTATGACAGGTGAAGGACTTACTGTTATTGAATGGGGCTTAATAGAAACTGACAAATCACTTCTTAAAGAGGAACGCTTAGAGATTATCTACGAAAAAACTCTTAAATTAATTGAAAAATTTCAACCTCATGCCTTTATCTTTGAAAAAGTATTTTTTTCCAATAATGCTAAAACTGTTATAGCTGTAGGACAAGCCCAAGGAGTTATGCTCTTGGCTGCTAGAAAACTTAATGTCTTTGTTGCAGAGTATGCCCCCGGAACTATTAAAAAGATGATTACAGGATCAGGACGTGCTAATAAAAAAGAAGTTCAGGAGCATGTAAAACGAATTTTAGGTAACAAAGTTCAAAGTGAAAAAGGGAAGAAAACTCACTTTGATAATGCTGCGGATGCCTTGGCAATAGCTATGACACACGCCATGAAGCTGGTCGAATCTTCGACAGCTTAATTTTTAATCAATTTCTAATTACTAATTAATTAAATAAAAATTCATTAAGAACTAAAAACTAACAATTAGAAATTAAATTAGTGTTTAAAATCGGTAAAGTTCTAAATTACTATCAAAAGATAAATATCACCATAGTTGAATTAAGTGGTAGTTTGACTGTTGGTGATAAAGTAAAAGTTTATAAAGATGGAGAATGCATTTTAACTCAAAAGATTGATGAAATCATAATGAATCAACAAAAGATTCCCTTCGCAAAATTGGGAGATGTGGTAGCATTAACTTTAATAAATGATGAAGAAAATTTACAAAAAGGGGCAGAAATCTTCCGCCTCGGTGAGCTGGGAGTTAGATCCTGAAATAGAAAGAAGATCTCTTGATCTTATTAAAACCCTCGAACTTGAGTGGCTTTCGTATGGTAGGATTTTCTTTTATAGATCAATAAATTCTAAGGCACGTGCTTATGCAAGATGCTGGGGACTTCCAAAACTTTGGCAAAGAACTCTAGGAGTTGAACCTGCCTATATAGTTGAGGTTATTTCAGAACATTTCGATAAGCTCTCAGAGAGAGAACAAGATAAAGTGTTACTTCACGAGTTAACTCATATACCTCACAATTTTTCAGGAGCATTAGTAGCTCACACTAGACACAAGAAAGGTAGTTTTCATGATAAATTGGAGAATCTGCTTAATTTGTATCACGCTGGTAAATCTATTTAAAAGAAGATATATTGTTATTGATCATTCATTAATTGAATATTGATTGATGATTTATGAATAATGAATAACGAAATAACAAAAATAAAATCCTTTACAGATCTGAATGTGTGGAAAGAGGGGCATAAATTAGCGATACATATATATCTTGTTACAAAAAAGTTTCCAAAAGAAGAAACTTATTCGTTAACTGATCAGATGAGACGAGCTGCAGTTTCAATTACAAGTAACATCGCAGAGGGATTTGGTCGACAATCATACAAAGAAAAAGTTCAATTTTATTATCTTTCTAATGGATCTCTGGTTGAATTGAAGAACCAACTGTTATTAGCTAAGGATGTTGGCTATTTGATGAAATCAGATTTCGATCAATTAGCTATACAAATCAATTTAACACATCAATTATTACAAGGATTTATCAAAAAAACTAAAACTTATGTTACTAAAAAATCTTAAATCTTAAATCATTATTCTATATTCATGAAGCTAATAGTTCTACATGGTGATGATACAGAAAAAAGTTATAAAAGACTTCAAGTCTTTGTTGATGAGGCTAAAAAAAGAAATTGGAAAATAACTGACTTCAGTATTGAAGAAATTGAAAATCAGAGCTTGTTTGGTGAAGAATCTTTCTATATTCTAAAAGACTACAAGGTTCTAGACAAAAAATTAAATGAAAAATTAAAAAAATATTCTGGAAATCTGATAATTTACAACTCAGGTAAAATTCCTGCTCCAACCTTAAAAAATTTGGGAGCTGAAAAAATTGAACTATTTGAACTGCCGCAACTTCTTTGGAAGTTTTTAGATAATATAACGGTTAAAGGATTTCATGAACTTCTGAAAACTCAAGCTGCCGAATATATTTTGGCCATGATGGCTTGGAAATTGAAGGATAAATACCGAAGAAATCCCACCCCCGAGGTGTCCTTTATGATTAGTGAGCTTGCTGAAATTGACGTCAAAGCCAAAACAGGCAATGCTGACTTGGTGTTATCTATTGACATGTTGCTGTCAAAAAGATTAAGCTAATGGCACTTATTGTTTATGCAAATAGCTAAAAATATAAATCCAGAAATCTTCAGAGGTTACGATATAAGAGGGGTCGCTGACAAAGATTTAAATTCTGATGTTTATTTTACACTCGGTAAAGCTTATGCATCATTCTTGTATGAAAGAAGAATAACAGAGGCTGTGGTTGGTAGAGATGTCAGATTGACTTCAGTAGAATATCAAAATGCATTCATGGAAGGACTTATGGATTCAGGTATAGATGTTATTGATATAGGATTAACACTTTCCCAAATTCTGTATTTTTCTCAATATCATTTTTTAACAAAAGGGGCTGCGATGATTACAGCTTCTCACAATCCAAAGAATTATAACGGACTTAAGTTGGCTGTCGGCTATTCAGACACTCTATTAACTGATGAAGTGCAGCAGATCAGAAAAATTGCAGAGATTGGAAATTTCAAATCATACAAGAAAAGAGGGACTTATATCGAAGTAGATGTTTTTCAATTTTATATTGATGATTTATTTAAGAAAGTTCCTACAGAAAATATTGGATATAAAGTAGTTTTAGATACTCTTAATGCTACTGCCGGAAAATTTATGCCGGATATTCTAAAACGAGCTGGCTGCGAGGTAGTAGCAAAGAATACGGAACTTGACGGTAGCTTCCCACTCGGAACTCCTGATCCAACTGAGCGTGAGGTCATAGAAAGATTGGGCAAATATGTAAAAGAAGAAAAGGCCGACCTTGGTGTTTGTTACGATCCAGATGGAGACAGAATTGGAATTGTTGATGGTGAGGGAACACCTATTTGGAATGATGTTTTGGTAGCGATTTTTGCAAAAGATATTTTAGAATATATGGATAATGCTCCAATAGTCTTTAACACGCTTTGTTCAAAGGCGACCTCAGATGTTATAACCGCGTCAGGTGGAGTTCCTGTAATGTGGCTTACTGGACATAGTTTTATTAAAGCCAAAGTAAAAGAAGCAAGGGCACCTTTTGGAGGCGAACTTTCAGGCCATATGTTCTTTATGGATAATTTTTATGGTCATGATGACACTGGATTTGCAACTTTAAGATTATTAAATTATATGAAAAATAAAAATAAAACGCTAAAAGAACTGGTTGATGAGTTACCAAAATATATATCAAGTCCTGAAATAAAATTGGGTCTTGCTGATAGCATTAAGTTTAAGTTAATTAGTGAAAAAATCAGTTTAGATATAAAAGAGTTGTTTCCAAATGCAAAATATGTTGATATTGATGGATTTAGAGCAGATACAGAAGATGAGATGATGATTATTAGGGCAAGTCAAAATGGACCATACGTAACTATAAAATTTGAGGCTAAAACTCAAGAACAATACGATAAACTAAAAGTAAATATAAAAAACATACTTAAGAAATATTCAGAAATTGATTGGGCCGCAGGTGTTAATATCCATGCATTTGAATAAAATAGGTTTTATCTTTGACCATGATGGAGTTCTTGCTGATACTGAGGAGATTAATTTTATTGCATGGTCTGAGCTTCTTAATAAACACGATAACGAATTAACAAGAGACTTATATAGATCGAAAATTCATGGATATTCAACTTTAGGTGCAATAGATAATATATTTGGAAGATTGGGAATTAATGAAAAAAGTGAATACCAGCGTGAAAAATCACTTATTTATGATGGTTTAGTCACTAAATATTTAAAACCAATTGACGGAGTATTGGATTTTATTAAAAATGCAAAAAAACTTGGTATAAAGATATCCATAGGATCAGCAGCAAAAAGAAATAGGATTGAATATTCAATTAAGAAATTTAGGATAAGTAATTTTGTTGACAGTTTTATTTCTTCAGATGATGTTTTAAAAACAAAACCTGATCCTGAGGTATATTTTAAAGCAATCGCTAAATTAGAACTTCAACCTGATAAATGCATTATTTTCGAGGATTCTTCATCTGGTCTTATCGCTGCAAATCTATCAGGTGCAAAGGCAGTTTTTATAAATTCGTCAAAGCTCGATAAAAACGATGTTAAACAAGGTTTTGTTTTAGAAGCACCTAATTTTTTAACAATATCGCCAGAGGAGGTTGTTAAATGGATATAAATTCATATAAAACATTTTGTGAGAGGATGGCGAGGGGGGCGGGAAAGATACTTCTTGATTATCAAAACAAATTCAAAGTAGTAAACCAAAAAGATATTCAAGATATTGCAACCTCAGCTGACATTGCTTCTGAGGAATATATAATTAAAAGCATATTGGATAAATATCTAACTCATGGAATTTTGTCTGAAGAAAAGGGAAGTATAAATTCTGAATCTGATTTCATATGGGTAATTGATCCACTAGACGGTACTAAAGAATATGTGCGAGGTATTCCACAGTGGAACTGCTCAATTGCTCTGCAACATAAAAAAGAAACAATCGTTGCCTGTGTTTATCGTCCTTATGAAAATGTAATGTATTCTACCGGAAAGGATTTAGGAAGTTTTAAGAATAATGAAAAAATCCATGTTTCAGATATCAAAAATTTAGAAAATTCGTTTGTCTATTGTTATGTTCCTTCTTACAAAAGAAATCAGGATAAATATGATGATGCTTTTAACAGCTTAAATAAAATTGGCAAAAAGGCTTACAGACTTCGTGCGTTAGCTGATGAAAATACTGCTTTATGCTGGCTTGCACAGGGCGGTTGTGAAGCATATCTTAATTTATCTAATCCTCCCAAAGATCATGATATTCTACCCGGACTTTTAATTGCTAAAGAAGCAGGAGCATTTAACGCTATAAACAAAATTCCCTTAGTTGTTGCCAATAGTGAAGGTGTATATAATGAATTAATAAATATTATTAACCGATGAATTTAAATGAAGATTATACAAAACTAGATCCAGATGGAGTGGAACGGGCGCTTCAAAAATTTCCAGATCAGATCAGAACAACTTTTGAACAAGTACGAAGTATGAAGTATGAATTACGAAATTTTGACAACGTAGTTGTCAGTGGCATGGGAGGATCTTCAAATGCCGGTAAAATTATTCAGGGACTTCTGGAAGATAATTTTGAAAAACCTTTTGTTGTATATAACGATTATGGCTTGCCTGCTTGGGTCAGTGATAAAACACTTGTCATTTTAAATAGCTATTCGGGTAACACCGAAGAGACTTTGTCTGGTTATGAAATAGCTAAGTCAAAAGGGGCTCAGGTAATAGGAATTGCTACTGGTGGCAAGATTGGAGAGATGGTGAAGTCTGGTCAAATACAGGGTGCAGTAATTGATCCCAAAGACACTAATCCAACAGGATTTCCAAAGACTGGTCTTGGAGTATCTTTAGGGGGATTACTTGGAGTGTTAAGTGCTGTAGGAATTATCAAAAACGCAGATACCGAAATTAATTCGGCATTGCACGAGCTCGAAGAGATTCGTGCCACCTGGAATTGTAAAACCATGGCGGAGGAATTATATGGCTCGATACCTGTCCTTTTTGGTGGTCGTCCATTTTTGGGAGCCTTGAATGCTGGTAGAAATGCAATGTGCGAGATTTCTCGAAATTTTACAGAATTCTACGACTTTCCTGAAGTAAATCACGTTTTAGTTGAAGCTGTTGGAAAGCCTGCAGCATCTTTGCAAAAGAAATATTTATTTTTTGAAAGTAATTTCAATAATGAACGTGTCAAACTTCGTTACCAAATTACAAAAGATATTTTCTCTGAACAGAATTTAAGTACTATGTCCTATGTACTAGGTACTTCGAGTGTATTAGGACAGTCGTTGGAGTTAGCACATTACTGTGCATGGCTTGGTTTCTACCTTTCAATCTTAGATGATACAAATCCTGGCCCTGAACCATGGATTTTAAAACTAAAATCAGCACTATCGCAACCCATCCATTAAATGTTATATTAATTATATGTCTACACTGCCACTTGTAATTGACTTCAAAGATATTGATAAAGATTCTATTTCTTTGGTTGGGGGCAAAGGGGCAAATCTTGGGGAAATGATTAATAATGGTTTTCCTGTTCCTAATGGTTTTGCTGTCACAGTTCCTGCTTATGAATTATTTTTGAAAGAGAATGAGATTGCTAAGAGAATATATAAAATACTTGAGCCCGTTGATGTCGAGGATGCAAGTCAATTGGAACACGCTTCTAATAGAATTCAAAAGCTAGTAAACACTTCAAAATTCCCTGAGTCTGTATTTAAAGATATGACTAAATCTTACAAAAAACTTGGTGGAACCTTTTCAAAGGCTCTAGTCGCAGTGAGATCATCAGCAACAGCGGAAGATCTACCCGGAATGAGTTTTGCAGGTCAACAAGCAACATTTTTAAATATTAAAGGAGAATCGAATTTGCAGGTTGCAGTTCGTGAATGCTGGGCCTCTCTTTTTACACCTCGAGCGATTTATTACAGACATTCAAACAAAATCCAAATTGAAAAAGTAGGAATTTCTGTAATTGTTCAAAAGATGGTGCAATCAGAGGTTTCTGGAATCATGTTTTCTATTGATCCTGTAACTAACAGAAAAGATAGGATAATAATTGATGCTGTCTGGGGACTTGGTGAAATGATTGTGCAAGGATCATACATTCCTGATCATTATGTAGTCCAAAAAGAAACTTTTGAGATTCTCTCGAAGGAAGTAAATGATCAAAAGATGCAATATATAAAAAATGGACAAGTTACAAAGGAGATTGCAGTTCCAGCTAAAAATATTAGTAAAGTAAAGTTAAGTGATGATCAAATAGTGTATATGGCTAAACTCTCTCAGAAACTACAGGATCATTACTATTATCCACAAGATTCTGAATGGGCACTTGAAAAAGGAAAACTTTATTTGGTGCAAACAAGACCAATAACGACTATCGAAAAAACCAAAGCAGTGCACAGTACCGAGGACAAAGTACTTAGTGAACAAACAACAGCGCCAATTTTAAAAGGAATTTCTGCTTCACCAGGGATGGGAACTGGTATCGTTAGAATATTAAAATCACCAAAAGAAATTGATAAGATCAAAACTGGAGATATATTGGTTGCTCCAATGACCTCACCTGACTATGTTCCTGCTATGAAGAAGGCTGCCGCAATTGTAACCAATGAAGGTGGAATGACATCCCATGCGGCTATAGTCTCTCGGGAAATGGGAATCCCTTGTGTTGTTGGCACAAAAATAGGTACAAAGGTTCTTAAGGACGGAGATGTAGTAACGGTGAATGGAACAACAGGAGAAATATTTGCGGGAGGAAATACAAAAGTATCAAAAGTAATAAAAGTATCACAAGTATCAAATGTAAAGAACATTAAGACTGCGACAAAACTCTATGTCAATCTCGCAGAGCCAGATAGAGCAAAGGAAGTATCCAAAATGGACGTTGACGGAATAGGGTTATTAAGAGCTGAATTTATGATTGCTGATATTGGAATTCATCCAAAAGAAGCAATTAAAAGACATACACAGAGACAATTTATTGATAAGATGGTAGCTAAACTTACTGAATTTTGTGAGAATTTTGCACCGCGTCAGGTGGTTTATCGTGCAACTGATTTTAAGACTAATGAATATAGAAGCCTTGAGGGTGGAAAGCATTGGGAACCATTAGAAAGTAATCCAATGCTTGGATTTAGAGGAGCATATAGATATATTTCTGATCCAGAAGTTTTTAATTTGGAATTACAAGCAATTAAAGAGGTAAGGCAAAAATATCCTAATTTACAGATCATGATCCCATTTGTTAGAAGTCCTGAGGAACTTCGAAGAGTTAGAAAAATTGTTCAATCTGCAGGTCTTTTTGACGATCCACATTTTAAGTTTTGGATGATGGTAGAAATTCCTGTTAATATTATTATGATTGAGGAATTTATCAAGGTTGGAATAGATGGAATTTCTATCGGATCAAATGACTTAACAATGTTAATTCAAGGGACAGATAGAGATAACGCAACTGTTGCAACAGAGTTTAATGAAATGAGTCCAGAGGTTTTGTGGGCTATTAAGAAAGTTATTAAGGCATGTAGCAAGGCAGGTGTCACAACCTCAATTTGTGGTCAAGCAGCAAGTACATATAACGATATGATTGAAATTCTAGTTAAGGCAGGAATAACCAGCATTTCAGTTAATCCTGATGCAGTGACTAGAGTTAGAAGCATGATTCATCAGGCGGAAAAAAATATCTAATATGGCAACTATCAAAAGAATTTGGGCAAGAGAAATTTTAGACAGTAGAGGAATACCTACTGTTGAGTGTTATTGTCAGTTAGATGACGGAAGATTTTCAACAGCTGCTGTACCAGCTGGAACTTCTACTGGATCGCATGAGGCATTGGAGCTTCGGGACAATGATGAACTAAGATATCGAGGCCAAGGTGTTTTAAAAGCCTGCGAAAATATTAATAACGTGTTAGGCCCTGCAATTGTTGGCATGGATCCACTAAAACAATCAGAGATAGATCAGAAACTAATTAATCTTGATGGAACAGAAAACAAATCTAAATATGGGGGTAATTCAATACTTGCTATATCAATGGTAGTTTGTAAAATTGCAGCCTTATCTCAAAATAAAGCCTTGTACGCTTGGGTTAATGAATTAGCTGTGGAGAGAGGTATGAAGGCTGGTGTCAAAATTCCTACTCCTCTTTTGAATATGATAAATGGAGGATTGCACGGTGCAGGAAACCTAGATTTTCAAGAATTTTGGATGATTCCTGCAACTAATAAGAAATTCCATGAAGGATTGCAAATGGGAGTAGAAATATATCAAACAATTGGTGACAATCTTGCTCGACGAGGAGCAATTCATTCTGTAGGTCATGAAGGTGGATATGCACCAAACTTATTTACTAATGCAGACGCTTTTGAAGTTTTTGTGGAGTCAATTAGACTTACCAGTTATTCTCTTGGGAGAGATGTGTTTTTAGGATTAGATATTGCTGCAAATAGTTTTTATAGAGATGGTGATTATACTATCCGAGATAGATCATCATCGTTGTCTGATGATCAGCTGCTTGATTATTATAAGGAGTTAGTTGGAACATATAGATTAGCTGTTATCGAAGATGCTTTTCAGGAAGATGCTTGGAATTCATGGAGAAAATTATATTCAGAATTATCTGGTACTGCGATAATCGTAGGTGATGATATTCTATGCACTAATCCCAAAAGGCTTCAAAAGGCAATTGATGAAAAAGCATGCAATGGTGCTGTTATTAAACCAAATCAAATAGGAACTGTTAGTGAAACATTACAAGTTGTTAGAATGACTAAAGACGCTGGCTGGAAGGTAATAGTGTCTCATAGATCAGGCGAGACAAATGATACTTTTATTGCTGATTTTGCAGTTGGAGTTGCTTCTGATTATGCAAAGTTTGGTGCCCCTGCAAGAGGCGAGAGGGTTGCGAAATATAACAGATTATCTGCTATTGAATTAGAGCTTGAATACTTCAAGGAAAACAAATGAAAAGTGTAGAGAAATCAAAATTTGTAATCCTCACAATTCTTGACGGTTGGGGGTTGTCATCACCTTCTGCAGGAAACGCAATTTCACTTGCCAATATAGTAAACATAAATAGATATACAGCCAGCTATCCACATACTCAATTGCAGGCTGCTGGTGAATCGGTTGGTCTACCTCGGGGTGAAGCTGGAAATACTGAAACTGGGCATTTAAATATTGGTGCTGGAAGAATAATTTATCAGGATTTGATGAGAATTAATATGTCTATTGCTGATGGTGCATTTAATACCAATGCTGCATTGGTTGGCGCTATTGAACACGCCCAAAAAAATAACTCAAATCTTCACCTTATGGGCTTGGTAGGTGCTGGAGGGGTTCATTCAAATCTCGATCATCTTTTTGCTTTACTAAAAATATGTGCTCAAAAGAAATTTGACAGGGTATTTTTACATCTTTTTACAGATGGAAGAGATTCTCCTCCAACTGCAGCTAAAATATATGTAGATAGGATTAGAGAAGTTATAAAAAGAGAAAAAGTAGGCCAAATTGCTTCAATAATGGGCCGATATTGGGCAATGGACAGAGATTTTAGATGGGATAGAACAGAAAAAGCGTATCTTGCATTAACTCAAGGGATGGGGAATCTAGTTAAAACTCCAGAGGAAGCAATTGATATGTCTTATGAATTGGGTAAGACAGACGAGTTTATAGAACCTGCACTTATATGCGATCAAGCTGGTAAACCTATTTCAATTGTTAAGGAAAACGATTCTGTTATATTTTTTAATTTTAGAATAGACAGGCCTAGGCAACTATCTCGTGCATTTGTTTTCAATGATTTTGATTTAGCAGGAAGTACGATATCCTTTGATCCTTTTCTGGTTAAATATAAAAAGAAGCATTTAATTCAGGCAGAAAGTAAAATCAAAAGGAAAGGCTCCATTTAATAGACCTCCTAAACTTACAGAATCTTACATTTTGCTACGATGACTGAATATGAAAAAGCATTAACTAAGAAGGTGCGATCGCTGCATTTCCACCTGAAACAGTTGATATGCCACTAGGACGAGTAATTTCTGAAGAAGGATTCAAACAACTTCGTGCATCAGAAAGTGAAAAGGAAAGATTTGTAACGTTTTATTTTAATGGACAGCAGGAAATGCCAATGGATCAGGAGGAAAGATTTATCATTCCTTCACCAAAGATTGCAACCTATGATCTAAAACCAGAAATGAGTGCTGTAGAGTTAACTGACTCTGTGCTAGAAAAATTAAAATCTGATGAATATAAACTGACTGTGATTAATTATGCAAATGTCGATATGGTAGGTCATACAGGTAATATCGGATCAACAGTTAAGGCCTGTGAAATGGTAGATGATTGTGTCGCTAGACTTGCGAATTTTGTTCTTGCTTATGATGGGACATTAATAATTACTGCTGATCATGGCAATGCAGAAGAGATGATAGATGCTCAATCAGGTCAAATAGAAACGGAACACAGCGCAAATCCTGTACCTCTTTTAATTATCTCAAAAGATTACATTGGCAGAGGCGATATGCTCCCTTCTGGGGTACTTGCAGATATTGCACCAACTATTCTTGGAATTCTTGGAATAACTGCTCCAACTGAAATGACCGGCCGAAATCTGCTTGAAGGATTTTAAGGATAAAAATCTCTAACATCTAAACTCTTCCGTATTTTCGAATTAATCCAACTACCTTACCCTGAATAGTAACTTCTTTTGCAAAGATTGGCGACATCGCAGCGTTTGCTGGTTCAAGTCTAATTCTTGTTGCCTCTTTAAAGTATCTTTTTAGAGTTGCCATGCCATTTTTGAGAAGCGCTACAACAATTTCTCCGTTATTGGCAGTCTCTGTTTGCTCACAAATTACATAATCCCCATCATTTATATGATCCTCAATCATTGATAATCCGCGAACCTGTAAAACATAAACACGTTTTGTCTTACTTGCAAAATTTGGCGGAATAGACATATGTGCATTTGGATCAGTCATCGGTTCTATTGGTTGTCCTGCAGCAATATACCCCAGTATTGGTACACTAATACCTTCATTGTTGTAATTAATAGGTGTTGTAAGTTCCATTTTTCGAAGTCTGCCAGAAGTTCTTTTAAGAAGTCCTTTTTCAACTAGTCCTTGGACATGCTCATGAACTGTTGCTAGAGAGTTGACTCCAATTGCATCTGCAATTTGGCGAAGAGTAGGAGCATAACCAGAATTTTCAACACTTTGCCTAATAAAATCTAAAATTTGGGCTTGCCTCTTATAAACTACTGGTGCTGAATTAATCTTTGACATATATACATAATACGAACGTTAACCGAATCCGTCAACTATATCTTTGTGGTACATATATCTTCAAAGTTGATCTACCATTGAATCGTAGTAAAATATAGATATGAATAAAATCTCCAATATGAATACAGATCAAGTAGACTTTGAAAAGATTAAACATGTTGACAAGAACGGAATTGAGTACTGGGTAGCTAGAGAGCTGATGTCTTTACTAGAATATACAGAATGGAGAAATTTCGACTCTGTTGTAACTAAAGCACAACAAGCATGCTTCAACAGTGGTCAAGTTGTTGAAAACCATTTTGTTGACATTACCAAAATGGTGCAGATAGGATCCAATACTGTTCGAGAAGTTAAAGATTGGAAGCTAGATAGATACGCCTGTTATTTGGTTGCACAAAACGGAAATCCACAAAAAAAAGTTATTGCAAATGCACAAACATATTTTGCGACGCAAACAAGAAAACAAGAAGTTGACTCGTTATTGATAGATGATGAGAAAAGATTATTCGTTAGAGGTCAAGTTAAGGAACATAATAAAAATCTATTCTCTACTGCAAAGCGAGCAGGGGTACACAACTTTGGTCATTTTAACGATATGGGGTATAAAGGTTTGTGTGGAATGGGGGTTTCTAATCTTAAGGAAAAGAAGGGTGTCGGTAAGGATGACATACTTGATAGAGCTGGTATAACTGAATTAGCGGCAAATCTATTTAGAATTACCCAAACTGACGAGAAGATTCAAAAGGAAAACATACAGGGCGAAGGAAGGGTCTCTATGACTCACTATACCGTCGGATCAAAAGTAAGGGATGCCATCGAAAAAATTGGAGGTACAAAACCTGAAGATTTGTTGCCTGAAACACATATTAAGGAATTAGAGAAACATCAACGTAGGCAGCTCAAAAAGTCGAGTTCGCAGACTATGTAACCTCATATATATGCAATTTAAATTAAAAACTAGTTATACACCAATTCCAGAACAGGAAAAGGCAATTGGCCAGTTAGTTAGTAATATCAATAATTCAGTAAAATATCAGACATTACTAGGCGTAACTGGTTCAGGTAAAACTTTTACAACAGCCAAAGTAATAGAAAGATTGCAGAAGCCAACTTTAATCATTTCTCACAACAAAACACTTGCCGCACAACTATATCAAGAGATGCGTGATTTATTCCCAGATAACGCAGTTTCTTATTTTGTCTCATATTATGATTATTATCAGCCAGAAAGTTATATTCCTTCAACTGATACCTATATCGAAAAAGACTCTGCTATTAATGAGCTGATTGATAAATTAAGACTTGCTGCAACTACAAACTTATTAACTCGTAAGGACGTTATAGTAGTTGCCTCTGTTTCCTGTATTTATAATATTGGTTCTCCAAATGAATATGGTAAGTTTGCCTTTGAGTTCGTGGCAGGAATGAAGGTCACAAGAGAACAAATAATTGATAGACTTCTTGATTTGCAGTATGAAAGATCGGAATTTGGATTTAACAGGGGAACCTTTAGAATCAGAGGTGAAAATATTGATATCTATCCAGCATACGAGGATATAGGAATTAGGATTGAGGAAATAGGTGGAATGATTAAATCAGTAAAAGTTATGCATCCTGTTACGGGAGTTGTTGACTATACACTAAACGCTAAACCCTATACGCTATTTCCTGCAAAGCATTTTATTGCTGATCCTAAGACTCACGAGTCAGCTTTTACTAACATTAAAAAGGATTTGGATGAGCAAGTTGCAAACTTAAGAAATCAAGGAAAGATGCTTGAAGCACAAAGACTTTCTCAAAGAGTTACTTATGATATTGAGATGATAAAGGAAATTGGCTATGTCAAAGGAATTGAGAATTACTCAAGATACTTCGATGGCAGAAAAGCAGGTGACGCCCCATTTTCGTTATTAGATTATTTTAAAGCTCAAAACGGAGAGGATTGGTTAGTGGTTGCTGACGAATCTCATATCACTTTCCCTCAAATTAGAGGAATGTTTGCAGGAGATTTTTCAAGAAAATCAACCTTAATTGATTATGGATTTAGAATGCCATCAGCACTTGACAATAGACCCTTAAAATTTGATGAGTTTATAAGAAGAATTCCAAATTTTATTGCCCTAAGCGCCACACCTGATGAGTGGGAACTTTCACTCTCAGAAGGTCATGTAGTAGAACAATTATTAAGGCCAACTGGAATTCCTGATCCACTAGTTGAAATTAAACCTACAGTAAATCAAATCGCTGATGTAATGGAAGAAA
This sequence comes from Candidatus Woesebacteria bacterium, assembly GCA_963784785.1. Taxonomy (GTDB): domain Bacteria; phylum Patescibacteriota; class Microgenomatia; order UBA8517; family UBA8517; genus JAUYMM01. The sequence goes on along the minus strand of CAWASW010000014.1, from coordinate 5,402 downwards.
TTAAATTGGAAATTAAAGAAGGAAGACGTGCCTTAATTACAACTCTGACAAAAAGAACTGCAGAGGATTTGTCAGCATACCTTGAAGAACAAGGATTAAAGGTGGCGTATCTTCATTCTGATGTTAAAACTCTTGATAGAACTGATATTTTAGATAATTTAAGAAATGGAAAGTATGATGTTTTGGTTGGAATTAACCTTTTAAGAGAAGGACTCGATCTTCCAGAGGTTGGACTTGTTGCAATTCTTGATGCTGATAAAGAAGGATTTTTAAGGTCTCAGACTTCACTCATTCAAACAATGGGAAGAGCAGCAAGACATGTTAAAGGCAGAGTTATCATGTACGCAGATCGTATTACTGGCTCGATGGAAAGGGCTTTAAGTGAAGTTAAGAGACGTCGTGAATATCAGATAGCAATGAATATAAAATATGGAATAATTCCAAAATCTATTTCTAAGCCCCTACGTGTTAAATTAATAGAAAAGGATGATGAAAACAAAACTGATTTTGCCTTGGAAACTGGAATAGTTGATTCTGAAAGTCTGACTCCAATGGATAAAAAGAAATATATCAAAAATTTACAAAAAGAAATGGTTCTGGCGGCTCATGAACTAAACTTTGAACTAGCGGCCGAAATTAGAGATAGAATACGAAAAATAGAAGAGCCAAGATGATTCTGTACCAACCAAAGATATTAAAGTTGTGGGTTTGAACAAATTTAATGAGCCATTTTACTACTATGTAAGCTGTAGCAAAGCTAACTACGAATCCAATTAACAAAGTAACTAAGTTACTACTTGTCCATACAGACATGTCAGTTTTGATAAGGTCAAGAGCAGAGGCCGCTGCCATCGTTGGAATAGCTAGAAAAAATGAAAATTCAGTTGCTTCTTCTTTTTTCATACCAACAATCATTCCGCCAAAGATTGTTGCAAAAGCCCTTGATACACCCGGAATCATTGAAAGTACTTGAAAGAGGCCAACTACTAAATAGCGTATAGGGGATAGCGTATAGCGTATAGTCGGATGATAAAACTTCTCAAAAAGAAGCATTACAATTCCACCAATAAGTAAACTCCAGACAACAACCATTGAATTGCCTATCAAATATAATTTAATATATTTATATAAAAATAGTCCAAAAAAGGCAGATGGCAAAAATGCAATCAATATTTTTTTGTACAGATCCCAGTTAAGTGATATTACAAGTTTTTTAAAGTAGATGACAACAATTGCCAAAATTGCCCCAAGTTGAATAATAATCTCAAAAGATTTCACAAATTCAGTTTGCATCACACCCGCGAGGTGTGATGTTAAAATCAGATGACCTGTTGACGAAATTGGTAAAAACTCAGTAATTCCCTCAACTATAGATAACAGTAGTGTCTGAAACAGATTCATGCTGTATAATTGTACATCCATGAATGAATATATCCAAGTAAAAGGAGCTAGACAACACAATTTAAAGAATGTGTCTCTTGATATTCCCAAAAATAAATTAACAGTATTAACTGGAGTTTCAGGAAGTGGTAAGTCTTCATTTGCCTTTGATACTTTATACGCAGAGGGCCAGAGAAGATATGTCGAAAGTTTGTCTACTTACGCACGTCAGTTTTTGGGAATAATGGAGAAACCTGATGTTGATTCTATAACTGGACTTTCTCCTGCAATTTCAATTGATCAAAAAACAACATCTAGAAACCCTAGATCAACGGTTGGAACCGTTACTGAAATTTATGATTATCTAAGGCTTTTATTTGCCCGAGTGGGTCATCCACATTGTCCAATCTGTGGTGCAGAAATATCTCAGCAAACATTAGAGGAAATAATTAACAAAATGTTAAGTATGAAAGGTCGCTTCTATTTGCTTGCTCCTGTTGTTAAGGATAGAAAGGGAGAGTTTTCTGCACTTCTTGATAATTTAATTTCCAAGGGTTATTCAAAAGTTAGAATTGATGGTGTGTATAAGGATTTACATGATGATTTTAGTTTAATTAAAACAAATAAACATACAATTGACGTAGTTGTGGATAAACTGACGATCGATATCGCCACTTTAAAGGGCTCCACCCTTAAAGGTCGGCTTTTTGATTCAGTGGCACAGTCATTAAGGCTTGCTGATGGATATGTAATTTTGTCTGAAATCAAGGATGTAGGTTTTGTAATACCAGATTACCCAAAAGACTATGTAGATCATTTATATTCTGAGAAATTTTCTTGTCCTAAGGATAATATCTCACTCCCAGAAGTTGAACCAAGAAGTTTTTCATTTAATTCTCCCCATGGTGCATGTCCAAAGTGTACTGGTCTTGGGAAATTATTAAAAGTTGTACCAGAACTTGTTTTCTCCGAGGAATTATCAATTATGGAGGGTGGAATACTTCCATTTTCTTCGATGTTTGATCATGAAACATGGTATGCAAAGACAGTTGTGGCGATGTGTGAAAAACAAGGCATTAATACACACATTCCAATTAACAAATTAACTAAGGACCAACTAACTACTTTGTTGCATGGAACAGGAAGTGATATTTACGAGGTAGCAGGAACTAATAAATTTGGTAAGGCCACAACAATCTGGCAAAAATATGAAGGAATAGTCGGGTCAATTGAAAGAAGATATAAAGAAACTGATTCTGATTATATTAAAAATGAATTTGAAAAATATATGCGAGAACAAACTTGCGAAAGTTGTAATGGGGCAAGACTTAAAAAAGAAGTTCTCGCTATTACAATCAATAATGAATCAATATCAAAAGTAACTAGTAATTCAGTTAAATCATTAATTTACTGGACTCAAAAACTAGAAGCAACACTTAATGCCAGAGAGAAACAGATCGGAAATCTCATTTTGAAGGAAATTGAGGGCAGGCTTAAATTTTTGGAGTCAGTAGGACTTGAATATTTAACTCTTGATAGAGTGGCAGGAACACTATCTGGTGGAGAAGCACAAAGAATAAGACTTGCAAGTCAAATTGGATCAGGACTTACTGGGGTTTTGTATGTTTTAGATGAACCGACCATTGGACTTCATCAAAAAGATAATCAAAAGTTAATTGACACACTTAAAAAGTTAAGAGATCTTGGTAATACTGTTGTCGTAGTTGAACACGATGAGGAGATGATGAAAGAAGCAGACTTCTTGGCAGATTTTGGACCAGCTGCAGGTAAACTTGGTGGTGAAATCATTGCAGCAGGAACACCGATGGAGGTTATGAAAAATAAGAATTCAATTACAGGAGCATACCTTTCGAAGCGAAAGACAATTTCCAATTTTCAATTTCCAATTTCCAATCAATTTCCAATTTCCAATTTAACAATTTTTGGAGCAAATCAATTTAATCTAAAATCTGTTGATGTTGAGTTTCCACTTGGCAAGTTAGTCTGTATCACTGGAGTTTCTGGAAGTGGTAAATCAACACTTTTAGTAGAGACATTATATCCTGCACTTCAGCATGAGTTTAATCCATTTTTCAAAGGTGAAGTTGGTGAATATAAAAAAATTGAAGGAATAGATAATATCGACAAAGCTATCTTAATTGATCAGTCACCAATTGGACGAACTCCAAGAAGTAATCCTGCAACATACACCGGGCTTTTTGATCCAATTCGTGATGTCTTTGCCTTAACAAGAGAAGCTAAAACATTGGGATATAAAAAGGGTCAATTTTCATTTAACTTAAAGGGTGGAAGGTGTGAAGCTTGTGAAGGACAAGGGCAGACAAAAATTGAAATGCAATTTATGCCAGATATTTGGGTATCGTGTGAGGTTTGTCATGGTAAACGTTACAATTCTCAGACTTTGGAGGTATTATATAAAGGCAAATCAATTTCTGATGTTTTGGATTTAACGATTCATGAAGCAGTGGAATTTTTCTCATCACATCCTAAAATTTATGAAAAGTTAGAAACGCTTAAAGACGTTGGTCTTGGTTATATGCAGTTAGGTCAACCGGCAACACAGCTTTCAGGTGGAGAGGCGCAAAGAGTAAAACTTGCAACAGAACTATCAAAAAGAGGAACAGGAAATACATTCTATATATTAGATGAACCAACTACAGGGCTTCACTTTGCAGACATAGAGAAATTACTAAAAGTCTTAAGACTTTTGGTTTCAAAGGGAAATACTGTCTGTGTAATTGAACATAATCTAGATGTTATCAAAAATTCTGATTGGGTAATTGATTTAGGACCAAATGGCGGTGATGGTGGTGGAGAAGTGGTGGCAATTGGTACTCCAAAAGATATAAAAAATAACAAAAATTCAGTAACTGGGAGATATCTTTAACCTCAAGGATTTATTAATATACCGAGGTGGCAAGAGTAAACCACTCCCGATGTGGGATTTTATGAAGTTTGGTACATGTCGTGCGGGGTATTTTAACCTTCCTCACTTAAATCCCCGACCGTAAGGTCGTGGGATGGAGTTACCCCTGCAGCTTTTTTGGTTGTAAAATATATGTATGGACTTTATTTACATATCACACTGCGTGTACCAATGTGATTACCACATAGTCATAGCCACTAAGTACAGAAAGAACATTTTTAATGAAGGAATTTTTGCATACTTTGATATTAAGTTGGCGGAAATTAAGGAACATTACCCAATGATAAATATTAAGGAAGTAAATCATGACAAAGATCATTTACACCTTCTTGTTTCCATTCCGCCAACTATTGCAGTTGGTAAAGTTGTAGGAATTATTAAACAAAATACAGCTAGGTTCTTAAAACAAAAATTCCCATTCCTTAAAAATGTGTACTGGGGGACTGAATCAATATGGTCTGAAGGCTACTTTGTATCAACTGTGGGAATAAACAAAAGTGTGATAGAGAGGTACATAGAAAACCAAGGTAAAAAAGATGCAGGGCAAACTCTGTTTGTGTTCTAATGAAACCCCGACCGTCAGGTCGTGGGTCTATTCATAAAAATAAATTTTTAAAATATGGATCCCCACACAACATGATAAATTGTATTTCTGCCTAGCAGTAGATTTAGCATAACCTGAAATTGTTCAGATTTTTTAAAAAGATCTCATGCGATCTTTTTTACGCCAAAAATAACTAACTAAGCAGCTCTTGCATCATCCAGAGGACGATCATCCTGTGGATGAAAATAATTTCAAAAAAACGAGCAAATAATTGCAATTGGACCAGAGTTGCCCCTGTTCCAGTTTTCGAACTATTTCGTGTCGCCGGCTTCGACAGTGTCTTTCTTTTCTTCTGTTATATAATTCCACCAGCTCACGAAGGATTGGAAAAATCCTGTCATAATTCCAGCTGCGCAGAAGAGAAAGAAGGCGATTCCAGTATTGCCATCCGAGCTAATGCTCAGACCAATGGCAATTCCAACGAAGATCAACAAATACGGATTTTGGTTTTTCATTTTTATCTCCTTATCC
>CAWASW010000013.1:0-36713 GCA_963784785.1 Candidatus Woesebacteria bacterium | reverse complement strand
AATTGATGGTGTGTATAAGGATTTACATGATGATTTTAGTTTAATTAAAACAAATAAACATACAATTGACGTAGTTGTGGATAAACTGACGATCGATATCTCACTTTAAAGGGCTCCACCCTTAAAGGTCGGCTTTTTGATTCAGTGGCACAGTCATTAAGGCTTGCTGATGGATATGTAATTTTGTCTGAAATCAAGGATGTAGGTTTTGTAATACCAGATTACCCAAAAGACTATGTAGATCATTTATATTCTGAGAAATTTTCTTGTCCTAAGGATAATATCTCACTCCCAGAAGTTGAACCAAGAAGTTTTTCATTTAATTCTCCCCATGGTGCATGTCCAAAGTGTACTGGTCTTGGGAAATTATTAAAAGTTGTACCAGAACTTGTTTTCTCCGAGGAATTATCAATTATGGAGGGTGGAATACTTCCATTTTCTTCGATGTTTGATCATGAAACATGGTATGAAAAGACAGTTGTGGCGATGTGTGAAAAACAAGGCATTAATACACACATTCCAATTAACAAATTAACTAAGGACCAACTAACTACTTTGTTGCATGGAACAGGAAGTGATATTTACGAGGTAGCAGGAACTAATAAATTTGGTAAGGCCACAACAATCTGGCAAAAATATGAAGGAATAGTCGGGTCAATTGAAAGAAGATATAAAGAAACTGATTCTGATTATATTAAAAATGAATTTGAAAAATATATGCGAGAACAAACTTGCGAAGTTGTAATGGGGCAAGACTTAAAAAAGAAGTTCTCGCTATTACAATCAATAATGAATCAATATCAAAAGTAACTAGTAATTCAGTTAAATCATTAATTTACTGGACTCAAAAACTAGAAGCAACACTTAATGCCAGAGAGAAACAGATCGGAAATCTCATTTTGAAGGAAATTGAGGGCAGGCTTAAATTTTTGGAGTCAGTAGGACTTGAATATTTAACTCTTGATAGAGTGGCAGGAACACTATCTGGTGGAGAAGCACAAAGAATAAGACTTGCAAGTCAAATTGGATCAGGACTTACTGGGGTTTTGTATGTTTGAGATGAACCGACCATTGGACTTCATCAAAAAGATAATCAAAAGTTAATTGACACACTTAAAAAGTTAAGAGATCTTGGTAATACTGTTGTCGTAGTTGAACACGATGAGGAGATGATGAAAGAACAGACTTCTTGGCAGATTTTGGACCAGCTGCAGGTAAACTTGGTGGTGAAATCATTGCAGCAGGAACACCGATGGAGGTTATGAAAAATAAGAATTCAATTACAGGAGCATACCTTTCGAAGCGAAAGACAATTTCCAGTTGACAATTTTCAATTTCCAATTTCCAATCAATTTCCAATTTCCAATTTAACAATTTTTGGAGCAAATCAATTTAATCTAAAATCTGTTGATGTTGAGTTTCCACTTGGCAAGTTAGTCTGTATCACTGGAGTTTCTGGAAGTGGTAAATCAACACTTTTAGTAGAGACATTATATCCTGCACTTCAGCATGAGTTTAATCCATTTTTCAAAGGTGAAGTTGGTGAATATAAAAAAATTGAAGGAATAGATAATATCGACAAAGCTATCTTAATTGATCAGTCACCAATTGGACGAACTCCAAGAAGTAATCCTGCAACATACACCGGGCTTTTTGATCCAATTCGTGATGTCTTTGCCTTAACAAGAGAAGCTAAAACATTGGGATATATATATATATATATATATATAAAAAGGGTCAATTTTCATTTAACTTAAAGGGTGGAAGGTGTGAAGCTTGTGAAGGACAAGGGCAGACAAAAATTGAAATGCAATTTATGCCAGATATTTGGGTCTCGTGTGAGGTTTGTCATGGTAAACGTTACAATTCTCAGACTTTGGAGGTCTTATATAAAGGCAAATCAATTTCTGATGTTTTGGATTTAACGATTCATGAAGCAGTGGAATTTTTCTCATCACATCCTAAAATTTATGAAAAGTTAGAAACGCTTAAAGACGTTGGTCTTGGTTATATGCAGTTGGGTCAACCGGCAACACAGCTTTCAGGTGGAGAGGCGCAAAGAGTAAAACTTGCAACAGAACTATCAAAAAGAGGAACAGGAAATACATTCTATATATTAGATGAACCAACTACAGGGCTTCACTTTGCAGACATTGAGAAATTATTAAAAGTCTTAAGACTTTTGGTTTCAAAGGGAAATACTGTCTGTGTAATTGAACATAATCTGGATGTTATCAAAAATTCTGATTGGGTAATTGATTTAGGACCAAATGGCGGTGATGGTGGTGGAGAAGTGGTGGCAATTGGTACTCCAAAAGATATAAAAAATAACAAAAATTCAGTAACTGGGAGATATCTTTAACCTCAAGGATTTATTAATATACCGAGGTGGCAAGAGTAAACCACTCCCGATGTGGGATTTTATGAAGTTTGGTACATGTCGTGCGGGGTATTTTAACCTTCCTCACTTAAATCCCCGACCGTAAGGTCGTGGGATGGAGTTACCCCTGCAGCTTTTTTGGTTGTAAAATATATGTATGGACTTTATTTACATATCACACTGCGTGTACCAATGTGATTACCACATAGTCATAGCCACTAAGTACAGAAAGAACATTTTTAATGAAGGAATTTTTGCATACTTTGATATTAAGTTGGCGGAAATTAAGGAACATTACCCAATGATAAATATTAAGGAAGTAAATCATGACAAAGATCATTTACACCTTCTTGTTTCCATTCCGCCAACTATTGCAGTTGGTAAAGTTGTAGGAATTATTAAACAAAATACAGCTAGGTTCTTAAAACAAAAATTCCCATTCCTTAAAAATGTGTACTGGGGGACTGAATCAATATGGTCTGAAGGCTACTTTGTATCAACTGTGGGAATAAACAAAAGTGTGATAGAGAGGTACATAGAAAACCAAGGTAAAAAAGATGCAGGGCAAACTCTGTTTGTGTTCTAATGAAACCCCGACCGTCAGGTCGTGGGTCTATTCATAAAAATAAATTTTTAAAATATGGATCCCCACACAACATGATAAATTGTATTTCTGCCTAGCAGTAGATTTAGCATAACCTGAAATTGTTCAGATTTTTTAAAAAGATCTCATGCGATCTTTTTTACGCCAAAAATAACTAACTAAGCAGCTCTTGCATCATCCAGAGGACGATCATCCTGTGGATGAAAATAATTTCAAAAAAACGAGCAAATAATTGCAATTGGACCAGAGTTGCCCCTGTTCCAGTTTTCGAACTATTTCGTGTCGCCGGCTTCGACAGTGTCTTTCTTTTCTTCTGTTATATAATTCCACCAGCTCACGAAGGATTGGAAAAATCCTGTCATAATTCCAGCTGCGCAGAAGAGAAAGAAGGCGATTCCAGTATTGCCATCCGAGCTAATGCTCAGACCAATGGCAATTCCAACGAAGATCAACAAATACGGATTTTGGTTTTTCATTTTTATCTCCTTATCCTGACTTCGCCAATTAAGTGCCCTGAATAAAAGATAGAAGTTTGGTATTTTTAAGAAGTTGAAGTTGCTCTGTTGTTGGTTCTGTAAATTTTGATATTTCTTCATTTGAGATTTTGTCTTTGATAGTAATTTCTTTTAAGCTTGATAGAATTTGTAGTATCTTTTTTGTGCTTTTGTTGTTTTTAATTTCTGCATATCTTGTAATTGCAAGACTGGTAAAAACAATTAACATGTGGGTTAATATTTTTTCTTTGGCTGTATGAAATATTGGTCTAGCTTGGAGGTCTGATTTTGTGATTCTAAATGCCTTTTCAACTTGCCAGAGTTCTTGATATTTGGTAATTATTTCTGTGTTTGTTAATTCTAGTGCATTTGTAACATAACCTTTTAAGCCTTCAAGCTGTTCTGCTTTTTTAAGTTTAGCTTCATTTATTTTCCATTCTTTTTTAATTCCCTTTTCTTTTTTTAGAAATTTGTAGTTTTTAGTTAAGTTGCTTGGATTATTTAGTGCATAATTTGCTCTTTTTAATTGTTTTTCTCTGTCTGATTTGTCTTTTGATGCTCTTTTGACTGAGTAGTTGATAATTAAAAATTTAGTTTTTGTAAGTTCAAATCTTTCTGTAGAGCCATCTATTTTAGGTACACTAATTACTTTTTCAAAAATAGTTTTGTCTAAATTACCAAGTCTTGCTCCAACTATAAACTTTAAGTTTTCTTTTTCCAATTCATCTGTATTTTTCTCACTTAACATACCAGCATCTGCAACAAGAATAATGTCTTTCAAGGAATGCTTTTTGATGAGGTCTTTCATTACAGGAAGCATTGTGTGGCCTTCAAAAGTATTTCCTTCAAAAGCCTGCATATGAACAGGGAAACCTTGTTTTGTGACTGTTAAGGAAACAACTATTTGAGGTTGATTTGATTTTTTGTCTTTTGAAAAGCCATTTTTTCTAAAATCATCTTCTGTAAAAGATTCATAATATAAAGTTGTGACATCAAAAAATAAAACTGAAATTACAGATGAAATATTTGTTTTGGCAAAATTAAATAACAAATCCTCAACTATCTCTTTGTAGCCACCATCAAAGGCTTTTTTCATGCCTCTGTAGATTTCTGTAAGTGAGTATTTGTGATTTAATTTCTCTTCAAGATAATTTCTAGTTTCAAGTTTTGAAGTTGGATTTAAAATTCTTGCAATAACAAGATCCTTAAAACAATTGTCTTTTAAGTCATTTAAACCTAAAAAATGATAGTAAAAATCAAAAAAATTGTAAGAGACAGTATCCATTACTTTGCCAAAAGTTACCTTTGAAAGTAGCTCTTTAAGTTCAGATTGATTAAATCTGTTGTCAAAAAGTGAAATTCTTCCTTCTTTGATACGACAATCATCAATGTATTTTAAGCCTAATTTTGTAAGTTCAATTAGCTCCAACTCATTTCTTGCAGTTCCAATGTGCTTCACTATTTTTCTTCTTCCTGAAACTTTTTGGGCAACTTGAACTGATGTATTAGATTTGTTTTTGACCTTTCTTAAGTACATTCAAACCTAATTTTAGCAAATAAAACAGTAAGTGCCCTAAAGTACATAAAAATACAAACAATTAGCCTCAAGAAGTTACATAAAAACTAGGTTGGCGAAGTCAGGATTTTTATCTCCTTATGTTTGAACTTACACGAGTCCAGGCATGGCTTTTATGCTCAGAATCGTGAAGTCCAAATACAATTTGGAGTTTATTTTTGCAAGATTTTAAAGAGCAAATAACTCAATAGAACTAGACCCATAGTATCAAAATACTGGCCAATTGTCAACTCCGATTCAATCGGAGCGGGCTTTTTGGTACAATTAACAAATGAATCTGTTTAAAAAAATTACGTTCTTCTTGTTTTCTTTTATAATTCTTAATTCATACTTCATAATTCCCGTTAGGGCAGAGGGTGAATTTACTACAGATTTTGATGTCACTTACGAAGTAAAAGAAACAGGAATTACAGAGGTTACCAATAAAATAACGTTAACTAATGTCTTTAGTAATATGTATGCAACCTCATATTCTATTGTTTTAGATTCAATTGCCCCAACTAATATCAAAGCCTATGGAATTAATTCTGTATATCCCGTTTCAACCTCTGCTGATGGTAAAAAGACTACTATTAAGATCACATTTCCTGATACTGTAGTTGGAAAAGATAAATCTAGGACTTTTTATGTAAGTTTTGAAGAATCTTCCTTTGCGGTTAGGACTGGTGAAGTTTGGGAAATTTCCATCCCTCGTATTGCTGATGAGGCCAGTTTTAATTCTTACTATTTAAGGCTTCTTATTCCACAAAAATTGGGCCAAGAAGCATATATTTCTCCTACTCCAAGAGAGCAATCGAATAAAGAAGGATTCTTGGTGTATAACTTTAATAAATCAGATGTTGAGAAAACTGGAATTGTGGCAGGATTTGGTGCATTTCAGGTCTTTTCCTTTAATCTTAACTATCATTTAGAAAATCCATTAGTTAAGAGCGCAACAACCGAGATCACACTTCCTCCAGATACTGCATATCAAAAAGTGTATTACGAAGATCTTAATCCAAGGCCTAACAATATGTATATCGACAGTGATGGTAACTGGATCGCAGAATACAAATTAGATGCAAGGCAAAGAATTGATGTTAATGCAAAAGGAAACGTTCAAATTTTTTCAAATTTTAGACCATTTCTTAAACCAACACAGGAATCATTAGATCAAAATCTAGTATCTTCTGAATTTTGGGATATTAATAATCCTGAAATTGTTAAATTATCTCAAACATTAAAAACTCCAAAGGAAATTTATGATTTTGTATCTACAAAATTAAAATATGATTATAATCGAGTGACACCCACAGTTGAGAGATTGGGAGCCGTTAGAGCCTTAGAAAATCCCACTTCTGCAATTTGTATGGAATTTACCGATTTGTTCATAACACTAGCTCGTGCTGCAGGAATTCCTGCCAGAGAAATTAATGGATTTGCCTATACAGAAAATCCAGATATTCAACCACTTTCATTAGTGAACGATGTTCTCCACGCGTGGCCAGAATACTACGATAAGGAAAGAGGAGTTTGGGTACCAGTTGACCCAACTTGGGGATCTACAACAGGTGGTGTTGATTATTTTTCTAAACTTGATCTTCGACATTTTACATTTGTAATTCACGGACACAACTCACGAACTCCCTATGCAGCTGGGTCATATAAATTAGGTAGTAATCCTCAAAAAGATGTTTTTGTTACTTTTGGAAGTTTACCTACAATTAGAAATTCTCGCATTGAATTAAATGCAAAGCCAGAGCTCTGGGTGCCATTTATACCTAATAAATTGGATGTAACAATAGCAAACAATGGTCCAGTTGCTGTTTATGACATGACACCTCAGATATATTTTGATGGGACAAAGCTAGACAAAAATAATTATATTGATATACTTTTGCCATTTCAGTCTGTTAAAAGAGCCATAGACATTCCATTTTCATTTCTAGGAACCAAAACTCCAAATGAAGTAAAAATAGAAGTAAACGATAATCAACTAGTTGTGCCAAGTAATAAAAAGCAGGTTTTGTTATATAATCTACTGTTTATATTTATAACGTCAATATTAATATTACTAACTATTATGTTTAGATTAAAAAAATGGAAATTTCCAAAGAAAAATTCTTAAATCTTCCTGAGGTACCTGGAGTTTATACTTTTTGGAAAGATAAAACCTCAATATATATTGGAAAGTCTGTAAATTTAAAGTCTAGATTAAATAGCTATTTGGATTTAAATTTGAGTACTAAAACAGCACAAATGGTTAGTGAGGCTGACAACGTAACCTATATTGAGGTTACGTCAGACTTAGAGTCACTTCTTCTAGAGGCGCATTTGGTTCATAAACATAAACCAAAATACAACATTTTACTAAAGGATGACAAGCACGCTCTCTATATTCTTATAACTAAGGAGGAATTTCCACGTGTACTTACCTCGCGTAAATCTGGAGATTATGGGTCGTTTCCAAATTCTACAAATGTTAAAACAATTTTAAGGCTAATTCGCAAATTATTTCCTTTTTCTGATCACAAAATAGGCAAAAAGCCATGTTTGCATAGCCATTTAGGGCTTTGTAATCCATGCCCGTCTGCTATCGCAGGAATTATGAATGAAGAATTAAGAATGAAGAATCTAAAACAATATAAAAAGAACATCAGGAATATAAAGCTAGTGCTATCAAGAAAATTTAACGTTGTTAGAAAATCATTAGAAAAGGAAATGAATACTTTATCCAAGGCCCAAAAGTACGAAGAAGCCAAACTAATGAGAGACAAAATAAAGATCCTAGATTATATAACTCAAAAAAGAATAAATACTCATGAATTTCTACAAAATCCAAACTTGGTTCAGGATCAGAGAAATGAGGAATTAGAAAATTTAAGTAAAATAATTGGGATTAAAAATTTACACCGTATTGAGTGTTTTGATATTGCTCATTTGTCAGGAGTTAGTGCTACTGCCTCAGTGGTAGTTTTAATTGATGGCGAAAAAGAAAATTCAGAATATAGGCATTTTAAAGTAAATCAGAAGAACGGACAGAGTGACTATGATTCCATGAGAGAAATTGCAAGACGTAGGGCTTCTCATTTAGCAGATTGGGGCACACCTGATTTAATAATTGTTGATGGGGGATTAGGACAAGTAAAAATATTCAACGAAGTTTTTTCTAAGCTATCTGTTCCAGTAGTAGGTATTGCCAAACATCCAGACCGATTAGTTTTTCCTGATGGGACAAAAATGAAATTACAGGATATGCAGGGTTCAACCCTACATCTGGTAGAAAGAATACGAGATGAAGCTCATAGGTTTGCGAGGAGATATCATCATTTACTTTTATCTAAAAAGCTACTAAACTAAAATTAATATGAAGCGTATACTTCGTCATTTTGTAATTGATTCCGTGTCAATATTTTTAGTATCCTCAATCGCATCTGGTATGGTTTTTAGTAAGGGAATTGAAACGTTGTTACTTACTGGTTTAGGCTTAACAATTGCATCTTTGATTGCCAAACCTGTAATTAATATTTTGCTATTACCTGTTAATTTAATAACGTTTGGGCTGTTTAGATGGGTTTCAGCTGTAGCTGTTCTTTACATAGTTACTTTGGTTGTTCCTGGGTTTTTAATTACAGGCTTTACCTTCTCAGGCTTTTCAAATATTTGGCTTGATATTCCGTCCATTGCATTTGCAGGTTTTCTTGCTGTAGCAGCCTTTTCACTTCTTCATTCCTTAATCTCATCTTTCATATATTGGCTAATTAAATGAAAATTAGATATAATTAGTCTAATGCAACAAATAACCCAGATAATTCAATCAATAAGTGCCTTATTACTTATTATTTTTGTACTTTTGCAGGTTAGAGGAACTGGTTTTTCAAGAAGTTCAAACTCTTCATCTTTTACCCGTCGTGGTGTTGAAAAACTTGTTTTTAAACTTACTTTCGTAGTTGCTGCCTTATTCCTTATATCGTCAGCAATTTCTTTATTTGTATAAAATATGTCACTTCGATATATATTGCGCCTTATTGAGGCATTTTTTAAACGTTTCAAAGCTATAATTGCTTTTGGCTTTATAGTCGGAATAGTTTTTTTCCTAATTTTCTATTTTCTTGCGCCTAACTTCAATTCTATTCATACTAGAATAGGCATTGCTGGTAAATATACACCAGATACCATTCCAGAAGAAATTGCTGTGAAACTGTCTCAAGGACTTACAAAGGTAGATGTTAACGGTAATGTTAATCCATCATTAGCATCATCCTGGGAATCTTCTGATGGTGGTAAAACCTGGATTTTTAATATTAAAAGTGATCTAAAATGGCAGGATAAGAAGAAGGTTGTTTCAGGTGATATCAACTATGAATTTAGCGATGCAACAATTGAATTAATTGATGATAAGACAATTAAGTTTAAATTAGATAATAATTTTTCAGCCTTTCCTGTTATTGTAAGTAAACCAATATTTAAGAAGGGTCTAGTCGGTACAGGAGAATGGAAGGTTAAAAATATTACCTTGGCAGGTGGATATCTGCAGAAGCTTATTATAGAAAACAACAAAAATGACGTAGAAACCTATAAATTTTATCCATCCGAAGCAAGGCTTCAATTAGCATTCAAACTAGGCGCAGTCGATTACATAGAAAATGTTCAGGATATATCTGCCTTTGATGGTTGGAGTACAGTCGATATTCAGAAAAATGTGAGTTATAACAATTTTGTTGGAATATTCTTAAACACTAATGATGAAATGTTTAAGACAAAGGAAATTAGGCAAAGCCTTTCCTATGCAACGAGCAAAGAGGGCTTTGATGGGGTAAGAGCACTAAACTCAACATCACCATTTTCCTGGAGTTACAATCCATTGGTAAAACCCTATGTTAGGGATTTGGAAAAGGCAAGGGATATTAAAGGTCTCCGTATTGTACTGTCCACCTTACCAAACTTATTGAAATCTGCGGAGAAAATAAAGAAAGACTGGGAGGAGGCTGGGGCTATTTGTGAAATACAGGTAGTTTCGACTATACCTGAAAATTATCAGACATTTCTGGCAACTGTAGACATCCCAAAGGATCCAGATCAATATAGTTTGTGGCATTCAACACAGACATCAACTAACATTTCAAAATTTAAGAATGCTAGAATTGACAAATTATTGGAGGACGGTAGAACAGAATTAGATCAGGAAATTAGGAAAAAATATTATTTAGATTTCCAAAGGTTTCTTGTAGAAGAGGTTCCCGCCATATTTCTCTATCACCCAGTTTATTACAATATCATTAGAAAGTAGCTCTTCTTAGAGCATTTTTTTCAGTTTATTAATACTATCGATATCGTGTATAGAAACATTTATCGAGTTTTTGAAATTTTTTGTATTTTCCAATAAGTCAGATTTGCATAGTAATATTACTTCCTTTTTCTTTAATAACTCTGGATTATATTTTTTAAGTTCATTTCTTACTACCTTGTAATCTCTCTCGTAATTATCTGATGTTGCATCAATACAATGAATCAAAACCTTGACTTTTTCTATGTGCTTCAAGAAGTTAATGCCTAGTCCCTTTCCTTCAGATGCCCCCTCAATAAGTCCTGGAATGTCTGCAACGACCTTACCATTAATTACACCTAAATTTGGAGAAAGAGTAGTAAACGCATAATTACCAATTTTGGCATTTGAATTTGTCAGTTCGTTTAATAGACTGGATTTTCCAGCATTTGGAAGTCCTATTAAACCATAATCAGCAATTAGTTTAAGGTTGAGTGTTAAATTCATTATCTCACCAGGAAAACCCTTTTGCGCTCTCATAGGAGTTGTGTTTCTTGCACTTCTGAATTCCCAATTTCCATGTCCACCATCTCCACCTTTCAATAATTCTACGGTTTGTCCAACCTCAGTAAGCTCTAATACTACATTACCTGTATCTCTATTAATTAATGAGGTGCCAACTGGGAGTGTAATCGTAAGATCTTCACCTTTATGGCCGCTCTTGATATTATCCCCTCCAGGAATGCCGTTTTCTGCAGCAAGGTAATCTTTTTGGCTAAATTGATACAATATTGTAAGATCGCTTGATGCTGTAACGAACAAATCTCCACCTCTTCCGCCATTCCCGCCATCAGGACCTCTTCCAAGTTTCTTGAATGAAACTTTTCCATTTCCACCATTACCTGCACAAAATGTAACGTCAACATTATCTAAAAGCATATGTGTAGTATACCATTAATACTTTATGGACTCTGGAATTAAACCTTGGAGATGAAATTTACCTGTCTTGAAACTTGCTTCATTAATGTCTGCACCACCTACTTGCTCAATACGCCTTTTAATCATATCTTTTACCAATTCAGAAGCAGGTAGTGTAATCGATTCCGGAACATTTATATTGCCGATTTTAAAAATTGAAGGACTAATTGATATCGAATTATTTATTATTTCACCCGTTCCGATGACGTAAAAAGGTAAATCTCCTGAAATATATTTTATATATTCCTTGCCTTTTTCGATATCTGAATTTGAATAACCAAGATTTTTAGCTAAATTAATTGCATTTCCAATTTTTAAATAGCCGGATGCTTCGGCAGTTCCATTATCATTAAATTTAATTTGAACATTTCTTAAAGTAAAATTCTTATCTTTTTCTTCCCAGAGAGCGAAGACCGCAGTAATTTCTTCACTAGTCATATCAACATTAATCTCAACTTTTTTATCAGTAGGAATAAGACTCATTTTGTTTCTTTGTTTGAATGCTGCAACTAGTGAAGAGTCTCTTTTAATTCCTAAATCATTTGGTTGCATTAGACACTTAGATGCAATAAAACCAGTTGCAAGAAGAATGACTATTACAATCAAAAACTTTTTCATACAAAAATTATACTACTTTTAGAAATATAATTGTTAAATTCTACAAATAATTGATTTTTGTAGTAAAATGCTACATATGATTTCTCAATTGCAAAAATTACGTTATTTTAACAAATTAAAGTCTACATATAGGTTCAATTCTGTAGATGATAGAAAAGAGAGTACTGCTGAACATTCATGGGGATGTTTAGTTTTAGCTGATTATTTTTTGTCTTCTACAAGTTATGGTTTAGATAGATTAAAAGTATATGAATTATTGATGTATCATGACCTAATTGAAATCGAAACTGGTGATATTCCAATTCAGAACGAAGAGCTTTATCAAAATGCAGAAGTTGAATCCAAAAAAGCATTGAGTACTTTTGATGAAAAATTACCAACACCAATTAATAAAAAATTTAATGAAATTTTTATGGATTATACATTTGGTCAGTCGGATGAATCTATTTTTGCCAGAGCAATCAGCGCGCTTGAAGCTGAGGTACATGAATTAGATTATAAAAAAGATTGGGTTGGTTGGACAAAAAAACAATTAATTGATCGAAAGAGAAATTGTTTTAGCAAATTTCCTGAAATGATGGCGATGTTTGATGAAATAGTTGAATATCTAGAAGAGAACAACTTTTTTGACTCATCAGTAAAAGATTCCTTAGAGGCATAGTACTCCCCAGAAATAACATTTCTTACTGACTGCTGGTTCTGTCTTAACTACTGGTGATGGGGTTGTGGATTTAAATGATTTTGGCGTTGGTCCTACCGCTACTGAATTTGTAATGATTTTTCGAGTAACACTCTTGTTTCTTGTAGTAGTTTTTCTTATATTGCTCCAATCTCTTGGCATGCATCCATTTTGACCACGAACCTTAAAATAATATGTTTTGTTTGCTTTCAAGTCTTTAATTGTGTAACTCTGAACTCCCTTATCTGACAATTCTACCTCAATACCATGTTCCTCAGCGATCTTATTGGTTGAATAGCTGATATAAAATTTGTTGTTGTTCTGAATTGGACTAAAATACAATGTTGCTGTTGCGGCTGTGGTATTTATCTGAAATAAATTAGGGACAGAAATTGGTTTAGAATCGTGGCATACATAATTTGGAGAGTTAAAAGTAGACAATGATGGGGTAGAAGTCGAGGAAGGAGAGTCAGTCGGTGTAGGAGAAGCGGTAGGAGATGGTGATACTGGCAAATCAAAAGCAGCAAAATAATCCTGAAATGCACCACCTGTAATTATTTGAGTATCTGAAATTGAGATAGAGCTGACAGTACCACTCATAACAGGATTCCAATCAGTGGTAAGACCTGTATTGATATCTACTGATGCCAATCGGTTTCTTGATACACCAGAAATAGTTGTAAAGTTTCCACCCAAATATAAATTTGTACCTAATAATTGAATTGAATAGATTCTATTATTGGCATTTGGATCCCATGTAGTTGCTAAACCAGTTCCTGTATCAAGTGCTGCTATGTTGTGTCTAACCTGACCTCCTATATTATCAAAATAACCTGCTGTGTATAATAATCCATTAGATAAAACTATTGAACTAATATCATAATCTGCATTTGGATCCCATGTAGTTGCTAGACCAGTTCCTGTATCAAGTGCTGCTATATAGTTTCTAGTTTGTCCTCCGATAGTTGTAAAAGCTCCAGCAGTATAAAGAGTAGTTCCAGATAAAACCATTGAATTTACATTACTGTCTGCATTTGGATCCCATGTAGTTGCTAGACCAGTTCCTGTATCAAGTGCTGCTATATGGTTTCTAGTTTGTCCTCCGATAGTTGTAAAAGCTCCCACCAGCATAAATTGAAGTACCGTTCTGTAGGAGACCGTTACATTTCGGTCTCCTAAAACACACTGATTTTACTATACTTTCGGCCTAAAAAGGTAGTTTCACTAAGTAAACGCTTCTACAACCAATTTCAGCATTGTCCGAGTAATCGGACGAAAGTGTTATTATTTTAACGAAAAACAACAAATCATTTAAGGCTAAACAAGTGACCGTTTATGCAACGGTATCTTCTGTAGCAATGAGCTTACTCCATAATTTGCATTTGGATTCCAGTTTGTAGGAATGCCAGTGTTTGCATCAATAGCTGCAATATAATTTCTAGTTTGACTGCCAATTGAATTAAATTCACCTCCTGCGTATATATTTGACCCGGATACAGACAGCGCATAGATTGGCCAACTTGGATGAGGATCCCAACTCTTAATAATATTTGTATTTAGGTCATATGAAGCCAGATAATTTCTGTTTTGACCATCGATTGACTGAAAATTACCTGCCACATATAAGGTGGTACCTGAAACTGCCAAGGCCCTGACAATGGTAGATGCGTTAGGATTCCACGTAGATAGACCTGTACCTGTGTCAACAGCTGTAAGCCAACTAATACTCTGTGCAGCAACTCCTGAAAATGACCCACCAACATACAAATTAGTTCCAGATAGTGCAATTGTATAAACTGTGGCAGCTCCACCATTGATATTTGGATTCCAGCTACTGGCAAGTCCTGTACTCGTACTAATAGCAGATAAATTATTTCTAGTCTGTCCTCCAATAGTATTAAATCGACCTCCGACATATAAAGTGGTACCTGATAACAAAAGCGTGTGTACTGTGGAGTTAGCAGTTGTTACATTTGGATCCCAGCTAGTAAGTGACCCTGTATCAATTGCAAATGAAGCAATTCTTCTTCTCGTTGATCCAGCCAGAGTAGTAAAATCTCCACCTACATAAAGAGTGTTTCCTAAGGCAAGTAATGTTTTTATCCCATTTGAGGTTGTTGCGTTGTTGCTTGGATTCCAAGATGTAACTAAACCGTTTGATGTGTTTATTGCCATGAGCTTGCTTCTGGACACTCCATCTATTGTTATGTCAAAAGTACCGCCTACATATAGTGTGCTGCCAGAAAGTGCAAGTGAATATACGCTATAAGAAAAAGATGAAGCATTGGCTGCCCAATTTGGATCTACTGTTTTATTGGCGAGAATGTGCGCTATTCCACTTCTTGGTGTAGATCCCACGGTTGTAAATCCACCTCCAATATACCATCCATCAGCTCCATCAGAAATGACAGAATAAATCACTCCGTCAACCTTTGGCATTGATGTGTCCCATGTACCATCACCTGTATTTAATAATGCTCCATGCCCTGTGTAAGGACCAACTTCAGTAAAATTTCCGCCTAGATATATTTTTGATTTATCCGTGGATATGATTGTCGCATCAACTGAACCGTTAGTAACGTAGGTGCTCTGATTCCTTGTACTACTTGGATCTGCAGCGTTAATTTGAGTAGGGTAGAAACATCCCAAAAATATAAATAATAATAAAACTGTCTTATACAGAAATTTCATAAACTAACTATAACATTAAATTAATTTGTCTGTCTAGAAAAAATATCATTAATTGCTGTATAATATAGTCATATTAACTTGTCTTGGCAATATGCCGGGGTGGTGGAATGGTAGACACACGGGCCTTAAGAGCCCGCGATGCTAATACATCGTGGAGGTTCGAGTCCTCTCCCCGGCACAAAATCCCGAGCTGGCGGGTCGGAGCGAAGCGACGACCAAGCCATTATCCCGTCCCCTCGGACTTTTTTGTTTTCTAGGAAGAGGTTCGAGCCAAAGATTTTTTTTGGCGAGGACCTTTTTAAGTTGCGGATCCGCAGATTCTGCAACTTGTTCTACTGTTTGAGCCTCTTTTATCCATTCCCTGAAAGGTTCGATCCAACTCCCTTGATGTTTTTTATTGTTAATAATTTGTTCTTCAAAAGTTTTCTTTTGAGACACAAGTTGAAGCTTCTCTTCTTGAAAAGTTTCTTTGTCTATAATCTGATCAAGGTATGAGTCTAACAACAATTTTAACTTTATATCAATAGCTTCAACTTGTCTGCGTTTCAAATTATTAACTTCAAGGGAGGATTTGGCGACATCAGATTCTTCTTGTTTTAATTTCAAAAGCATCTGATTAGCCCAATCTTGTCTCAAAGTATACTTTTTGAGTAGTGTGGTGAGTTGTGGCTCTAAATCTATATCTCGGATATGGGGTTGTTGGCACTTTATACTTTTATTCTTTTTACTACATCTATAATAATTAAAGTAGCCACAACTACCATTTACATAATGTCTAACTTGAAAATCAGCAGTAATCATCATGCCACACTCACCACACCTTAAAAGTCCAAGAAAAGGTTTTTGAATTCTTTCTATATTGGCATATTTCCATGGTGCGTTTCTAAAATTCAAAACCTCTTGGACTTTGTCAAAAAGTTTCTTTGAGATTATTGGATCATGTCTGCCCTCATATACTTCACCTGCATAGGTGAAGAGTCCTGTGTAAAATAACTTTTTTAAAATCATAGTTACTACATCTTCTCTAATTCTTTTACCATTTTTCCTTAACACCTTTTGTTGTTCCAAAAAGCTAGCAACTTCTTTTATTTGGATATTTCCCTCTCCATACATTTCAAATGCTTTACTAATAATTGGAGCAACCTTTTTATTAACAACAATTGTTTTATTTCTAGAATCATTTAAATACCCCAAGGGTGCCACTCCTGGGAAATATCCATTTCTAGCTTTTTGATGTAACCCACGACGAGTGTTTTCTGAAAGTGAATCCACATAATACTTGCTTTGCCCAAATGAAATTGAAAGCATAAATTTACCTTGAGGAGTGGGTTCAAACCAAAAGGTGTTAAATTTGAGGGCAGATATTTTTCCTGTATCAATGAGGTAAATTATTTTGCCTCCATCAACAGAATTACGAGCAAGTCTGTCTGGGTGCCAAGAGAGAATACCATTTGCTTGACCTTTTTCAATTCTAGATATCATTGAATCTTCTGCACATTAATCCCCAGCCTTTAGGCTGGTGGAGCAAGTATAGTTTGTGGCATACTTGAGGGAAATGTTAAAGTACTGGCATGGTGCACACACAAAGCACAGAATTATGATTCATTTGGTATTTTTACCAAAATACAGAAAAAGGATATTACGTGGCAAAGTAGCTACAAGACTTAAAGACTTATTCTTCAAAGCATGTGAGGTTAACAACTGGTGGATTGAAGAAATTACAATATTGCATGATCATGTACATATGCTTATACAAATCCAACCAAACTTGTCCATCTCAAAAGTTGTTAACCAACTGAAAGGTGGTTCATCAAGAATCTTAAGGAAAGAATTTCCAGAGTTAGAAGAATTTCTTTGGGGTGACTCATTCTGGTCTGATGGCTACTTTGCAGAATCAGTGGGTGCAACAAGTTTCATCCAGGTTAAAAAATACATTAAAAATCAAGTGGAAAGTATGCCACAGAAGGGGTAAAACCATGGCATTTATGCCATGTGTTTTTTATTTAAAAATTGGTCTTCCTGGAATTTTAGCAGATTGTTTTTCAATGAATTCTTCAATAACTTCTAAATTTTCTCTCTTGGCAAGCAAATGCAACTCATCAAGTTGTCCTTCAATAGATTGCACTTGCTTTTCTTCTACATCAGTAGACTTCCTTGCATAGATAAAGTATTTGTTTTGATTTGGATTATTTACAATTGTAGCCATACAATTATTTATACGCCCGTAAATAAACCAAATCAAGTGATCAAAATATCGCAATATTTTGACTCCTTATTGTGTTGTTTGTGCTTGTTCGAGGGGACGGGATAATGGCTTGGTCGTCGCTTCGCTCCGACCCGCCAGCTCGGGATTTTGCGCCAATATACGAATCGGCGCGAACCTATTTTACAACAAATTTTTGAAGTTGTGCGGAGCAACAAGGGAGGGGTCAAAGGGGAAGGAATTGTTGCGGAGCCTCGGCTCGTGTTTGTTCGCTCAGCCACTTCGTGGCTTCGCTTAACACATATGGTCGGAAAGGAGACCGTTACATTTCGGTCTCCTAAAACACACTGATTTTACTATACTTTCGGCCTAAAAAGGTAGTTTCACTAAGTAAACGCTTCTACAACCAATTTCAGCATTGTCCGAGTAATCGGACGAAAGTGTTATTATTTTAACGAAAAACAACAAATCATTTAAGGCTAAACAAGTGACCGTTTATGCAACGGTATCGTCGGAAAGCTCTGCTCACCCCACTCCGTGGGGTTCGCTAACCCAATTGTGTAGCTATTGTTCTAATGCTAATATTAAAAACAGAATATGAATATCAAATTAGAGATTTTCTTTACAAAATTACATGAGGATAAAATTGTTTATCACAGACATACACTTGATATCACGGGTGCTCAAGAAAATCCTGATAATATCATTTTAAAATTGGTTAGTGACGAAACTAAAGAAACGCCAAACATGATTGATGATAAATTTGTATTACATTCAACAAGCTGGAGGTTTGAAAATGACGGAATAATACTTACATATCTTGTTTACTCTGACACTGTCGATTTTTCTAATCATGAAACAAAAGAACTTTTAGCCAAAGATTTTATAATTGCAAAAAGTGAAAACTCAAAAAAACCAAGGCCAAAAGAAATTAGTGAAGAAAATGTATTGTCACATGCAATCAGACATTTAGGCTTTTTAATAAAAACAGATGAAAGAGAAAAATATGTAAGTGCAATTTCTGCTGAAAATATAAAAATGTTGGAGAAAGCATATCCAACACTAGCTGGAAAAATTTAATTATTTCCCCAAATTCCTAATTTCTTTTGTTTCGCTTGTTCTTGTGCTTCAAGTAATTGAACTTGATAAATAAATGGCTTCCTTTTTTGATATATTACAAGTTCTGCCATACCTTTTCGCACAAGTTCAACTGATATGTTTTTGTTGTTTATAATTGGATAGGCCAAAATTCTGCCAAAGTTATCAGATTTATAATTATCATATTCTAGTTTTATTTCTTTTCCTTCAACTAACTCACGATTTAATTCTGTAGCCTCTTTTTCAAACAACTCTCCAGTTTCAGGAGCTGTCATTCCCACATATCTAAGAATAAGCCCGTTAAATAACTCTACAGTGTCTCCGTCTATCACTCTTTTAACAACTGCAGACTTTGGGAGTTTGGTAACATCATGATTTTCAATGGCCTCACGGGAATCTAATACCTTTTGAAGTTCATCTGAATATTCTGTTCCTCTGGCTAATTCTTTTAAATTTTTAAGAAGTTCTATTGGGACTAAAACAAAATTACTACTCATCTTTTGAAAAAATTAATAATCATATTGATTGTTATTCCAAGACCAAATGCAAAAAACCAAAGAATGAAGTTACTCCAAAAATCATTGAGTTTAACTACCACTGGCTCTTTTTTCTGAACTTTTACCACCTTAATTATTTTTACACCTTTCAAAAAACAATTTCAACAAGTCATTCTTCCTTCTCAAACTCTTCTTTTATTGTTTGTCTTACTTTTGATCCAAGCTTATACATTCCAATCATGTTATTCATATAACTGTCATCTACCAATTCTGATAATGAATCTTTTATTTCTGATAATTTTTTCTTGTTTTCATCCATATTATTTTGCAATTTTAAATTTATCCATTTCTTTTTCTTTTCTTGTAACTAATATTCCTAATTGTTTAGCAGAATCTAAAATAAATCTAATTTGTTTTCTTGCACCTTGATCTATTTCTTCATCTGTTTCAACCTTATTTTTTCTTGTAATATTTTCTAACTTCTGCTTCATATATTCAGTAAAGGCATAACCTTTATCTGCCAAGGTAATATCTTGAGTTTTAACCATAATACTAACATCTCCAGCAGAATTAACCATTGCCATGGCAGTATCTTTTCTAGCTAAAAATTGTACAAAATCTAAAGTTGAGAAAAAGGATTCTTCGAGGTGAGTATGAATCGTCCCAATTTTACCTTCTGGAGTTTCAGGTAACACTCCAATTGGAGATAGTCTTTCCCAACCTTCACGAACTTCTGTATCAGGTGTTATTTTTCCATCAATTAGATTTAGATTAGCAAAATACTCAATCCTTCCATTTTCTCTACCCTCTTTAGCCAGTTTTTCCCAAGGTTCAAAGCCTGTAATAAAATATGGGCTTATTTCAGCACCACGCTTGGCAACTTCCACCCCCCCATAGCCATAACAACTTCACCAGATTGCTTCATATCAACTGGTTTCAAGTAGGCTGAAATCCTATCAGGGACAGTCTTAATATGATTTGCTAGTGCTTCAAATTTAGTAACTGGTATTGGTTTAATTTCTAATGAGGTTAAATCAGACATATTTCATTATAATATAAAATGAACGATTGTATTTCAAACTCAGATAATATATATTCTTAATATCAATTTATGAAAACACGAACACTAACTAAGGATAAGGTGCGATTATGTTCACACGATGCGATCGAGATAAACGGCCTAGATGTCCAAGATAAATTTGATAATGCTGTAATATCTCTTCAAGAAGGCCAAAAGGCTGTATACATTGGTACTAGTCCTAATTTTGATAAATGGAAAAGAAGGAACTGGGAAACAGTATCACTTCAGAGCGATGGGTCTCACTTTTTAGGATCGGGCAATTTGAAAGAAAAATATCAAAATCCTGAAATTGATTTTATATATGTTGAAGCAAGTTATTTGAATGCAAAAGAAACTGAAGATGC
The DNA here is from genome assembly GCA_963784785.1 of Candidatus Woesebacteria bacterium. Classification (GTDB taxonomy): domain Bacteria; phylum Patescibacteriota; class Microgenomatia; order UBA8517; family UBA8517; genus JAUYMM01. Next base: position 16,225 of record CAWASW010000013.1, on the reverse strand, counting down.
AACGCATCTGTTTGAAGTGGCCTCAGGTGTGTTAAAAGATGGTGGTATTGTTAACTTATATGTCAATACACTGCATACAGATAACAGTGCTAAAATTTCAGATCAATATCACAAAATGGGCGAGCAACTAGCAGATAAGGGATTTGAAATTTCTGTTGTATTAGAAGCACCATATGAAGAAATCGAAAATAAATCAGGGAAAATTCAAATGATTTCAATCTACGGGAGAAAAGTTACTTCTTCATAATGGAATCTGCACAAGAACTTACACAAACAGAGGATAAACAAATCACTTTTTTAAAAAATGTTTTTGGTACAAATGCTGAAATTTCACAGACTACTGAAGGGTTTAAAATTAAAAACACCTTAAAAGATAGTATTTCTGAGGGGGGGGCAAAATACTGAAATATTAATTTCAAATGAAGAAATTGCACCAATTCCTGAAGCTTACGATGAAAATGGAAAGTTAGTAGTAATTAAAGGAAACAAAGTTTTGAGCCTTAAAATAAATGGGTCTGAATTAATTAGAGGTAATGAAAAAGTTTATGTTTATGAAAAACCAAAACCTGATTCACCAGTTGAACTAATATCAGAAGATGAACTACTTGATCGTATTTTTCCAGGTGCATATACACTTGAGGGAGGACTAATACTTTTAACTAGATTTGATAATGGAGATGATCTTTCTGCATTTTTACACGAGCGTGGTCATGCTTCAGATTTAGATAAACTTATGGAGTTAAAGAAAATATCATTTAAGTTAGATGAGATTAATGAGAAACGAGAAAAACCAAGTATCCTGAATTTTATGAGAAGAAAAAATACAACAGACATTCCTCGTTATTCACAAGAAGAATTAGACCTTTATGAAAAATTCATGATTGAGGAAAGAAACGCAAGCATAAAAGCAATAAATGAAGCAGAATCAAATCAAAATTTATTTCCAAAAGATGAAGGCTTATTTAGAATGAAAAAATATTTAACTACTGCTTTAATGACATACCTAGACGGTAACTTGTATCTAAGTGGAGCAATCCGAGAAAAAGCAAATGAAATAATTAGGTTTGATTAAATATCATTTAACACTACTCCAAGCACGAACAAAACTTAAGGCTTTTTCAGGAAAATCAGGCGGAAAACCTGCAGGTTCAAAAGATTTGTTTTTATTGTAACCCTCGATGGTAACTCTAAATCTTTCTGTCTTTGTTCCATCTTCTCTTGCCTTACCATTATTTAATCTGGCTCTTGTAACTAAATCTAAAGTTTCAAATTTGTATTCGTTTGTGTCAGCAAAAGAATATGCAGTTAAATCTGCAAAGAATCCTCTCATGCCTTCTGTTTTCGAAAAAGTTGAAGGTTTATCATCATGCTTAAATTCAACTTTTGGTAATTCCTTGCCTGTTCGTTCTTCATATTCAGCAATATATTTATTACAAAATTCTCTATATTCTTTATATTTGTCCCCCCCATACAGCTTCCATAGCTTCTGATCGGGATTTGTTTCCATAATGCTTTGCAGAAAACTTTTCTCTTAATTCTGGCTCAATCTTATCTGTAGCACCACAATATTCGAAAAAGGTTCTTATATCACCTCGATCAATCTCTGATATACCGTCTTTATTATTGAAGTAAACATCAGCCCACGTAGAAACATGGGTATCTGCGTCGTAAAACTCATTCATGTTTTGATCGAGCCTGTCTTCGCTGTCCATATTGTTTATTATACTACAAATTAAATTATTGGAGTTTCTGTTGAAACAGTGGTTGGTTCTACTGTAGGTATAGGTGTAGGCACAGGAGAATCTGTAGGTCTTGGAGTTGGAGTTGATGTCGGTATAGGTAGTGGTGTGGTTGGGAGTACTTCTAGGTCTTGTACATCTTGGATAATCAAAAGTTTTTGTTTTTGTGAGTAATTACCTGTTGCTAATATTCTTTTACCTATTAGTTTGTCAAGGGTTATATAATCAGGTGCTTGTAGTGTTACTGCTTCATCTGATGTTGTTAGTAAAAAGAATCTAACTGGTACTGATGTTGTTTTCTTTAATGTTCCTTTAAGTGCAGTTTCTCTCCAGTCTGCTGGTATAGGAGTTGGGCTAGTATTAACAACTTGATCATTAATTTTTAACCAAGGAAAAGCAAAAGGAAATACAACTCCACCCAATCCAAAGACAAGTGAAAATAAAGCAACTGATATTGCAATTGCAGTAATTGGTTTGGCTTTGAATTTAAACTCTAGTCCTTCATTAGCCATTATCTTTTTCCACCATGCTTTGATATAAACAAGAGGATTAGTAACTTTTAGACTAACCAAATCAGGAACATCACCAGTTTTTACATTTTGATTTTGTGAAGTTGAAAAAGAAATTGCAGGAATACTAACTTCTCCCTCTTTGATAAACCTACCTTCTGAATCTCTAACCTGTTTTTTAGCAGTTACACTTCTAACTGAAACTACAGCTTCTGAAGTATCTTTGTTAATTACATTTTCTTGATCTTCTTTCATGGAGGTATATTTAAATATTAGTACTAGATAATTAGGTATGCAATAGTGATAAGAAAAATGTAATAATTCAAGAATGGCAGATATTCCACATCCAGCAGAAACAACACAAAATTTGCCTGATTTGGATGTTATAAAATATAATAGCTGGAGAGATTGGTCGTTCAACTTGCAAACAGATAAAGTTGAGGTGTTCAAAGAAGAAGATGAGTACAAATACGGAATGGTTATGTTTTCAGTTGGCCAATGTACAGTTTTAGAATTAAGAGAAAATAATAGTCAAAATGATACCCCAAAAATAATTTGTACAGATGAAAAAACTGACGAGCAAGTTATTTCCGAAGCAACAAGTGAGGAAAGAAAAAAAGCTTTTTTGGAAGCATCAGTCAAAAGAGTAAGAGGTTGGGTTTATCCTGATGATCCAGAAACAGACAAACAATATTATCCCACAAGTGTATTAGCTTTAGGTTCAGCAATGCTTGATATAGACCAAGAAGAATCAAAACCCGTTTTGGTTGAAAAAATAAAAGGATCTGATTTAATGGCTATACAAAAGGAATTATTTATTAAAGCACTAAATAATGTTTCAAACGAAAGAGTAGAAAAACTAAAAGACTATTTGAAATTTAGTCAAACACAAATGACCAATAACGAAAAGTATCAATTAGAAACTGGACTAAAAGAACCTCCACCAATTACTAGCTCTCCGTTGTTCATTGGAGGTCAAGCTTATGAATTTGAAGGACAAGACTTTGGTGGAACTGCGCTTACCCAAGAAGATGAAAATATACTAGTACCACTAATGTCTGCAACTCATAGAAGTCGATCAGAGATGATCGAGCAAGGCATTGAAACTGCTAGACAAATTTTTGACATACAAGATGAAAAAATACCTAAACCACCTTCTTGGTGGGTAAATGGTGATTCATTACAAGCATTATCAAGTAAACATGTTTTAATCTATGCACCTTGGAGAAATGACGAAATGAGTGATGAGAAAACTCCAAATGTATATAAAGAAATATACAAATCTTCAAAAAACAGGGGGGGTGGTTTTTGATAGAAGTTCAAAAACAAAATGGGCCATGGCTGATGACTGGAGCTGTATCAAGACTAGTTAATTAATTTTGTTATTGAAAATGTAATTAAGAAAAAGTAAACTGACTCTGACATGGACAAGATAACAGATTATACAATGCCACCTTTTCCAAAAGCTGATTTTAACCTTCCTCACTTAAATCCCCGACCGTAAGGTCGTGGGATGGAGTTACCCCTGCAGCTTTTTTGGTTGTAAAATATATGTATGGACTTTATTTACATATCACACTGCGTGTACCAATGTGATTACCACATAGTCATAGCCACTAAGTACAGAAAGAACATTTTTAATGAAGGAATTTTTGCATACTTTGATATTAAGTTGGCGGAAATTAAGGAACATTACCCAATGATAAATATTAAGGAAGTAAATCATGACAAAGATCATTTACACCTTCTTGTTTCCATTCCGCCAACTATTGCAGTTGGTAAAGTTGTAGGAATTATTAAACAAAATACAGCTAGGTTCTTAAAACAAAAATTCCCATTCCTTAAAAATGTGTACTGGGGGACTGAATCAATATGGTCTGAAGGCTACTTTGTATCAACTGTGGGAATAAACAAAAGTGTGATAGAGAGGTACATAGAAAACCAAGGTAAAAAAGATGCAGGGCAAACTCTGTTTGTGTTCTAATGAAACCCCGACCGTCAGGTCGTGGGTCTATTCATTGGTGGTTTAAAGTCTGCTGAAAATAAACCTGTAGACTGGGCACCTATTCGAAAAATTGTATCTCAATATGAAACACAAGGTTTAGAAATGGATAATCCCTTTGGCCGTGTAATTAAAGTGAATAATGAAAAAATGCTTGAAGCAGATAGAAAAACTATTGAGGAGTCTTTGAAAAGTCCAATGTCATTAGTTATTCAAGGATATTCTGGATTTGGCGATAGTGAAGTGTATATGTCAAATGTTAATCGAGGGTTAGGAAATATCGATCCTGAACAAAACAAAGACCTTATTTTAAAAGGTGATGGTCAAGATGAATATAGAAGCAAAAGAATAGATCAAATATTAGAGTCTATTGTTGCCTCAAAAATTCAAGCAAATGTTTCAGAGGGAGCGGATGATAAAAAGAACATGACTGATGCAGAAATAGGAAAACTTAGAAACGGTCTTAAGAATTTACTTCAAAATTTTGGACTTAAAACCACGATGAATATTGTAGCTTCAATTAAGATTTAGGACACTTTTTAGCTTCGTTTGTTCTTCCTGCCCATGCACATGGCGTAAGCCACACCCCTGTAGCTTTGGTGTGTTTTGTGCTTGGGCAGGATTCCCGACAGGGAATATTTCAGGAGCAATAGTTCTGTGCCTGTAGCTTCCTAACCAAGTGCTGTGCGTAAGCACTCTGTGTACTAGCACTTGGGTGGTTGCCCGACAGGGCAAATTGCGACTGAAATGTCCATGTTTAATGTCCAATTTTGTCCCAACGGCTAGCCGTTAACCGTCCGCTGGACGGTAACACGGACAAAAGGCCGTAAATACGGCCAGTTAACGGAGTCGATGGACCATCTTCCTGACACCGTTAACTACCCGTCAGGAGCCCGCAGGCGAACTGACTATAAACCCCCTTTTCCTTTCAATTGGGTTAGCGAACCCCACGGAGTGGGGTGAGCTGAAGCTTCCGATCATATGCGTTAAGCGAAGCCACGCAGTGGCTGAGCGAACAAACCCGAGTCGAGCATCCTCCAATTCCTTCCCCTTTGACCCCTCCCTTGTTGCTCCGCACAACAACTCAAAAATTTGTGATAAAATAGGTTCGCGCCGATTCGTATATTGGCGCAAGAGAGATGGTTAATATGCGGGTATAGTTTAATGGTAAGAGAAGATCTTGCCATCAACTATACCTTATGCGGGTATAGTTTAATGGTAGAACGAGAGATTTCCAATCTTTCGGTGGGAGTTCGATTCTCCCTACCCGCTCCAGATGTGAATAATTTTCCGGCAGAAGGGGTTTATCCCCATCTATCGGGCTATTTACAGGTTCGAGCCGAGCAATTTCACCTTTTTGCAATTTATCTACCTGTTTGAGGAAGATAAACGTATTTAGAGCCTTGATTCGGACTAATCCGTCTTTTAGCTCAAGGTTCGAGCCAAGTATCCTCAGGATCATCCTTCTGGCTTCTGGGTCCTCTTTGGCATCATCAAATAATTGAATTATTTTTGAGGCAAAGGCTAAAACCTCTTCCATGGTTTTGGTCCATGAATCTAGTCCATCTTGGGTAATGGCGCCCTTAGTCTGTGTCTCCTCTTCCAGAATTCTACTTTTTTCTTTTTGGTATTGAGCTTCATCAATCATGCCGTCAATTTTCATTCCATATAGGTTTTTCTTTTCAGTGAGGATGGCTTCAAGTCGTTTCGTTAATTTTCCCTTCTGATTTTTTTCAAATTCAAATTCTTTCTCGTTTCTTCTTTTTAGATTGCCTCTGATCCAAGTTATTAAGTCGGGAGAGATTTGTAGGTTAGCAACGAACGCCAGAACCTGCTCTTCCAACTTAATGGCATTGAGATACGGTTGACTACAATGACCACCTTTTTTGGTGCAGCGAGCATAGATAAAGTTTTGTGATTTACCTGTGGTTTTATAGTGTTTGGTTTTATTTTCAGCTGTAATAGATGCTCCACATTCTCCACACTTAAGCACGCGCATGAAATAGAAATCATTACTATTTTTGAAAATCCTTTTCCGTCCGTCGATAATATCCTGAACGCGGTGAAATTCACTGAAAGTAATCATTGGTTTTTGTTTGCCTTCGTACCGCTCACCTTTGTAATCGAATTGGCCAGTATAGAAAACCCTTCTGAAGAACCGAAAGGCTTCGGTCTTACTTATCGGTTTACCAGTTCGTTTACTTCGAAGTCCCAGCGCGGTGACTTTGGCTAAAGAGCTTTTTACAGTCTCTGTCCCCGTAAACATGAGCTCCCACCACTTACGACAGAGGTCAAAACGCTCAGGATCCGGATAAATGTCCTTTTGACCCTTTGGCTTAGTTTGGTCGTTAAGATATCCAAGTGGCGCTTCTCCCGGCATCCAACCCATCGTGAGCTTGGTATGCATACCTCTCTTAACATTATCAGACAAATCCTTACTAAACTTAGTGGCCATACCAAACTCGATAAAAAGGAACGTCGAATTATTGCGGTCGTAATCCATAGTAGGAGTGACAATTTGCATTCCCTCATAATCAACTTTATCAATGAGGGTGCCACCTTCTTTTGCATTTCGACACAGCCGGTCAGCTTTCCAGCAGAGGATGTGTTTTGCTTCATTGCGAAGCATTCTGGAAAGTAAAGCTGTAAACTCTGGCCTCTTATCAGGTCTTTTGGCTGATTTACTTTCTCTATAAACACCAAGGATGGTAAAACCCTTATCTGCGGCTAATTCAGTACAAGTTCGTTGTTGGTCGTCAAGGGAGAGAATTTGGCGGTCTTTGTCCTCGGAGGATTTCCTACAGTAAATAAAACAAGTATTCATAGCTTAGTAGCCAAATCTGGTAACTGGCTGTTGGTGTTGATGTTAACTCGTTGCCGTGTTTTATCAAGTTTATTTTTGAGCACATAATCAAAGAGGTTAATAAGCGCCGTTGCTTGCTCAAATGCCTGTTGGTCGGTTAATTCCACCCCGTAGTCTTTGAGAGCAATTTCCTTGAAGCGATCCAGCTCTTCTCGAGTAACTAACGAATTTGTCAGTATTAATTGGTTTCCGTCCGCTACTGGTGGCTGTGCTACAGTTTCTGTCATTGTATATAACAAACGTACAGAAACTGGTGGTTTATCTCAATAAACTTTGTGGATTTTTATGTCCACACAGGTAGACTAATGTAAGTTTCTCTCCAATTTAGCCTGGGAGGTTCGATTGACAGAAGGGGGTGAAATTTGGTATATTACTAGTACCGAATGATCTCGGTGGTGAAAGTACCTTTTAAGGGAGCGAATGTCGGCACAGAAATGTGATCCGTCTTGGCCACAGAGATCGAACTTTTTTCAGTAGGGTTTCCACAAGTCTTCTTCCCTCTTTTTAATCATCTTATAGAACGAATCGTCATTTCGATTGTATTTCTGGTAAATTGCCCCACAAACCATATCCGCTAGCTGCAGCAGGTTGTTGCTTTTAGAGTCTTTGTGTCTAATCTGGCCCAAGAGCTTTTCCATGTCGGTGTTGAGCTTTTTCCTTAGATACCCATTAAACTCCCGAATGAAGTGTTTACTGGTCAAATCGACGAACAACGATGCGTGGTTAATCCGATTCTGAGCCCGCATAAAGAGCTGGTCGGCTACCAACATGTAGAGGCTGTCGGTGGGATTAAGTGGTTCTCTCTTCAGAAGCTTAGTCTTATCGATAATCACTGAACGGTAATGAAAATCAAAGCGAGACAATTTTCGCAAAAAAACTTCCTTCTCGTGATTTGAGGTGCCGGTGCTGAACTTAAACTCTCTTCCCGGATGGAACTTGAGATCCTTTTTCAGCTGGTTAATAGCATCGTTGGCTTTCTCGGCTGCATCCAGGTCATCAAAAATAACGATGGTCAAGACAAAATAAGAACTAGAGATTCTCTTAAAGTTAAATCCGGTGTCACCTGACTCATCCATAAAGATGAGCATGGCTAGTGACATAGATCCCCCTTTTGAGCTGTTCCAAACCCCAGTTTCAAAAAATTTTTAGTAACCAGAAAATAGTCAGCTGCCGTCGCAAGAGGTAGCTGTTTTGTTTTAGTCAGTAATTCTCGGGGCATTAGTAGCTCGGTGGCAAAACATTGTGCCTCATGTTCCTGTTTAAAAGTAACGAACTGATCACGACTCTCGAAATAGAGTTGATTCCCAGTATGGAGAAAATGGTGACCTAAGGCGTGGGCAATAAGCTCGCGCCTTTTTCGTTTATCGGTGTGTGAGCGAATAGCAATACTATCGCCGACATAGACTTCTTTTACTCGGCCGCGAAATGACCACTCGTCCAAGGTTATCCCTTCGGCGGTAACAATTTTATGTAAATCTATTGGGGCAGTAGAAAGATTGTACTTGCGTAAAATCTGTCTAGCCCTTCTTTGGGCTTTTATCATATTTTTGTCGGCGTCGGGTTTTTACATACCCGATGTAGTCCATGACCGACTCCTTCTCGCTATTGGTCATGTCCTGAACTTCTTTAAGCATTAACGTAAATGAGGAATCCTGCTTAAGCTTATTGCTGGTCTTGTCCAAATACCTGGCTTTGTTTAAAAGCATTTCGTTGGGAATTTGATAGACAAATGCCAGTGCTTTCAACTTTAATGGTGATGGATGTAGATATTTTCCTGACTCCAGATTAGATAAGTATCCTCGCGAAACAGCTGACTGAGGATCCAATTTGCCGCTTTTAATTGCTGCCTTGGTTGATTCCACTACCGAACGGAGAGTGAGATCTTTTGCTTCTCGAAGTTTACACAAGTACTCACCAACGGTAGCAAAATCGTCAGGTCCTTTTATAGTCAAACACTATTTGTCTCAGATAAAGGTGGGGAAAGACGTGCTGTCAAAACTCGTGCGATTGCATGAACAAACAATTCTAGATGACCTCTTGCCACAGATTAGGGCACGTCTTGAAGAAAAAACACAGATAAAATTCAAGGCATTGGATCAAGAACTTGGATTTGAGCCGTATATCAAATCAATAAAAACTACAGACACCATCTTTGACAAAAATGCTGTTACGGAAAAAGAGTCTCGTGGAAATATTATTGAAGGCTATAACAAGAGTGTTTATTCAGCCTATGTCTTTGACTCCGCTCAAGAGAAGTTACTAGCAGATTCACTCGAGAAAGACTCAACTGTCATAACCTGGGTGAGACTACGTAATGGACAGCTTCCAATTAGGTATATATACGGTAGCAACTACAATCCTGACTTTATTGTGGAACGCAAAGATGGGAGCTATCTTGTAGAGGTAAAAGATAAAACCAAGATCGACAAAAAAGACCCTGAGGTATTTGCCAAGGCTAAGCAAGCTGAGGAATGGTGCAAAATTGCCTCAGAAGCCACTGGAAGAAAATGGATTTATAAACTTCTGCCCCATACGGCTGTTAGTAAAATTAACAGTTTTGATGCGATTATTAGCAGCGCATCAAAGATTGATTAACTGCTAAATAGGCAGATATGGGTATAAATAATAAAAAGACTAAAAAAAGAAAAAAGGAGTTGAAAGAATACTTCAGCCTCGAAACTCTTCAGAGTGTAAAGAAAACCCTAGTATCTTGGCGTAAAAAAGTAATTGAAAAAGCCACCTTACTTAAAAAGACTGCTATCTTTTATTTCTATATTAGTAGGCTGACCGTAAAAACCTACTTTAGATTTAGAGTCCTCCACTTTCTTAACTCCAAGAAAATGCTTATTGGCTCACTAATTTATTTTTTACTTCTGATAGGTTCAATTTTCTTTCTTGGGCAATTTATTGATCCGGCATTTGCTAGGAGTGATGCCATCACCTTCTTCACAGCAGTAGCGGCAATGATCGGTGGAATCTTGGCGATTATCTTTTCACTTAGTATCCTTCTAATGGGTAATGCAGCAGAGCGTATTCCGGTGGGTTTTTATGAAACTGCCGCAAGAGATTGGTTACATGATGTGATATTTTTTCTCATTAGCATTTGTTCCTTATTGGTCTTCTCTTTTGCACTACTGTTTGGCAAACTCAATCTAGGGCTTACCGCACTGTCTTTTCAGTCAGCTTTATTTTTGATTGGCTTTGTTTTTTATCTAACCTTTGTCTTCTATCAAAGGGTTCGAAATAGGCTTGACCCAAATAATGTACTAAAAATTGCCTCTAAGCAAGCCTTCGCCAAGTTAGAATTCACTCATAAACGAGCTCAAGAAATTGCGGACGTTTTGATTAGACAGCCAAAGCTCGATAAAAAGGTTACCAAAGAGGAAGCCTTGGCAACCTCGTTCCAATACTTGAAGCCAGAGTTCACTTACATTAATAGCAGACTCAACTATCTTTTTGATTATCATGGAAAGTTGATAGCCTCCAACGAGAGAAGCTCAGCCCTGGGTGTTCTGCAGGTAATAACCAATATTCTTCAAAAATATTTTCAGACTAGAAAAGATTCCTCGTTTGTATTGCCTGCCGGATTTATCTTAGCAACCACGAGTGACTCTCGTGCTTTCCTGACTCCTCCACTCGAAAGATTAGTAGCAGTTGGTGAAAACTACATGAGAGAGAATGATAACGAAGGAATCACTCGAGTAATTTCTATTTTTGTGCAGTTGTGTAAGTCAGCCAGTGAGATCAACTATCTGACCAAACATAAGGTAGAAAGCCCAATAATGGAGCAATGTAGAGGCTACCTAAACCAACTGCTTGAGAGCGCTATTAAATTTAACTATCAGGAGGCTCTGTTCCAAGGCATATTAGCATATGAAGAAATAATTCCAATCGTAATAAAACAGAATCTCCACCATGAGTTTATATCGATTTATGACATGCTCGACAAGATTGCCATGAGTGCCCTAACAAACAAATATAACGTAGTTTTAGGTCAGGTAATCAATACTTACACTTCGATTCTGTCCCAACTAATAGCGACAAAATACTTTAACTTGGAAATGGAGCTAGGCTCTTTATGGGAGCATTTGAGGAATATTATTTTTTATGCGTATGTTTCTATGGTGACAGGTTCCCTTGATAACAGCTTCTCAATTCAAACAAACTTAGCTAATCCATTCACAGCAATGTCCTCGATGATTTTCCAAACAGCAAGAGCAGCTACGAACGCTAAAACTGAAGAAGAAATCAACGACTGGAAAGAAGCATTCTTTACTACCACAGAGGAGTTAAGATCTACTCTCCGCTACCTTTCAGAAAAGATGAAGACAGCCAATCACATTTTGATCAGCACCTTTGGTGAGATTATTTCCGATGTAGGTTGCTTATTAGTCGACTTGACTAAAAACGAAAAATGGGCAGGTGATAAAGAAGAACTCACAAAACAAATTGGTTGGTATATCTTCCAGACAGAATGGTTTACCCATGACCTTAAAAAGATCAAAGATAACAATTCGTTTGACTCTTTAATTGAAGCAGCATCAAAAATAGGTATAAGTGCCATGCAACGAGAGTTAGATCAAACTGCCAAGGATGCAATTAGAATTCTTTATAATTTTGCCATTAAAATGTTGACTTTAGGTGAAGGTGATAGTTATGGTTTTACAGAACCAAGAATAATGGAGAGAGCTTGCTACGTAGGAGTGCTAGCTCTGAAATTGGGTAAGACAGAGATTGTAGGGGAATTGAAAGGTTATATAAAAACCTTTGAAGATGCATATCGAAAAAAATGGTATCCAGAAGGACCCCCAGAAGAAGGAAAGTTAGTTTCGCCAAGTTATGATCAGCTAATGATGGAGGTACATGGGCTTGTGGAAAAGAAGCGAAGTCGCTATGGACATTTGCCAATCATGGATAGAGCAGATGATGATCTGCTACCGCTAATCACCGAAGAAGACGTAAATAAATTCATTATGGAAGTTTGGCATGTAAAAATCGAAACCCACAGCAGACGGATGTTTTAATAAATCTCTACAAAATTACAGCTTCTGACACTAATGAACTAGCATTTCTCTCCTCAATTTTATAACCTGAGATTGTAACTAATTTGCCTAACGAACCTGTCGGGGCTTAGGTTTGTCTATTTCAACCGAGTAGATGAACCTAAGCCCCTTTTTGTTATCCATATATGTCAGAGATCAAAGAAGAAAAAATAACTCAAGATAGACACTACGAGCCCACGCCAGAAGAAGAAAAACTTCTAACTAAGTGGAAAGCGAGATTCCAGCGTGCTAAAGAATTTCGTGACCCGTATCAAGCGAAATGGCTCAGGATGTATCAGCTTTACCGTGCCTACCAGAACAAGCAAAATTACGCTTACAATACGCGCTTAATGCCTCCCATTGCTTTCGAGATAGTGAAGACCGTGGTTTCCCGCCTAGCTACTGCCAAACGGAAAACACAAATCATTCCGCGCCACAGAGATGACGTTGAATCTCCATCGCTCGGGTCATGGGACGACCTGGTTAATTATGACTTTGACATTATTGACCTAATCAAGAAGCTTCCTAGTTGGATCGAATCATCGGTCCTGTACGGTAATGGTGTGGTTAAGCTTGCTTGGAAAGTAATTAACAGGAAAGAGAAAACTGTATACGACGATCCAACCATGGGTTTGATTGACCTCTGGGAATTGCTCCCGGCACCGGAAACTGTTGACGACCTTCAAGACGGTTGCCCATGGCTCATTCAACGCATTGTTAAAGGAAAAGAGAAAATAGAAAAGGAAGAAGAAAACAGAGGTGATGACAAGATTTATAAAAATTTGGAGTTCTGTGAGCCAAAAATAGTCGAAGACTGGAAAAAGGAAAGATACGAGATTAATAGTAAGAAAATGTCTCAGGTAGATGGTGGAACTAAAAAGGAAGCCGATGGCGAAAAGGTACTTCCGGCAAAACTTGATAAGGAGAAACAACTTGAGCTTTGGGAGTGTTGGGATTATGAGGAAGACAAACTGGTAGTGATCTGCAATGGCGAAGTCGTGATTAGGGATGACGACAATCCCTATCTCGAAGTTAACAATGGTCATATCTATGTTGATTTGCCCGACATGCCCTTGTTATGGGAATTCTGGGCGACTGGTCATATCGAACCTGTTGAAACGACAATCCACGAAATAGCGGATCTGAGAAATCAGCGTATGGATGATGTCATTTTAATGCTGGATCCAGTAGTCAAAATCCGTAAGGATTCTGGTATTACCAAAAACGATATTATTTTTTCTCCAGGTGCTACCTGGGAGTTGAGAAAGATGGATGATGTGGTTATCGAACGACCGCCGGAAATCAGTCTGATGGGTGTCAATGAAGATAAATTGATGAGAGATGAGATATCCCGAACCCTTGCACTTGGCGAATATATGAGCGGGCAACCACAATCTCCAGATGAACCCCTAGGAAAAGTGGCAACACTTATTGGTCAAAGTAATCTACGACTTAGCATGAATGCTCAAAATATCGCTGTTGCCTTGACTCAAGTGGCCAACATTCTCATTCAACTTAATCAAGAGTTTATAAGTGAAGACAAGTTATATCGATTAATCGGTAAGGATGTAAATTTCAAAGAATTCAAGAAGGATGATAAAAAGGTGGTTGTTGATGCGATTGTCGAAGTCGAGCCTATTATTCCCCCGGACAAAACCACCAGACTAAATCAGGTTCTTCTTATGTACGATAAGTTTATAGCTCAGGACAAACCGGACCCGAACAATCCGGAGGAAGTAAGACGGTGGTTAAAGCGGAAACGAGAATTACAAAAGATGATCTTGGAAGAGTTAGATAAAGAGGAATATATAGAGTTGTTACTTGGTCCCGATTCGGAAGCACAGGAACTGCCACAAAATAATGGTGCACAAGCCTCCGTAGCGCCTGCTGAGGGGCAAACTCCACCAACTAAGCCAGTTGCACCCGGTCCAAACAAAATTCAGCAGCTAATGCAAAAAGTCCCCATTATAGGAAAGATGTTTTAGGCTTACAATCAATTATCGCGCTTCAAGCTTTTTTACCAGATTTTTTATATAATATAAGAAATCTATGGAACATGCTGACACTATGGAGAGAGATACACCTTCAACATTACAAGTCTTGCGTAAAGATAACCAGACTGAAATTCTTGGCCATTTCTCTGCTGAACAACAGCAGGAAATTACTCATCGGCAGCAAATTTTATCTTCACTAGCCTACTTTATAGGTAAGGATTTCCAAATACCAGTGGAACTAAATCAACCAGGAGCTGGCTGGCATTGGGACTTTGGTCAAAACAAAATTAGGATAGATCCGCAAGACCTAGTAGAGAAACCAATGGACTATCTGAGATTTGTTATTTCCCGTGAAGGTGGTCGTCGACGTATTTCCAGGACTGCAGATATTCCCCCTGAGGTATGGAGACAACCAGGGTTCTCTTTTATGATGAATGCCATTGAGGATCCAAGAACAAATAACTTTGTTGCTGAGGCGTATCCTCGGTTTGGTGATCAAATGGATGTTGCTTATCAGGAAGACTTAGATTTTGAAGGAAAGGCCAAGGGAAAAGCCAAAGAAGATTTGGGTTACACTCCCAGATTTATGCAGGCAGGTTTTGAGTATATAAAACAATGGTATAAAGAAACTCAGGGCGATACCTCTACTACTTTGAGTGAAGGTTTACCTGACGAGGTAAGGGCTGCTGTTGAGCAAACACTGAATAACGCTCGTGATTCTTGGCTTCGTTATCCCTTCAAAGCAGAAGCGGACAAAAGTGAAGATGTTATTAGGCAATATGCAAACGTTAGTTACGAAATAAATCGTGATGAAGTTTAGCAGAATTAAGAAACTCGTTGATGCAGACATGGAAGATCAAAAAGTTCAGGAAATGATGAAGGACATGCAAAAAGGCAGTGAGGGTGGCGAGGGACAACAAGGTGTGCCCCAAAATTTAAGAGATAAGCTTACCGAAGAAGAACAAAAGGCACTAGAAGAAGCAATTCAAAGTGGGCAACTCGGAACCCAAGAAGGTCAAGAAGGTAACGGCCAACCACGAAGTATAGATCTTGACTCCCTCCCCGAAGGCTTGAAACAAAAAATTAGAGACTATATCGACTCCCTCCCCGACGACGTAAAACGCGAGCTGGCTGAAAAAGCAAAGAAATCACTAGAAGATTTCGAGCGAGAGGTTAATGCTGAGTTTGAAGGAAAACTCTCTGATAATCCGGAAAAGAAAGCAGAGAGAGGTGAAAAAGCAGGCGGTACCAAGAAAGGCGCTCCTAGATCAGAAGGTGATGAGCAACAAGAAACTCCACCGGAACAAACTGCTGACCAAAAAAGATTTCGAGATTTAATAGAGAAGGCTTTACGAGGCGACGAGAACGTCTATGAAGAATATCGCCGTGATGTGTTGCCATTAGTCGATACTATTAGAAACCGATTTAAGGGAAATATTTGTGGCTAGACGAACTCAAAAATGGCAGAGTGGATTCAAAACTGGCAAGCGAATAGATATCAAAAAAAGAATGCAAGAAAAAGCCAAGGGAATTTCGTCCGTGGAAAGTAGAGCTTGGCAGAAACGAGAACTACCCCAAGAAAAAGATTATGCTATCAGTCTTCTGGTTGATTTATCTGGTTCTATGAGAGGCCAAAAAATAAGAGAAACCTTTAAAGCAGCAATCGTATTGGCCGAGGTATTGAATAGACTTTCAATCAACACAGAAATATTAGGTTTTAACGACAGATTGTATGAATATCAACCCTTTGGTGAAAATATGAGCAAAGATGTTAGAGAACACGTTGGAGGTATGTTACAGGAGGTTGACACTCCAGCCGCTTCTTATAGTGATGATGGGTGGGCAGTAGAGCAAGCATCAGAAAGGTTGGCTCGACAAAAAGCAACCGAGAAATTCCTTTTGTTCTCTCTGACGGTCTACCGGAAGAGTCCGGTACACATCCAAGATCTCAATATGAACTCGGTAAAATAGTTGCTAGAATTATGCAAGACACTGATCAAAAACTTATAGGTTTAGGTATTGGATCTGGCACTGAGCATGTTGAGCGATATTATCCCAATAGCGTTGCTAATATTG
>CAWASW010000012.1:0-11401 GCA_963784785.1 Candidatus Woesebacteria bacterium | reverse complement strand
GTGTTGTTGTTGGGTCCATATTTAAACAATGAGTTTCTTGTTAAACATAAAAAAATTTCTTTAATTCTTTCCTTCGTATTATTGGTTTTATCAACTTTTACTTACGCAGCTGAAAGAATTTTTGTTCCATTGATACTTCTTTTTTTATTTTTAATTTATGGTTTTAACAAATTAGAAAAGGCAAAAGGAGTAATAGCTGCCTTTTTAATCAGTATCACATTAATTGTGGTTGCATCACTTATTCCTTGGCAGAATAGAGGTAGATCGTCTTCACTCATATATAACAATATGAGTGCTTCGGAAACAAATCGTCAACAGGAGCTTATACAGGAAAGTGGACTATCTCCAATGCGTACTCCAGTGTTTTTAACACGTTTAATGGTTAATAAATATCGAATTATGGGATTTCATTTTTTAGATAAATATTTGGGCCATTTTAGTCCAAAGTTTTTATTTATAGAAGGAGACGTAAGTTATGAACGTATCCCAGATACTGGTCAGATTCTATTGATTGAAATATTTTTGTTGCCTCTTGGTTTGATGATGATGTTTAAAAAGAAGTTGCTGCCGTTATCTTTAATAATATTATTTTGGCTTGTGATTGCACCAATACCGTCTTCTCTAACTACAGGTGCTGTAGTTAATCGTGCGTCTCTGATGATTGTTCCTCTGGCAATGATTTCTGGATTGGGACTTAGTTATTTATTTTCAGTAAAGTTTAAGTATAAATTAATTTTAATTATAGCTGCTATTTCGGGATTAATATTTTCTTCTGTTTACTCTATCTACCAAATATTTGTTATAAAACCAATACATCAAGCCTGGTATACAGAAGTTGTTAATCAACAAATGGTTGAAGACATTCTGTCAATTAAAAATGATTACAAAGCAGTTGTTGTTCCAAAAGATGAATATATATTCTTTTTATATTATGGCAAAATTAGCCCTAATGAATTTTTGTCAGATTCTGACATCTTGCCTTTAGATCGCCAAAATCCATGGGATAGAGTAAATAGGTATTCAAATATTTATTTTAAAATGAATAGGAATTGTCCTACTAGTGGAAAAGAAAATGTTCTTTATATTTGCAAAGGCGAGGACGTTCCTCAAAATTCAAGGATTGTTAAAGTTTATAGCTATCGTGATGGAGTTCCTGCATATACGCTTCTGACTTTTTATCCAATATCTAAAATGCCAAATCCTTTACCAGTTTTGCCTGCTAGAATTAAATACATGGTTGATCTAGAGTCAAGCGTAGATAGAAAAGATGGACTGATAGGCAAAGATAGTCAAGAATGGTGGTAAATGAATAAAATAATTATATTTTTTAAAACTAATTTTGCTTTGATTTTGATTTGTCTACTCTTTTTGGGGACAAGATTGTTTAGAATTGATCAGATACCAAGCTCTGTTTATTGGGATGAGGCTTCAATTGGATACAATGCCTATTCTGTTTTAACTACGGGGAGAGATGAATGGGGAGAATCTATGCCACTTCACTTTAGAGCATTTGGAGAATTTAAACTTCCTGTTTATGTCTACTCTGTACTTGTTACAGAGTCCGCGTTAGGTTTGACAACATTTGCCGTCCGTTTGCCGTCTGTTTTGTTTGGTTTACTTTCAGTCGTTGGTTTGTATCTCGTTGTTTTGAAGTTGACCGGTAGAAAATTATTATCTCTTATTTCGTCATTCTTATTTGCCATTACTCCTTGGTTTTTTATCTTTTCAAGAACAGGGTATGAAGCTGTTGCTGGCCTTGCCTTTTTTGTCTGGGCCATTTACTTCTTGTTGCTATCTGCTAAACATAATTTCTTATTCATTATCTCTTCACTCTTATTTGCTATCTCAGCGTATAGTTACAATAGTTTCAGAATTTTAACTCCAATTGTCCTTGGCTTATCACTTCTATATTTTCTAATAAAAAAACGATATCTTGTTGTTGGAATTTCTGTCTTAATTTTAATGGTAAGTGTTTTTCCGTTATATAAATTGTATAGACAGGACTCGGGATTATCGAGACTTCAGACTGTCGGTTCCAAAAGAAACATTGTTACAAATTATATTAAAAATTTTTCACCGAACTATCTGTTCGTAACAGGGGATACAAACCCTAGAAGTCAAATTCCAAATACTGGACAGTTGTATTATCTAGATGTTTTGTTTTTGATTGTTGGTTTAATTTTTATTTTGAAATCAAAAGACCCAAAATTATATTTAATTTTGGCAATGCTTGTATTAGCTCCAATTCCTGCCGCAATTACAAAGGAAAATCCTCATGCACTTCGCGCGATTTTAATGTCTCCTGTTTTATCTGTCATTTCTGCAATGGGCATTTACTATTTAGTTACGTTTTTTAAAAAACATTCGAACATTATCCTAGTTGCCATCATTATCCTGTATGCGCTTTCTTTTGAGGGTTACATGTATAAATTTGGAACAACCTACAATGACCTGTCAAAATCTGCTTGGCAAGCCGAATACAAAGAAATATTTGAGAAACAAAAAACCGGCTGTATTTCTGACCAATATGCCCAACCTTATATTTTTGCTTTATATTACAATAAAGTAGATCCAAAATATTTTATCTCGACTCGTGTTTTAAACCCAGTCAACGATTGGGGATTCTCGACTGTTGCATCATTCGGTAATTACTCTTTTCCTAAAAAATGTGACTAAATATTTAAAATATATTGCCTTAATATTAATAGTTTCACTAGCAGCTTTTTTGAGGCTCTACAAACTTGATTCTATTCCAATGTCACTTAATTGGGACGAAGTAGCAGCTGGATATAATGCTTATACTATTGCTAATTGGGGAATGGATGAATATGGGAATAAATTTCCGATAGTTTTCAAGTCGTTTGCAGACGACAAACACCCTGTACATATTTATATTACCGCAGCACTTGTAAAAATATTCGGATTATCTGATTTTGTATCACGTTCGAGTAGTGCGGTTATTGGTATATTAGCTGTTGTTGCTATATATTTCTTAGCAAAAGAATTGTTACAAAGTGAAATTGCAGCTTTATTTTCTGCGCTATTTTTAGCAGTATCTCCGTATCATATACATTTCTCAAGAGGACTTTGGGAGAATAACTTTGCTCTATTTTTCTTAACCGCTGGTGCTTCAATGTTATTAGTAGGGCTTAGGAAAAGTAATTATTTAGCCCCTTTATCGTTTTTATTTTTTGGTCTAAGCTTTTTCTCATATCACTCAGCAAAGGTTGTAGTTCCAATAGTTGTTTTACTTATTTGTCTAATAAATATCAAGGCATTATTTAAAAATAAGGCCTTACTGGTATCTTCAGTTTTGGTAACTTTGTTCTTTGGAATTTTAATAATTAAAGACACTCGAATTTTAGGTTTTGCTAGAATGGGACAAACAAAATTATCAAATGAAGTAAGTATTTTTGATAATTATAAAAAACATTTTACTTACTCATATCTTTTTGAAATTGGAGATCAGGGCCCAAGGTCGTCTGTAAAAGTTATTGGTGAATTTTATAAAATTGATTTGATCTTAAGTATTATTGGACTGGCTGCTTTGATATATAAAAAGAAGTGGCAAGCGTTTGCAATTGTTTTAACTTGGCTATTAATTGCACCTATTCCAAGTTCTGTTTCTTCAATCGATCCGAGTGCTATACGAGGAATATTCACGATAATACCTGTTTTACTATTATCGGCTTCTGGTACAGAAGCTCTGATTGTTCTTTTCAAAAACAAATGGTTGAAAATAATAGCCACCCTTATAATTTTAGGCTTTTTATCAAAAGAAGCTGTTAATTATTTAGATTATTATGTAAACATATATCCTGTTAAAGAAGCAATTGAATGGCAATATGGGATGAAAGAAATCGTAGAGTTTTCAGAAAAGAATCCATATTTTTACAGAGTGTATGTCGATAAAATTAGGCAGCAACCGTATATCTTTTTCCTTTATTATCTTCAAACTCCACTACCTGAATTATTAAAAACTGTTAAATATGATGAATCTGAGTCAAAAAGCTTTAACACCGTAGTGTCTTTTGATAAATATAGATTTGGCAATTGGGACATAATTGATAGTTATCCAAATGAAGGAATTCTCTATGCAATTACACCAAGTTACTATACTGGTCTTCGTTACATACAACAGTTTGATGTAAATAAATTAATTAAATATCCAAACAGAAACGACGCCTTTTATTTAGTCTCAGGACATAACCAATAGTGTAAAATATATAAATATGAAATTATCAGTTGTACTTGCTACCCGAAATGAAGAAGAGAATATTGCAAGATGTTTAGAATCAGTTAAGTCGATTGCTAACGAGATTATTGTTTTTGACGAGTATTCTACAGATAAAACAGCTGAAATTGCCAAGAAATTAGGTGCAAAAGTTTATCTTGAGGAACATCATGATATATTCCATATTACAAAACAAAAAGCGCTAGAGAAGGCAAAAGGAGAATGGATATTACAACTTGATGCAGATGAAGTAGTTACGCCAGAACTTGCAAAAGAAATAACGCAAAAAATCCAAACTGAAAAAAATCAAAAAAACAAAACAATCGAAAGTTCAAAATTAAAATTATTTGAAAGGCATCAAAAATTAATTGAAGAGAGAGATGGAAAAATTGGTAAAGATACTGGCGAGATAGTCGGTTATTTTTTGCCAAGACGAAATATGTTCTTAGGCAGACCATTAATTCATGCAGGTGTATATCCAGATGGGGTTATAAGACTTGTTAAAAATGGCTATGCTTGGTTTCCACAAAAATCAGTTCATGAACAAATTCAATTGAATGGAAAAGTAGGGTGGTTAAATGGAGATCTGTTGCATTATGATTCACCAACTTTAAAAAGATATGTAAGTCGTCTTAATCGTTATACTGATTTGCATGCACATGAGCTGAAGGCAAAAAAAGTTTCAAAAAGTGTCTTTGGTTTTATACAATATACTATATACAAACCCCTATATACTTTTGTGATACTTTACTTCAGGCATCTAGGTTTTCTTGATGGAGTAAACGGTTTTCTTTGGAGTTTTTTTAGTGCTCTTCACTTCCCAATCGCCTATTTCAAGTACGTTACTAATAAATAATATTATCGTATAATAATCTGATGAATAATTTTTCAACGAAATTACTAAAATGGGCGCAACAAGCTGGCGGAGCCGGTTGGAATAAACATGTAAGTCCTTGGCTAAGAAGAAAATCAAACAAAAGGATAAGAAATTATTTTAAAAATAGTATAGAATTGGATTTACAAAAGTAAATTATATGGATTTAAAAAATAAAGTTGTAGTAATTACAGGATCCTCAAGTGGTATAGGTAGGACAACCGCAATTAGATTTGCCAAAGAAGGGGCAAAGATTGTGATTAATTTCAAAACTAATGAAATGGGGGGGGGCAGAAACACTATCAGAAATCAATAAATATTCAGAGGGTCTGTCTGTTCAAGCTGATGTTTCAAATCCGAAAGAAATAGCAAAACTATTTGAGGAAGTAGTTAAAAAGTTCGGAACAGTAGATATCTTAATAAATAACGCTGCGATACCAAACGATAGAGTTCCGTATCTTGAAGCAAGCTACGAGGATATAGTAGAACTTGTAAACACTGATTTAATTGGTCCAATGATGTGTTCCAAGGAAGCATTAAAGTATATGCAGAAACAAGGTTATGGAAAAATTATCAATACGAGTTCGATTAGAGGTGCAGAACATGGTGGTAGGTCAGTTGTTTATGCGGCATCTAAATCGGGAATAAACAGCTTCTCGAAAACATTGGCCAAAATGGTTTCGCCAAGCATTCAAGTAAATACTGTTGCACCTGGATTTGTAAAAACTAGGAACTATGATGGAATGACTAAAGAACAAACTGACTTATTTATCTCACAGACATATTTAAAACGTTGGGTCACAGAAGATGAGATTGCAGATGCGTTTATATTTTTAGCAAAAAATGATGCTATGACTGGCCAAGTGATATACGTTGACGCCGGATTCACTTTAAAATAAGCTATAATCTTCTTTGTGACTCAAAATATCGAAATCAATGATAAGTTTAAGGAAGCTATAAGACTGGTTGAAAGTGGTAAGAATTTATTTATCACAGGTAAGGCAGGAACTGGTAAATCAACGCTTCTGAAGGTCATTAGAGACTCCCTGTATGAAAATTATGTAGTACTTGCTCCAACTGGTGTTGCTGCAGTTAATATTGGCGGTCAAACAATCCACTCTTTTTTTGGTTTTAGACCAGATATCACTGTTGAAAAAGTGATAAGAAGAAAGCATCCAAGAAATCCTGATGTTTATGAAAATTTGGAGATAATGATCATAGACGAAATATCTATGGTTCGTGCTGATCTTCTCGATTGTGTAAACACCTTTCTCTCGATGCATGGACCTGAGAAAGGTCGTCCCTTTGGTGGAGTGCAGCTAATTTTTATAGGGGACTTGTATCAACTTCCTCCAATTGTTACTTATAAAGAAAAAGAAATATTCTCTGAAATGTATACCAGCCCTTACTTTTTTGATTCCAGAGCCTTTGCTGAGACTGAATTTAAGATTATTGAACTTACAAAAATTTATAGACAAACTGAAGAAGAATTTGTAAATATCTTAAATGCCGTCAGAAACAAATCAGTAGACGATGAACTTCTCTATAGTTTGAATAAAAGGGTTGATTTTAATTTCGATCCAGATCCAAAAGAGGGATACATCGAACTTGTGACAATCAATGCAAAAGCTCAAGATATAAATAGTCGAAGATTAAAAGTACTCGGAGGCAAAATGTACTCATATGAAGGAATCATTGACGGTGATTTTGACGAAAGATCTTACCCAGCTCCACATGTTTTGGATCTAAAAGTAGGGGCACAGGTTATGATGACTAGTAATGACAGTAAAGGTAGATGGTTTAATGGAACAGTAGGGATTATTGATAGAATTGATGAAAACCCTGATGGTAATTATATTTTTGTAAAGCTTGAAAATGATCAGACCTATGAAGTTGAACCAAATAAATGGGAAATGTATAAATTTTCATTTGATAGATTAAGCCAGAAAATAACCTCTGATGTTGCAGGCTCCTTTACACAATATCCTTTAATGCTTTCTTGGGCTGTAACTATACACAAATCACAAGGAAAAACATTTAATAAAGTAATTGTTGATATGGGTACAGGAGCCTTTGCACATGGACAAACATATGTTGCATTATCAAGATGCACTACATTATCAGGATTGGTTCTTCGTGTGCCAATAGAAAAAAGGCATATCCTTTTGGATTACAGAGTAGTTACCTTTTTAAATAACTACAGTTTTGATGTACAATCTTAATATGGATTTGAGAAATAAAGTTGCGATTGTAACGGGGGGGAGCAGTGGAATCGGTCAAGCAATTTGTTTTGCTCTATCTGATGCTGGTTGTAAAGTAGTTTTTACATATAATTCAAATGAAAAAGGAGCAGAGGAAACACTAAAGAAAATCGGTGATGGTAGTTTTAAGTTCAAAGTTGAACTAAATAACGAAAAAGAAATTGAAAAGCTATTTGAATTTGTAAAGGAAAAATTTGGAAAATTAGACATCTTAGTTAATAGTGCTGGTATCAATCGTCCGAGAGGATTGTTTGATGCAAATGATTGGAGAAAAGTTTTTGAAGTTGATCTTTTTTCGATTGTCACGGTAACTGGTAAAGCAGTTGAGATAATGAACGGTACAGGAAAGATTTTGAACACAACTTCAGTCTACGGTGAGGGAAAAGCATGTTTTAAAGGGATTGCCCCGTATGGTGCTGCCAAAGCCGCTTTGAATCACTATACACAAATGCTTGCGAAGAATTTGGCACCGAAAATTTTAGTAAATGCGATAGCTCCCGGATACGTTAGGACTCCACTTTGGGGAACAAAAACAGAACAGGAATTTGACGATAGTGGTAAAGAACAACTTATTGAAAGAATGATTAATCCCTCTGAAGTAGCTGATATGGCGTTAGCTGTTATCAAAAGTGATGCGATGACAGGAGAAATTGTAATGGTTGATGGTGGAATTTCTTTGAAGACTGTATGAATTTGAAAAATAAAGTTGCAGTTGTTACAGGTGCGAGTGACGGAATTGGAAAGCAGGTTGCTTTAAAACTTGCGGCAGAAGGGGTTTTGCTTGCGTTAATAGGAAGAAATGAAGAGAGACTTTCAGAAGTTAGAGAAGAATGTTTGAAAATTGGTTCCCCAAAGGTTGAATTCTATTCATGTGATTTAAAATCGGCTGAACAAATTAAATTAGTAAAAGAAAATATAGTTAAACATTTTGAAAAAGTTGAAATCCTAATTAATAATGCAGGAATTTGGCAAAAAGTAGGCCAACTTGATGAAGCAAGTCTTGAAAATATTGAAGATGTAATAGGAACTAATTTAACTGGGTTAGTGATGATTACAAATCAATTTTTGCCAGATTTAAGAAAAAATGAGTCATTGATACTAAATGTTTCTTCTCACTCGGGTATCGAAGCTAAAAACGGTCAAGCTCTTTATTGTGCAAGCAAATGGGGAGTAACAGGCTTTACAGAAAGCTTGAGACTTGATTTAAAAGAAACAACTATTAGAGTGGCTGGATTGTATCAAGGTGGTACCCATACTGGTTTGTTTGAAAAAGCAGGTGATCCTAGAACAACAGAATTATTTAGTAAATTTACTAAACCTGAAGACTTGGCAGATGTGATTGTTTTTATGCTTTCGAGGCCACCACAAATTTGGCTTCATGATGTAAGAGTAGAATACTAAGTTATATAATTATTTTGTGAACTACTATCAGACGAAGTCCTTATTACTATCAGGATCAAATTATGAAGAAATTCATAGACATTATGAAAAGTATTTCCGGTCGCTTCAAAGTAAAAGTAAAAGTAAAAGTAAAAGACAGCCGTATATTAGGTCAGCTTACTTTTTGAAACAGAAAATTTTTCTAAATTTGTTTTGGCTTCATCTATTTGATAAATCACACAGTATACGTGCCATTCGACTTAAATACTTACCTGTGGCAATTGAACTTTTGGAACATTCTCGAATTGATCCTGTCACGATATTAAACTTAAAAGCCAAGTCTGAGCTGTTTCATAGATTCTATGGTCTAACAAAAAATAAACAGAAGTTTGTCGTTCAAGTTAAACAAATAAAAAGTACCGGAAAATTGTATTTTATGTCAGTTTATCCGATATAAATGAAGCCTGTAAACAAGAAATTCCTCCGCCAGATTGAAGTGCGATAACTTCGGCCGAGGAATAATCTATAAATGTATTATACTATATTATGTCAAATAAATCGAACCATATGAAAATTGCAATTGTCAGTGGAGCAACTAAAAAAGGAGATTCTGTAAGGGGAATTGGTGTTCATAATTTGGAATTATTCAAAGCTTTCAAAATTAGCAGCAATGATGATGTCAAAATCCCCGAAATTAGTAAAAATGACGATCTTTCAAAGTATGACGTTGTTCATTTTACATCGTTCCGTTCATACTTTATTTCCTTACCATTTTTTAAGCCAAAAAATACTAAATTTGTTTTGACAATTCATGATTTAATTCCACTAATTTATCCTAAAGTGTATAAATCAGGTATTAGGGGTAAAATTAATTTTTTAATTAATAAATTTTTAGTGCGAATATATGTTGATCAAATTATTACTATTTCAGAGACATCTAAAAAAGATATCTGTAGATTTATGGGGATCGATCCAAAAATAGTTAACGTTATTTATTTAGCTCCAAAATCAGCAATTAAAACAAAAAAAGTTGCCACAAGTTACAAACTTCCTAAAAAATTTGTTCTTTATGCTGGAGATATTAACTACAATAAAAACATACCTAATCTTATTAAAGCCTGCGAAATAGCCAAAATTCCGTTGGCTATTGCGGGTAAGCAGGCCTTGGAAATTGAAAAAATGAATTTAACTCATCCAGAAACATCACACCTCGCGGGTGTGAGATTTTCAAATGTCATTAGATTAGGTTTTGTTCCAGACGACAAATTGAATGATCTCTATAACTTAGCTTATTGTTATGTTCAACCATCTTTTTACGAAGGTTTTGGCTTACCTGCCCTTGAGGCCGTAGTTTGTGGCACTCCACTAGTTGCTTCTAAAACTCAAGCATTGGTAGAAATTTTGGGAACAAATATAAATTATGTAGATCCATATAATCCGGAGGATATTGCGAGAGGAATTCAAAATCCTAACAAAAATATCAAATTA
Organism: Candidatus Woesebacteria bacterium; assembly: GCA_963784785.1. Taxonomy (GTDB): domain Bacteria; phylum Patescibacteriota; class Microgenomatia; order UBA8517; family UBA8517; genus JAUYMM01. The sequence goes on along the minus strand of CAWASW010000012.1, from coordinate 1,164 downwards.
CCAAGGGAATATTCATGGAAAAAGGCTGCAGAAGAAACTTTAGAAGTATATGCAAAAGCGTGAGTTTCTATTCATTTTAAAAAGCTTTTTTATTTGGAGGATTTTAATTACTATAGTTGCAATTTTATCCATATTGTACGTACCCCTCTCAGGTGTTAATTTTTTTGGAGGTAAATATATAAATTACATTATTAATCCTTTATTTTGGGGTTGGGCTAACTTTGACGGAGAGCATTATTTATCAATTGCCATGTTTGGGTATAAAGATTTGCAGCTGGCATTTTTTCCTATTTATCCAATGATGATGAATTTTATAACTAGATTGATAGGTCCAGATACTAGTTCATACTTATGGTCAGGAATAATCTTGTCTAACACATTATTTCTAGGATCGCTCATTTTATTTTGGAGAATAATCAAACTAGATTTTTCAGAAAAAAATGCAAAGATTGGAGTTATTTTGCTTTTGGTTTTTCCAACATCTTTTTATTTTGGAGCAGTTTATACTGAGTCACTTTTTTTGTTTTTGTCATTATTAACATATTATCTATATCGTAAAAATAAATATTTACTTGTTGGATTAGTAGGAATTTTATTAACAATGACTCGACTATATGGATCATTCATAATTGTTATGATTTTTGTTGACGTCTTGGCTAGGAAAACAGACATCTTTCAGATATTTAAACAAAAAATATATTTAGTTGGTCTATCAGCTTTGGGGCTGTTATCTTATATGTCTTATTGTTGGTATGCAAAAGGCGATGCCTTGGCCTTTTATTCTTTACAGACAAATGTGGGAGAGCATCGATCAGATCATTTAATTTCTTTGCCTCAAGTGTTTTATCGATACTTTGTAAAAATAATACCTAATCTTACTTGGAGCTATCCTCCAATTGTATTTACAACGTTGTTAGAGCTTGGTGTAGCATTACTATTTTTAGCAATTATTATTTTTAGCTTTAAAAAAATCAGATGGGATTACTGGATTTACATTTTATTGGGTTATTTAATACCAACTTTGACAGGAAGTTTTTCGTCATTGCCTAGATATGTAATTGTACTTTTTCCGGCCTTTATTTACTTAGCTGTTAGATTAGAAAAAACAAACTTATATTTAAGGCTTGGAATATATTTAGTAATGGTTATAATTGGATTAATTGC
>CAWASW010000011.1:0-20520 GCA_963784785.1 Candidatus Woesebacteria bacterium | reverse complement strand
GTTTAACTTCAAAAAGTACCCTATAACTTGACTTTTGTTTGTGGTGGTACCATTAGCCTCAGATAAATCAAATTTGCTTATTTATCTATATTCTATAGTTTAGCATGGAGGCTAAGATGGAAATGTTCAGTGGCATTGTTGCCGCAGCAATCGTTTCAGGTTCTTTGATCACGGCAGCAACAATAATATCGCTTGCGATAAATGATGTTGCTAAAGCAATTCGTGAACAAAAAAATAAAAAATAAACGATTGCCATCAACACAGAAACTGTCTGGGACGCACCAATTTATATCCCAGACAGTTTTTTACGTCCATTGGACGAGAATCTTGGCTATTTTCCCCCACAAAAAAACCCGCATTTCTGTGAGATTAGTTAAACACATCGAAATCGATGGGGTTATAAATTTATTTCTTCCAAAGTTTGTATGCAAAAAAGGCTGAAACGAGAACTGAAGCAAACATCACCCATTGTGCAATTATATCTGTTTGAGTCATATTAATTAATAGCTATCTTTTACTAAAAAATACATAAAACCTATTAAAAATGCTGAAAAAACTGCTGCGATTGAATATGCTACATATATGCTCATTTTCGTTTATTGTTCCTTTCTTTTGTAAATGATAGCATGGCCAGCAAAAAAATTACAGTCAAAATCGCAGAAATAATCATTATCCCCTTAAGTCCATCTAAATCTTGTTTTGTAACTATTGGGCCAATTACCCCTGCAGCAAACCACGCAATTGATAAATTCCCAGAATAATTGCTAAGTGACTTTTTCTGCTCAAGATTAAGCCTCATAAATAAAATATATCACATTTTTTCACCACAAAAAACCCCACTGTTAAGCGGGGTTAGTCATCTAATTTCAAATATGTTATTTCAGTACTATCAATGATTATCCAAGTTGCGACTAGGAACATGATTTTTAATGCCGTTTTTTCTTGTCCTTTAAACTATGCATCTTAAAAAAGGGGTGTATATTACAACTCCTTAGAAAGGAGGTGATCCATCCCCACCTTCCAGTAGGGATACCTTGTTACGACTTAGTCCTCATCGCTGAATTCTACCTTCCTCCGATAAAATACGAAGCTTCGGGCACCTCCAACTTTGCTGGCTTGACGGGCGGTGTGTACAAGACGCGAGAACGTATTCACCGCAGTCTGCTGATCTGCGATTACTACCGATTCCGACTTCATGAGGGCGAGTTGCAGCCCTCAATCTGAACTGAGACGCCATTTAATGGGATTTGCTTCACCTTGCGGTTTTGCAACCCATTGTTGTTCCCATTGTAGGATGTGTGTTGCCCCAGGTCATAAGCGCCATGCTGACTTGACGTCGTCCCCTCCTTCCTCCCGCAATAAATGAGGGCAGTCCCCTGAGAATATTTAACACAGGACAGGGGTTGCGCTCGTTACCCCACTTAAGGGAACACCTCACGACACGAGCTGACGACAGCCATGCAGCAGCTGTTCTACCATCCTTTCTTAAGGATTGCTCTCTGTTTCCAGAGATTAAACGGTTGTATGTCAAAACTGGGTGAGGTTTTTCGCTTTGTATCGAATTAAACCACATGCTCCACCGGTTGTGCGCGTCCCCGTCAATTCCTTTGAGTTTTAAACTTGCGATCGTACTCCCCAGGCGGCCTGCTTAACGCGTTAGCTTACGCAACGAGATTTAACTCCGCATCAGCTAGCAGGCATACGTTTACGGCTAGGACTACAGGGGTCTCTAATCCCTTTCGCTCCCCTAGCTTTCGTGTCTCAGTGTCAGAAATTTCCCAGAAATCTGCCTTCGCCTTTGGTGTTCCTGTTGATATCAACGGATTTCACTGCTACACCAACAGTTCCGATTTCCCCTGCCACTTCTCAAGTCTTGCAGTATTACACCCCTTCCTCGGGTTAAGCCCGAGTCTTTCAAGTATAACTTACAAAACCACCTACACAACTCTTTACGCCCAATAAATCCGGATAACGCTTGCATCCTACGTATTACCGCGACTGCTGGCACGTAGTTAGTAGATGCTTATTCTCCATATGGTCATCCCATATGGCAAAAGAAGTTTACGACCCGAAGGCCTTCATCCTTCACGCGGCGTCGCGGCGTCAGACTTTCGTCCATTGCGCAACGATTCCCAGTTGCTGCCATCCGTAGATGTATGGCCCGTGTCTCAGTGCCCATTGTGGGGGGTCGTGCTCTCACACCCCCTACCCGTCGTAGCCTTGGTAAGCTTTTACCTCACCAACTAGCTGATAGGAAACAGGCTCATCCATCAGCGCGCGGTTAAGCGCTTTTACCCTTGCGGGATCATGCGGTATTACCCCGTCTTTCGACGAGGCTATTCCACACCATAGGGTAGATTCCTATTTTATACTCACCCGTCCGCCACTTAGTCTGTATTGCTACAACTCCGTTCGACTTGCATGCTTAAGGCACGCCGCCAGCGTTCATCCTGGACCAGGATCAAATCCTCAAAAAGTGACGGTTCTAAATTTTAAATGTTTTAGAAACATCTCTACACACTCCTAGTCACAACTTGAATGAAAATATCTCCTCGATATTCTCTACTATCTTATCTTGATTTATACTGTCATATTTGCATTTCAATGTTAAAGATCTATTAGCACAGTAAGAAATAAAGAATAAGAAACAAATTAATAAAAACGTCTAACTTAAAAATAAACTTGGGTTTTTATAACTATTCCCTATTCACTATTCCCTATGAACTAATTTTAAAGGTGCTATTGGGGGTTATCAATCCGCCTTGGGCGGACGAGTCAACCTTTAAACTTGTATGAGAATTATACCATTCATAATTCTAATTTCAACAAGGACTTATTTTGTGCTACTAACTAATGTTCCACCACATGCAACATACACTCTATTCACATCAACATGCGTTAGTTTCATTCTGTTTTCTTCTGGTATCTCTGCCAATTTATCTGGCTGGTAAAGCATCCATTCACATCCGTTATATTCAATACTCGTCAATCTTTGTTGAGGGTTAAGTTTTAATGCTTTCTGAAGTGTTTCGCGAACGGTTTCAGCGCCCAAACCTTCACCTATACCCGCCCAATAATCTAAAATTTGGCTATCTATTAATTCCTTATTAAGATCAAAGGGTAAATTTAACTCTTTTGCTGCCATAGCTAACGCAGGATGTGATAGCTTAGGTTGACTTAAATATATTTTAGTTAATTTATCAGTTTCTTCAATTGCAGACTTGATTCTTTCTATATCTTTTGCATTTACTTCTTTAAAATCAATTATTAACGGTTCGGCTTCCATAAATCTATTATACCATTTTTGTATTTTACCCAGCTCCACCTCCTCCACCGCCGCCGCCTCCACCACCACCACCAGAAAACCCTCCTGATGAGCCGGTGCCAACTGCACCAAAACCTGAGAAGCTAGTGGATAATGAATTAATTCCAGACGACATGCTTGCAAAGGAATTTGAAAAATTTCCGTTAGAAGTACCAACAAAGTACATTCCTGACTTTTCAAAGCTTTCAGAGAATTTAATTGGTAACTGAGATAGGGCTTTAACAGAAATTCCAAGCGCTGTACCGTAAACTAAATATTTTTCCCAAAGGATTACAGAGTCAATTGGATAATTTTTTGTTACTGAATAATCTTTTAACCATTTTTTAAAGGCCATCCAGCCTGCCATTTCCACCCCACCCCATTGTGATTTCTTTGGCATTAAAACAGAAATTGTAATCATGAACACTAAATAAATTATAAAAATTAGAAAATAATAAGGTGAAGCAGCCAGAGTCATTATTACAAACATAAAGGTTAAAATTCCAACTATTACAGTTTCAATAATTGCTTTGGTTTGGTACTTCAAACTTTGTTCTTCATAAAAACCCAATTTTTTAAGACCATCTTTAGCATCTCTTTGCCATTTTGACCAAAATGTAGAAGTTTTTGTTGGATACTTCTTGCCTAGGTCTTTAATATCTTCAAAATCCAATTTCATTTTAGTAGCTGTAAACAAAAACAATAGTAAATCTGACTCCATCTTGTATGTCTTTAACTTTTCGTTTTTAAAAACTAAAAAGTATTGATCACGTGATCCAAAAAACGACTTCTTACCATTTTTAACAAACTCGATTGCCAAAATCTTTCTTCGAACTAGTTCTAAGATGGTAGATACGATTGATTTACCTGTGGGATTCCCAACTATTAGTGTCTCAACAAAAACAGGAGAGATTTCAGACGGTGGTTCATGAAGAAGACCTGCAGAATTAACCTCTGGTAGTCTATTATCTTTTCCATATACCACCCACCTCTTAACCCATACTATGACCCTGTAGACTACAAATATTGATAGCAAAAGCAAAATAACATTTTGTAATCTACCCTGATTTTTAGTTTTTAGTCCAAATTCTTTTTCTTCTGCCAAAATACTTTCAAGATTAGAACTCCCAGCTTTTCCTCCGGCAAGCATTCCTTTAGGGAAAAGGGCTCGCACCTCAAACATTGTTTTTGACGGCAAGTTACTAGCTGAAAAATTAATTTCTTTAGTACTTGGTATATTTACAACGCCGTTTAATGGCCCATGTCCAAATCCATAAATTTGATTATCTTTGACATTTTCGTAAAGAATTACTTTAGCAGTTACACTTTCCACTCCCTTCTCCCATTCATCCCCAATTAGCTGCCAATAAAATTCAGAGATATCATCATGATTTGTTACCGCATCAAGAATTATATAACTAATTGTAAAAGTTTTAGTTTCGTTTAGAGCGGTATAAAACCATTTTATATAAGTTTTATCCTCTGTAACTTCTGTAGTGAAACTATCTGCCCCACTAACCCCTAAAACCTGTACCCTATACCCTTTCATGTTGATCCATTCGTCTGCCCATGAATAGCTGCCGTCAAAGTTATAAGTTCTTTTCTCTGTAACGTCTGCTGAGCCGTCTTTATTAATCTGGACTGTAAAATCTGCAGAGCTAATTGAATAATCCTTTGCAAAAGCATTAAATGGAACTAAAAATATTCCAACTAAAACAATTAGTAATGTAATAATTTTTCGCATATTAGTTTAGACAAACTTAAGTATAGGAAAGGTAGAACTAAAATGAAATAGCGAATAAACGGCAATTGTAAATTAAGAATTATGAAGTATGAAATAGGAATTAGGAAAAACAAGAAACGCGGATCCTGAAATTTAGTATTCAGGATTGCAAACAAGTTTGCAAAGAACAAAATTGGCCAAAGGATATATCCACCAAAAAACATTGGTAATACTCCACCCCACTCAATAGCCTTATTATGGTCCAACATAAACTTAATTATTTTTGCCTGCTCAAAAAAAACATTAAATGGAAATGCTTTTATGTAGCAAAAACTAAATGATAAAAATGCAAATGCGAGAACCATTGATTCATGATTTATGAATAATGATTTACGAATAAACTTATACAAATAGATCAGAACAAGAAAAATTAAAACTGGAGAATAAAATTTGGAGGCCATAGCCAAACCGAGTAAAATTCCAGACAAAATAAAATTCTTTGGCTTAAATAAAGTTGTTATTATAAAACCTAATATAAATACCATTTGGCCCAAGTCTAAAAGTGCATAGGTTGTGACTTCTTTAAAAACAGGATCAAAAAGTAACAAAATCGAACTTAATAGCCCAATTGTTTCACTTTTAAAAACAAGTTTACCTACCAGATAAACTTCAAGAAGCAATATGGCAGAAAAAAATATATTTGGTAGAAGTGGTAAATTAAAGTATTTTGCAGAGTACCCAAATAGATATTTAATAAATGGTGGATGTTGAAAATTATAGTCACTTGGCTTTGCCACATTTGCGTACAAATATCCAGAAGCTATATAAATTTCCTCGTCTGAAATAAAGATGCGATCTTTAATTTTATTTTCTGAATCTAATATGTCTTGTGACCTTAGATATCTATCAACAACTTCTGGATTAAACGGTTGAAATAATTTTTGCCTATTTAAAAAAATAAATATCAAAAATACAAATGTTAAAGTCAGCAAATATAATTTATTTTTCATAAGAATTCTTTGTACAATTATTGATGAAATTAGATACTCCAATATATTTAAAATTTGGTTTCATAAAAACTAAATCGGAAGCAAAAACAGGTATATACCCATCATCACTAATATTTTTATAAATTGAAAGCTTTGGAAATAACAATTGGTAATAGTGAGTAAAAAAAGAAATTCCGTCAATAACACCCTTCCCTGTATCAGTTACTATCTTAATAGTTTGTGGATCAAGCTGACTATAATTTTTAATAAGGGAGGATCCAATCCAAAAAGTTTTAGTAAAATTTTTAAATTTTTTGATATCCTCAAGTTTTATACATTCTTTATATCTTCTATTTTCTTTGTCAAAGCACCATTCACCAATAAACGCATGGAAAATAACGTTATCAAAATTATATTTATTAGAATTAGTCAACAAATATTTAAGGACTTTATCACTCTTACAGTCAAAAACCGCACAAAGTTGTTTATCGTTAACGTAATCAATTAGATCTTCAAACGAAATATTTTCAGAAGCATCTCCCATCAGTAATTTATCAAAAATTGAATTATATATTTTATTTGAATGCCCTATATATGGTTTTTTCGTAACTTCATCAAAAGACAAATCAATCTCTATTGTAATTTTGCTATGGAGAGCTGCCTCGATATGTTTTCTCTGAACTACAGACCTATGCCAATAAATAAAATTATTTATCTGATTTTTTAATTTTTGATTTAATGACTTCATATACCATTGGAGCAACGGATAGACCAACTATAGCAAGAACAACAATTGAAAAGTTTTCTTTAACAACTGGAATATTACCAAAGAAAAAGCCAAGTAAGGTGAATCCAAAAACCCACACAAATCCACCAGTCAAATTATATTTAATGAAGTCTCCATAATGCATTTTTCCAATACCAGCAACAAATGGGGCGAAAGTTCTCACAATTGGTACAAATCTCGCTAAGAATATCGTCTTTCCACCATGTTTCTCATAGAACTCTTGAGTTTCATCAATATGTTTTTGATTTATAAATGGAATTTTTGGATTATCAATTATTTTCTGTCCAAAAAAATGCCCTATCCAATAGTTTGCAGTATCTCCCAAAAATGCAGCTACGAATAATATGCCCAAAACCAAATACAAATTAAATGAACCAATTGCAGCAAATGCTCCAGCAGCAAAAAGTAATGAATCACCTGGCAGGAAAGGTACAAAAACTAAGCCTGTTTCTGCAAAAATTATACCAAAAAGAATTAAATAAGAAGTCACACCATATGTTGTAATTATCTCACCTAAGTGCGTATCAATGTGTAACACAAAACTAATTACTTCTTTAATGATTTCCATACGTCTAATTATTGTACCGTATCCCCAGAAAAGAACAAGTCAATTTTTTCAGCCAAGTCGTCATTATTATAAGTATACAAAAAATGTCTTACATCCTGAAATATAGCAAGCCTAATATTATTAAATACTCCAAAAAAAGGAACTAAAGGCTTAATGCTCAGTAACGAATCTTTCATCCCATAAACTATCAATATATCTTTCCTAATTTTTTTAAGTGTTTTATACAAATCAAGACTAGAAAGTTCATATGCAATATTAAAAGCATTTATAGCCTTCTGGGCAACATCTTCATTCTCAACATGTTTTAAATATTCCAAACTCAAACTTTTGTGATAAAAAATATGGTTCACCAAAGTAATAAATTTAAAAATTAAAATTGATATACGAGACTTAATAAAATTAGGAATTAAATACCTAATCATATAGAAAGTGATTCTGGAAAATTGTTTATAACTCACAAAAGGAGAAATTAATACAATTCTATTAATTTTATCTTGATGTTTCTTAGCATAAACTATTGATACCCCGCCCCCTAAAGAATGTCCAACTAAATTAAACTCTTTTAGTTTTAACTTTTTAACTAATCTGTGAATTAATGCAGACATTTCATTAACTTTTATATTTTCAACAATTTCAGAATGTCCAAAACCAGGAAGATCAATGCTTATACATCTATATTTTTTGGACAAAATATCAATAACATCACTATATGCTTTTTTTGAATCCATCCAACCATGTATGAAGACAATTACCGGACCACTACCAACGTCAGAATAACAAACTTTTTTATTATCAATTTCTAAAGTACATTCAACCATAAACAGATTGTATCAGAAAGCAGATTCCTTGACATAGTGAGCATGAAATAACTTTACTGCAAAATAAATACAGATAAATACAAAAATAGACGACCCAACAAATGAAAATTTCAAAGCGTAGGACGATACAAATCCACCTAAAATAGGGCCTAATATTTGTCCCAGAGACGTAAAGGTTGATCCAATTCCTTGGATTGATCCTTGGGATTTGGCGTCAGCAGATTTAGACAAAAATGTTTGAGATAAAGGCGAAACAAATGAATTAGCAAGTGCCATGAACATCAAAACCGACATAAAATAAAAATAGCTATTTGAAAAACTAAGTAGTAAAAACACTACAGAGAGAACAGATAAAGCGACTATATATATTTTTCTTAAATTAAATCTTTTGGACATTTGAGGAAAAATAAATCCTTGAGTAATTATTCCAACGATTCCAATCCCTGTAAATATCCAAGAAATGTGCATTACATCTAGATGCAATATCTTAATAGCAAAAGGCTGCAAAGAATAAGTAAACATTGTAAAAGCTGTAGTATACAAAAATAAAATTGTTAATAAATAAATTATGTTTTTATCATTTAAGTCTTTTTTAAACGCTCTAAAATTAAATAGGCTTTTGTCCTTAACTTCCCCAATATGCATATTAGTCTCTTTCAAAATTACAAAAGTTAAAATAACAGCAATAGTTGAAACTACTCCAGCAATAATGAATGGTAGAGACAAACTAATACCAGATGTTAATGAAGTTATAGCAGGGCCAAAAACAAATCCAAATCCAAAGGAGGCACCAAGTATTGCAAAGCCCTTTCCCCTATTTTTTTCATCAGTAGTGTCAGAAATAATTGCAGAGATTACAGGAATATTTCCTGCAGTTATTCCATCAAGTGCGCGAGCTAAAAACAAAAATATTGCGCTTGGTGCAAAAGCCATCATAAAAAATGAAACAGCAGATCCAATTAAAGAAATTGCGAGAAGCGGCTTTCTTCCATATTTATCAGAAAGTCTTCCAATAAATGGGGTGGCTATAAGCTGGCATAAAGAAAATAACGAAAACAATAGTCCATTTTGTATATCCGTCAAACCAAACTTTTTACTATATGTATAAAGAACAGGAATGATAATACCATAGCCCAAGGCATTGACTACTGCAACAATTGCAACCAAGAATAGGTTTTTGTTTTTCATGAAATTGTAATTATATCAGTGAATCACTCCAGTTTGTAGACATATTCCCTCAACTAAACCCATAACTTTTCTACTTAAATCGGTGCTCTTTTTAACTGTTATTCGCAATACACCATGGTAGCTATCACCTTTATTTTTTCTGATCGAATTTACTTTGTTTTTCTTAAAATAAATTTTGCTCAGCATATTAATCGGAAAGCCTGTGACACTTGACCAGTAGAAAGAAAGCACACCTGGTGTTTTTTTGTACGTTTCATGAATATAAATTTCAAATTTTATGTTTTCTGGCTTTACGAACAAACATTTATTTAGCCAAAGCAAATAAATTTTAATCATTTTTGGATCAGAGTTGGTAAAAATTAGCTCTTTGCTCGGTCTATTCTCGTTTTGTTTACTACCTTCTGCCCAATACAGGACTGCACCAATAATTTTTAAATTGGTATCATTTATCATGTTAATTTCCGATTTGGCAGCTTCAATAATTTTCTTAGTTTTGTTTATTCTATTATTTCGAAGTGCGATACTTCCAAGATGCCTTGCACATTCGTTTTTTGACCTAAGTCTTTCAGATTGAATATCGTTTAATTTTATATTTCTTAACCAACCAGAAAGTGTTGCCTTCGAAACATTAATCTCTTTTAATATTTCAGTATAAGAATAGCCTTGTTTTCTAAGTTTTATCGCATTTTCTTTTTCACTATCTTTACTCGTCATAATTAAATATATACCGAAGTAACTACGAATATCAAGTATCTGTTGGTAAATGCGTTTAAATTTGCTAAAATACAGAGACATAGTAAGTTTGGGCCCGTAACTCAGCGGTAGAGTGGTTCCCTTTTAAGGAATAAGTCGATGGTTCGAATCCATCCGGGCTCACACAAAAAGAAATATCACTCAAAAATGTGGCAGGGTGGGAACTGCCACATATATTTTTGAGCGAATTGAAGCCCAAATTGTATGAAAATTGTAGGTGTTGGTCGGTCAGGAAAAAGTTCGAGCAGGCACTTCTTACGAAAGTTGCTAAACTTTCGAAATCATTTTTCTCTTGCGCGATTTTTTGTGCCTGAAAGGCACTCAATATGAAATGTTCTAGTGGTTCGAGCCAACTATTGCCGTTAGTTTTAATTTTCTCTACTTGTTCTTGTAAATTAAGTTTAGTGTTAAATAATTCATTCTTTTTAAGTTTATAATCCTCCTCGTTTAATACTCCGTCTAAATATGCATCTAATAACCTACTTAACTTAATTTCTGTAGTTTGGAGTTCTGTTTCAGTCAAAGCTGTGTTTTCTTTTGCTTTGACTGATTCTGCAACCTTGTCCTGTTCTAGTAACTCCAGCCACTTTTCTTTCCACTCACCTGGAATTGTTATATTACGGACTGATTTTCGTAATTGTTTGGCAAGATTATTTTGTGAAATATATTTTTGATTACAAACTCCAAACTTTTTAGTACATCTGTAATATATAAAGGTAGGATTATTACCATTTTTATATTTACGAGAATGTGATTCAGCAGTAATAGCACCACCACACTCACCACATCTTGCCAAACCAATAAATGGAAAATCATGTCCGTTGTATCTAGGCCTCTCAAACCGTACAATTTGTTTTTGTGTTAAATCAAAAAGCTGTTTTGAAATAATTGGTCTGTGAATCCCTTTATGAAGCTCTCCCTTATAATTCATCACACCTAAATAAAACCTATTAGAAAGCATTCTTTTAATGGTATCTACTTTTATCTTTTTATTTGATCTTGATTTAATATCGACACTAAACAAGAAATCAGATATAGATGTAAAAGAATGCTTGCCTGTTGCAAACATTTCAAAACACTTTTTTATAATTTTGTGCCTTACAGGATCCACTACAATAGTTTTTGTTAATTTGTCGTTTAAATAACCAAGTGGAGCCTGTACAGGCCAAACTCCAATTCTAACTTTGTGTTTCATACCTCTTTTTACATTCTCTGAAAGATTATCTATGTAATATTTTGATTGAGAAAATGCGAGGGTTGGCACAGATTGGGCAGGAAAACTGGCCGCGCCCCCATTCGCGGCCAGCAAATTGTATGGAAAATACAGGCAGAATTCGATTTTCTTGTCTTTTAAAAAGTATTTCGAGCCGACTTTTTTTGCCATGTCTGCAAGATCATGGCAATTATTTTCAGCGCGCGCGATTTTTGCGCACTTTTGTGCGCAGGTTATGTAGTTCGTTACTGCTTCGATCCAATTTGGATTGTCACTTGTTAATTCCTTTTGTTTACTAACCAAGTTTGCTTTTCTTTCCATCAGTTCATTTTTCTTTTTAACATAACTTTCACTATCTATCACTGTGTCTAGGTAGGCTTCAAGAAGTGTATCTAGTTTTTGTTCAGTTTGAGAAATTTCAGTTTCTAGGCTTGATGAACTAATTTTGTCTACGCTTTTTTGAGTTTCTATATCTTGAATTAAAAACTTGTTCATCTGCTCTACCCAGCCTTGAGAAACTGAAAGTGATTTAATTATTTCTCTAAACTGAACTGCTATTATTTCTTCCCGAGTGTAACCTTTTTGACAACACTCACCTTTCTTTTTAGTACAGTGATAATATAGGTAATTAACTCTGTTATTAGTCTTCGGGAAGAAAAATGGTCTGCTTTCTGCTGTTACACTACAACCACAATAATGACACTTGATGAAACCAGTAAAGGCAAAATCGTATCTAGGTGTTCTAAATAACTTTGTATGAAACCACCCACGCTTTTTAATGACCTCCTGTACTTTATCAAAAGTATCTTTTGTGATAATTGGGGTGTGTGTGCCTTGATAGAGTTCACCATTGTATAACATGTAACCATAATAGAATGGCCTTTTAAAAACCTCTCTTACAGTAGTTGTTTCTGGTGGCTCACCAGTGTTTCTTTCTCGTATCCCATTTTCGTAAAAATACATACACATATCATGCAAGGTGTACTTGCCTGTAGCATACAGTTCAAACGCCTTTTTAATGACATTAGCTTTTACTGGGTCTAGAACTACAGTTTTAAGATTCCGATCATTTTTGTAACCCCAAGGTGCTAAGGCAGGCCAAACACCCATTTTAATTTTGTATTTTAAACCTCTGTGTACATTTTGACTTAAATTGTCAACATAATATTTGGCCTGCCCAAATGCGATTGAAAGCATGAAGCGCCCTTGTGGAGTATTTTCAAACCAGTGTGTTGGAAACTTTAATGACTGAAGTTCTCCAGTGTCTAAAAGATATATTATTTTTCCACCATCGACACTATTTCTAGCAATTCTATCGGGATTCCATGAAACTATACCTTGAGCCTCACCCTTTTCTATTCTTTTAACAAGAGAGTTGAATATTGGTCTACCAGTTACTTTTGCACTTTGAGCTTCAGTCAGAAAATCAACAATTTCTAGATTTTCTCTTAAAGCAAACTCCTTTAGTTCTGAAATTTGATTATCAATCGACAAAACTTGTTTATCTTTTTCATCTGTTGATTTTCTGGCATATCCTATGTATTTCATTTTGGCAGTTTAATTTAAGTTTCCAACCTCTTATTTTTATCTGTTGTTTTTTTAAGTTGTTACAGGCCAGAGGCCTGAAAAATTTTTGCACATTTTCTTTTTTACTTTTTAAAAGACCGAATTCTGCCTGTATTTTCCATACAATTTGCTGGCCGCGAATGGGGGCGCGGCCAGTTTTCCTGCCCAATCTGTGCCAACCCTCCCGTTCTACCAAGAAGTTCGAAACTATTTCAAGCACAATGCGGTGGCGTCGGCTGACCCCACCCAGCCGACGCATTATTAATATCGCTCGGCCTTTGGCCTCGCAAAAAGTCGGCTCGAAATCCGCTGAAAGCGGAAAAAGAAAATGTGCAAAAATTTTTAATGTTCTAGTTTTGTTTTAACAACTTAAATGGCGCACCGAGTGTACTCAGATTGGATAGACTCCATTCTGTCTCTGTGCGCCACTAAAAAAGTCTATCCACAAAATCTGAGTACACTTTAAATTTATGACTTCTGTAAAAAATATCAATAATCAAATTTAAACCAAAAAAACACCCTCCAACTTCGAAAAACAATTTGCCAAATAACAGCAAACGATCTTTCTCCGTGTGGAGGGCGTTTCTTGAACCTTGCGGAATTACATAAACAGATGGATAACCCAGCCGATGACGAGTGCAATGACGCATTCGAGAATGCTGTAAAGCACCTGTTCGCCGATGGACCGATCGTCCTTGTGATATTGGTGAGTCAGGTAACTTGTCATCATCGAAAGGCCAAGCGCGGCGGCGAGGGAAAGCCCATTAAGACCGAAGGTGGGTACAACGAACCACGCCCACAAGACCTTCAGAACAAATCCCTGCAACAACATCGTAAAAACGAACACAGTAAGTAAACCGATTGCAGCCATTTTCTATCTCCTTTTATTGATTCGATATGAAAAATAATGATGCTAAATTTCTTTAGCTACGACAGCATCGAGCAACTCAGCAATCTTCGCAGGCTCAAGAGCCTTGAAAGTGTGGTTGACTTCGTGCAATCCTTCGGGCTGTGGAGGATATGATTCCAACCAAGCCTCTGCTTCAAGCATACGACCATCAGGCAAAATAATTCTGCCGAGATCATACGCCTTGGACTCAACCGTATACTTACGGCCTTCGAACTCAAATCTGATTTCTGGATCCATTTGTTTCTCCTTTTGAATTGAAATGAATAGCTCTTTAGGCACGAGTAATTAAACTAATACCCAAGAAGCTACTCACTCCTTATCAAAAAGAGGATAAACTATTCCGCAATTTATTAATGTGCAAGAAACTTAATTAAACTAAAAATTGAGAAACTGTAAGTTGCAAATTGAACTTGAATTTCTCAAATTTACTAGTGTCATACTAACATGGCTTTTCTCAAAAGTCAAGTACTATGGGTCTAGTTCAAATTTGCAACTTTTTTAAAAGAGTCAGAGAAACTAAAAGTGTCTCTGCTCGCCCGCAGGCGAGCAAAAATCGCGCGCGCTGAAAATAAGCGAGGCCAAAGGCCGAGCGATATTAATAATGCGTCGGCTGGGTGGGGTCAGCCGACGCCACCGCATTGTGCTTGAAATAGTTTCGAACTTCTTGGTAGAACGGGATGTTGAGTACAAATTTACCCTGTGGCGAGTTTTCAAACCAAAATGAGGGAAATTTTAGATCAATTAGCTTCCCAGTGTCTAATGAGTAAATAATCTTTCCACCATCTATCGAGTTTCTAGCCAAACGATCTGGGTGCCATGTAACTATACCTTGTGCTTCGCCATTCTCAATTTTCTGAAGCATTTTATTAAAAAGTGGGCGACCAGTCGTTTTGGCTGTTCTACTCTCACATACGAATTCTAAAATTTCCAAGTTCTGGTTTTTTGCAAATTCTTTTAATTCAGCAATTTGAGCATCTATTGAAAGAATTTGTTTGTCTTTCTCATCTGTTGATTTCCTACAGTATCCAATATATTTAATCATGGCAGTTAGTTATTTTTTTATGTTTTTCGCATTGTTCTTAAGTTCTCTGCGTTACAGACCCGCAGGTCTGAAAAATTTTTGCATTTTGATTTGTTTTCCTTTTCTCCGACCAACACCTACAATTTTCATACAATTTGGGCTTCAATTCGCTCAAAAATATATGTGGCAGTTCCCACCCTGCCACATTTTTGAGTGATATTTCTTTTTGTGTGATCTGTTACGAACAAATTCGAACTGACTTCAAGCGTGTTTCCTCGCTCACCGCTTCGCGGTTCGCTTAGCTCGCCCCTGCGGGGCTCGCTTAACAAAAGTGCCTGCCGAACTTTGTTTTGTTCTGTTCCCAAATCAAAAGGCAAAAATTTTTAAAGTTCTGTTTTGGTCTTATAGTTTCTGTTGTTCTGTTTTAACAACTCAAAAGGCGTATCAAGTGGAATCAGATCGGATTATCTCCTCACTGTCTTGATACGCCATTAAAAAAGACAATCCGTTAACAATCTGATTCCAATTTTTACTTTACGCCTTCGAGAATATTTTTCAACTAGAAATTAATATATCAATAGTGGATAATGTGTTAAATATGGCAGATGCAACTAGTCCAGATGTTGGAGGACCAAAAAAGTTTAGTCGTAGAGACTTTTTTAAAGTAATAGGAATTGGACTGGGGGGGCAGCCTTGGCAGTAGCTGCAGATAAAGGTCTGGAAATAGCTAATGATCCTCATTTTGTTAACGGCCTAAAAGTAACTAAAGAATTGGCTGAGGCTGAAATAAGCAGAGATCCCGAAAGAATTTTTGAATCACGAAAATTAGCAATGGTATGGTTATTTGCAGAAACTTCAGCTAAATATAGTAAAGAAATGGGTCTTGGAGGAGCAGGTTTAAATATAGAGCATTACCTATATGGTAATGGGGAACCTGTAGATATTTCATCTTTACTGGAAAAGGTAATTGAAGTCCAACCAGAAAGATTTGTGGGCAGCTTGATAGGATCAGCAATTACTAATACGGAAAACGATATGACAAAAAATATCACACCCGAAAAAGACTATCAATTTACAAAGAGGGCACTTAAAGAATTGAAAAGTACAACTGGACTTAATACGGCTCTTGATGCTCGAGAATGGCTCGGTGGGTGGAATGAACTCTACAATGCATTTGGTGGAGCAAAGTATGTGCTCCATGCACCAGAGGCATATATAGAGTCTGAAAATATGTATGCACAACATATCGTGTTAGAAAAAGGCGTAGAAATCACAGCTACTGATAGATATTATTGGCGATTAGATCATGAAATGCACTTAGGATCAAAAGCCAGCGATGCTACTGAGCATGTTGCAGGGACATTGTTTGATCAATTTTATAAATCTAAAGACATTGTTGAGAAAACAATTAAAGAGTTGGGTCTTTCAGATGAACAAGTAAATAAAATTTTGGATATATATTCAAGTGACAAAAAGGATCAATTTGTATCTGATGTAGCATCAGGTACGTCAGATTTATTTGACCAATCTCTTCCATCGTTAATAGGTAAACCAGATTTGGTAGAAAACGATTTAAATTTATTAAAAAAACTTGGAGCAACAGAATATGATATGAGTGGGCATGTACGTATTCCTAATCGGCTTGAAGTTGTTGTCTAGTGTTTGTCACTATTGTTAGATTTCCCCCTGCCCTGCACAGGCGCCAGCCAGTTCCCTGTAGCTTTGGGGTGTTTTGTGTAGGGCAGGATCCCTATAAAGGGATATCTCAGGAGCAATGGTTTTGTTGTTCTACCTTCTAACCAAGTGCTGTGCCGAAGGCACTTGTACTTCCTGTAGCACTTGGGTAGATGCCCGATAGGGCAAATTGCGACTGAAAGGTGCTTGGGTTACAGTTGCGGTAGTCGTTACCGCAAACCGTCAACCGTTAGACCGCAATAAGGCCGTGAATACGGCCAGTTGACGGTGTTCTTTGAGGTGCTTACGGTAACCCGTCAGGCTTCCGTTGTTCTATGATATAATTGCTTTGTTCTTTGAAGTTTTCGGTGTTCTGTTGCTTTAGTTTGGCGCAGCCAAACACAAAAAATCGCGCTGAGAAAAATGTTGTTAAGCGAGCCCCGCAGGGGCGAGCTAAGCGAACCGCGAAGCGGTGAGCGAGGAAACACGCTTGAAGTCAGTTCGAATTTGTTCGTAACAGATCACTTGTGATTGGCTAATTTCAATTGACCCCTTCTGTCTTCAACGTGAGTTGAGACGAAGGGACACTATTTGGCCCCTTCGTCTATCGGTTAGGACGCTGGGTTTTCATCCCAGCAAGGGCAGTCCGACTCTGCCAGGGGTCACATTATATCAAAAATAAGGCACTATTGGGGAATCGTCTAATGGTAGGACAGCAGTTTTTGGAGCTGCATATTGGGGTCCGAATCCCTGTTCCCCAGCCAACGACCGACCTGTCGGGGTCGAGCGAAGCGAAGACCACGACTTTTGCCCATCCCCTCGGACAGTTTTGTTTTCTAGGTAAAGGTCCGAGCCGAAGATTTTAACGGCGAGAGCCTTTACTTGTTCTTTGTTGTTTGATGATATTATTTGATCTACAGAACTAGCTTCATTTATCCAATTTTTCATAGGTTCAATCCAACTGCCTTGATTGTTTTTAAGAGAAAGGATTTGTTCTTCTAAAGTTTTGCGTTTAGACATTAATTCATACTTTTTATTTTGAAAAGAATCCTTGTCAATTATCTGGTCAAGGTAACTATCAAGGAGAAGTTTTTGTTTAATGTCTATCTGTTCTAAATCCTTTCTCTTAACTCCTGTTACATCAAGGCAGGATTGGGCAATGTTTAACTTTTCAATTTCTAATTTTTTAAACATTTGTTTTGCCCAATCTTGTCTCAAAGAATAGTTTTTGATGAGTGTGGTGAGTTGGGAATGGACATCTTCTTCATTATTAAAATGGGACTGAGAACATTTGGTAACTTTAGATTTTTTAGTACATCTATAATACTTAAAGATACCCTCAGTACCATTTTTATAATGTTTAACTTTGATCTCTCCAGTAATTGCCATTCCACACTCACCACACCTTAGAAGTCCTAAGTATGGTTTATGAACTTTCTCTAACCTTGCTTTACTCCATGGATGGTTTCTAATAAATAGGACTTCTTGCACTTCATCAAAAAGTTTCTTTGAGATAATTGGAGTATGTCTGCCCTCATACACTTCTCCTCCATATCTAAAAAGACCAATATAAAATGGGTTTGTAAGAAACCACTTAATACACACAGAACTTTTTTTATTATCATTGGAGGATTTAATACCTTTTGATGCTAAAAAGCTAGAAATCTCCTTTATTTGGATATTACCTTTTGAATATTTTTCAAATGCTTCAACAACAACGGGAGCAACTCTTCTATCAACAACGATAGTTTTATTCCTAGTATCATTTAAATATCCAAGAGGTGCAGTACTTGGTAAATATCCATTTCTAGCTTTTTGTCTTAACCCACGACGAGTATTTTCTGACAAAGAATCAACATAATATTTCGATTGTCCAAATGAAATTGAAAGCATAAACTTACCTTGAGGAGTGGGTTCAAACCAAAAGGTGTTAAATTTGAGGGCAGATATTTTTCCTGTATCTACTAAATAAATTACTTTTCCACCATCTACGCTGTTTCTTGCAAGTCTATCTGGATGCCAAGAGAGAATTCCATTAGCTTTTCCTTTTTCAATTAAATTTAACATTTTATTAAACACAGGTCTCCCTGGAATTTTGGCTGATTGTTTTTCAATAAATTCTTCCACAACAATCAGACATTCTCTCTTGGCAAGTTCACGGAGTTCATCAAGCTGTCCATCAATAGACTGTACTTGTTTATCTTCCACATCTGTAGACTTGCGAGCGTAGATGAAGTATTTGTCTTGACTAGGATTATTTACATTAGTAGCCATGCTACTATCATTTATACGCCCGTAAATAATCCGTATCAAGACATCAAAATAGGTCAATATTTTGATTATTTAGTTACTATATTCTGTGTTTTGTTGTGTTGTTGTTTTGTCCGAGGGGATGGGCAAAAGTCGTGGTCTTCGCTTCGCTCGACCCGACAGGTCGGTCGTTTGGCTCAATGTCTACAATTTAGCTCGGACTTATTTTACAACAAATTTTTGATGTTTAGCGGAGCAACAAGGGAGGGGTTAAAGGGGAAGGAATTGTTGCGGAGCTCGGGTTCCCGCTCAGCTCCGCTACGCGGAGCCTCGCGAACACTGCATGGTCGGACTTCTCGCTCACCCCACTCCGTGGGGTTCGCTAACCCAATTGTGTTCCGTGTTCTAATGCCTAGCCCACGCTTACTGATAACATAAAATACTCGTTTAAACTTATGAATACTTATTTTATACAACTGAGGCTTTTTTGTGCTTAAAATTCTACAGATTTAACAAACTTTAGTAATTTTTCACCAATAGCTTGTTGCCAAAATGTGTCCTGCTCTTGTTGTGTCATGTCTGCAATATATTTGTTGGTGGCAGGATCAATTTGAATACTTTCTAATGGGTATCCTGCTTGTCTGTTTGTGGTTGGAGTTGAAACAAAGGTTCTTGGAGATTTAATTGTAGTTTCTCTATAATTACCATCTGGTGATGCAATACAAATTCCAAATTCCCAATATCCTTCTGCTTTACCACCCAAGGTTTTGATTAACTTAGAATAATATTCAATCATTTCTTCATCTGTAGTTGCTGTTTTACCGTCAATCCTTCTAACATTTAATGCAGGTTGTCTATCATCAGGAAGTCCATTAATGTAGAGTGCATTGTCCATTGAAAAAACAATTTTTCCTAATGCTTTTGCATATGCTAAAGCCTTTTTCCTTGCATTTTCATTTGCAGTTTTTCCATCTTCAACAACTTCTGGCAATACACTTTTATCTGCAACACCTTCGATATTAATTCCTGCGGGAGCTAAAACACCACCAATTTGTAATACTTTAGCTTGATTAGTTGTACCAAAAATTAATTCTTTGACCATTCCATAATTAAATCACTTCAATAATCTGTTTTAAAGTCTTAATCTTCTTAACACTTTGATCAACAGGTAAGTTGTGGATTGACCAAATATTAGGATCTTCAACTAAAAAACAATGTTTAACTCCTGCTTCCATCGCAGGATTAATATCAGATCTCGGACTATCTCCAACTACTGCACAATCAATTGGAACCTGACCAAAATATTGAATGGCTTGAAGCCATGAGTCTGTAGTTTTGTGACCATCCTCATCTACAACATAAATTTCACTTCTTGATACAAATCTTTCTAAATTTAACCAATCATATTTCATCATTGTCCAATCTCTGCTGGCGTGAGTTACTATACCAATAGGAATACCAATATTTTTAATAATCTGGAGTCCTTCTTCTGCACCATCCATCATTGTAAGAGGAGTTTTATATATCTTTTGGAATATTCCTTTAACTTCGTTCATCAATGGCAATTGCAAAGTGTGTTTACCACCTAATTCATCAACAACAAAATTCCTATAAATTGGATTCACGCCAATTTTTTCAAAAAGTCTATTATTTATTTCTTCAACATCAGCTTTCCACTCATCACGGGTTCTAGATAATGCATTTGTAGCGAGATGGTCAAAGGCTTCAGCCATTACTTCTCAAAAACTGCTCTTCC
>CAWASW010000010.1:0-9540 GCA_963784785.1 Candidatus Woesebacteria bacterium | reverse complement strand
GAATCGCAGCGGTGGCAGTTACTGGAATGCCCCAAATCAATAGCTTTGTAGGAACTTTCCACTTAAATGTACCTGTATCAAGAATATATGCTCCATAGATTAAAACTGCTATTGCTATTAAGCCTATTGTGCTAATTGACCCTCCGTCAAATAATTCAAAAATTAAAAGCCATACAGAACTAAGTTGAAATATTGGACCAACTTGATGAACAGGGAAGGTTTGAAGCAGGTAAAAATATGATGCAAACATTATGACCATAGGTATTCCTGAAAGGATTACCAAGGTTAAAGGAAATGAAGCAATTTGAATATCCTTTGTAATAAAAGCCAAAATTCCAGCTCCAACAAAGCTCATCAAAGTAGAAATTAACAAAACACTTCCAACTTTTGTATGAATATCCCCACCCTCAGGAAGCTTATTCGAAGTAGCTAGGTGTTCGTCAGTATACAAAACTAACGCCATCAAAAAGATAGAGACTAAGGTAAGTAAGAACCACATGTTGGTAATTATAACCGATTGACACTCAATTTACATTACAATAACGACTTTAAATCTAAACTAGACTTTTTAGCATTTGAAGAATCATATAAAAAAGTATTCCATCCCATTCCACTTGGTACTTTAAGATTCTTCTCGCTGTTATCTATAAATAAGATTTCGTCCCCTTTGAATCCACATCTCTTTTCTGCTAATTCATATATTTCTTTATATGGTTTTTGAACTTTCTCGATACTGGAGTCGATTATCTGGTCAAATCCAATGTTAGGTAGTAATCCGGCATTCTTGATTTCATTTAACATATTTGGATACATGTTTGTAAGTATTCCTATTTTATATTTGCTCTTAGCTAGTTCTATAACTGGCCAAATATCTAAATTCTTTTCAAACCTTTTTACAAATCCATCAATCAACAAAGAATAATTTTCAGGTAGAGTGATTCCAAATTTTTCTTTATAAATAGGCATTAATGAATCAATTTCTCGTGTGGTATTTATCTCATCTTGGTAGAAATCATAAACATCCTCAAACTCTTGACTTTTATCTTGAGGAATTCCCAATTCATTTTTTAACTCCTCCCATTTGTTTGTTCCGCGAAAGTCTTGAATTACAACTCCTCCAACATCAAAGTAAATAAATCGAATCATGGTTTATTTATTTTCTAGTATATTTTTAAGCTTTTCTAGAATATCTATTGTAAATGGCTCATCTAAAACTCCTTCATCCACCCATTCATAATATTCAAGTTCGCAAGTACTATTGTCTATTTCAGTAAAGGTATATTTAACATGATATGTAGATGACTTAGAGGAAAACACAAAAACTTTATCCTTTTCAAATTCAGTTACTTCATATTCTGACCATGCACCTTCTTTGTTTTGATTTTTGTAAATAGTTCCTACTTTTACTGGAGTTTCGTTTGCTTCCTCATGAACAATTGAATTAACCCATTCAGAAGTTTTATTAGGGTCTGTGGTATATTCAAAAACTTCAGATACTGGTCTGTCTATCTGTATAGTTAATTTGCAATCTTTCATTTTCATATTTTACCACTAAAACTATGAATATTTAACCATGTACAAGTATCTTGGAGATAACTGTTTCATTAGTACAGACTTCCTTGTATAGTCGAGGGTGCAAACAACACCTCTTAGACCACCCCGAGAATTTAGTTTAGATTAAGTATTCCTATAGACACTTTTCCAAATCTTTTTGTTTTATATTTTTTTATTTCAAATCCAAGTGACTCATACCAAGATTCAAGTTCCCCCTGATAATTATGATTGTTTTCGTTTTGTCCAACTATGTGAGTAACAATCTTTCTCTTGCCCAATTCTTTGTATTCTAAAATTTTAGCTCTCATATGTTTCTTGCCAAGTTTCGGTGTCTCAGTCCTCCCCTTATTTCAAATGATGATAGATAAACGTCTACTTGTTGGTTGAATTCTACTTTATTTAGCAACTCGTCATATTTGCTATGATCGAATTGTGATTTTTCTAAGAAAATGGATGTAACGTCTGGGGTAAGACATTCTTTGCTGAAATCGACTTCGAGAAGATTAGGCATGTTTTTACGATTTTATCATACATGTATCATTGAAAGCATGTTTTTAGTATAATAGGATATAGTGTTGTTATGCTTCGGGGTGTGGCTCAGTTGGTAGAGCGCTGCTTTTGGGAAGCAGAGGCCGTGAGTTCGAATCTCGCCACCCCGACATAAGAGTACGCATGGGTAGTAGATTGACCGATTAGTTCGAAAAGAGGGCTAATTTTATAGTTCAATAACTTGCCATTGTCGTACAGATACCGTTGCATAAACGGGATACCGTTGCATAAACGGTCACTTGTTTAGCCTTAAATGATTTGTTGTTTTTCGTTAAAATAATAACACTTTCGTCCGATTACTCGGACAATGCTGAAATTGGTTGTAGAAGCGTTTACTTAGTGAAACTACCTTTTTAGGCCGAAAGTATAGTAAAATCAGTGTGTTTTAGGAGACCGAAATGTAACGGTCTCTCTCGGCCTACATCAGTGGGTTCTACGAGCAGGTTGGTGTTGCGCAGGCTCAAAGTGATGTTCTCGATCAGATTCTGGAAAATGCCGTCAAGGGTCGCTATGATGGACAGGGCGGTGGCTTTGCTATCGACTCACCCATGTTCGCTGCGATTGTCGAAGCGTATCCTGAAGCTGGCGTTGCCGAATTGATGGCAAACTGGGGCAAAATCGAGACCGTTCTATTTCGGTCACCTAAAATGAATTGTTTATCTCCTATTTTCAATCAAAAAAGGTAGTTTCACTCAGTGAACTTGTAGTTAAAATGAGGTA
Organism: Candidatus Woesebacteria bacterium; assembly: GCA_963784785.1. Classification (GTDB taxonomy): domain Bacteria; phylum Patescibacteriota; class Microgenomatia; order UBA8517; family UBA8517; genus JAUYMM01. The sequence continues at coordinate 6,717 of CAWASW010000010.1, read as the reverse complement.
TGATTCACGCATGAAAAAAGAGAAAGAGTTTATAGTTGTCCAAAATGTGGGAGTATTCACACAATCAGAAAAGGAGTTAGGAGAGGAAAAATTAAGTATTTTTGCAAAATATGTGGAGCTTGGTTTCAGTTAAACAGAAGGCCAAAATTAAACAGTTCTTCTTTGGTTACAGACCATTTTTTAGGTTTATCATTTAGATCCCTAGGTTCAAAATCAGATGTTTTAGGAAGCACAGCTTACAGAAGATATCAATCTCAGATTGAAAACAAGTTGCAATGTATTGATATCACAAGACTTTATTGTTCTAAATTTTGTGGAATACTTTTAGTTGATGGAAAATATATCAAAGTTAAAGGATACGAAAGAAAAATACCAGTTATCTATGGAATTGATTATCTCACACACGACATTGTACATTTTGTGCTTGGTCCATCTGAAAATTACAGATTATTACTTAAGTTTTTCTCTTCACTAAAGTTATCAAATTATCCACTTCAAGCAATTGTTTCAGATGACAATCAGAACACGCCACAGGCGTGTTTAAAGGTTTATCCTACTGCAATCTGGCAACTTTGCCAGAATCACTACAAACAAAATATTAGAGGTACTTTAGGACTTTACAAAGACCTATCACACCTTAAATTTATGAATGAAATTGAAGTTCTTTTTTCAAGAAAAATGGAAACAGGAGAATTCAAAAAACTAGCTTCAAAAATATATGACAGATACAAGGGAAACAAACTAGAAACACAAATTATGCTTGATATTGCAAAAAGATCTCCTGATCTTTTTGCATATACAAAGGTTCATCATGTTCCTAGAACAAACAACTTAATTGAAAGCTTCAACTCACATCTTGAAGGGAGATTAAAAACAATTAAAGGATTTGAAAACTTCAAAACGGCAAAACTCTGGTTAAACCAATATTTTATTAAAAGAAGAACAAAAAAGTTTACAGACTGCACAAAACATTTCAAGAATTTAAATGGAAAATGCTCGTTAGAAGTTACCTTAAAAGACCCCTATATTTTAAAAGATGTTTTGAAGCTAATTAATTAAAATCAGGTGACCGTTTATGCAACGGTATCGGCAAAATCCAGGATTACATCTCGGCTGGGCGCGAAGGCTACCGGAATCAGCAGTCCAAACTTCTCGACATGTTGCGTGGATACGATCTCTGGCGCACCTCCGGCTTTGTTCGCAGTGCAATTGTTCGCGCAATGGGTTTCCCAAGCGAAATGCTCCGCGCGCAGGTTGGCGAAATGGTTTTCACCGGCGACTACGCTCGGCAGAAAATGTACCAAATCGTCTTGACTGGACAGGCACTCGACGCGTACGAATCCGGCACGATGGACCCATTGTCTATTCCTACTCAACCGTAGTTGAACTGACATCCATCGGTTTGCAATAAATATTAAACTCTCCTAACACCACGGAGAATCCCATCAGATTAGTTTCAATGAAAACTGAATTGCTCAGTTATACTGAAACAAAATTCAATCGTTAAAGATTGGGAAAAATTGTGGTGAAAACTCTTGAAGACTGGCGTGCAAGCTACCAACATCCAAAAGATGAAAGTAACTTAGCACGACCTCTACGACTGTGTGGTCGTACTGATGAGTCCAAAAGGACGAAAGGTAAAAGTTAAATTTTGAAGTTTAGGTTGAAATGCAACTTATAATTTCTTAATTAATTTAATTAGTTTCTTGTACCTTAATAAATTGCGGAAAAACTAATCGACTTTATTGAACGTGGGTGGCGCTTTGTGTATCTTGAAGTGCTTAAAGCGCTATTCATTTTCAATCAAAAGGAGAAATAAAAAATGTCTGATTCTGATTTAACACCCCTGATCTGCACGCAATGCAATGGTCAACTCGAAGTTGACAAAGCCACGCTTGATGCATCATTTGTGGATCTCGGCAACGGGTCCTTCATGTTCATTGGCGGCGGAAAATCCGGCGACAGTTACACCTGCAAGCATTGTGAAACCAAGTTTGAGCGCAAGGCTCAGTTCCAAGCTGCTCAGTCGGGCGGTAGCGCAACCATTCTTGGAAACGTTTCCGGCAGCAACATCGTTATGGGGAATAACAATTTCGTCAGCACACGCGTTATCCGCAAGAAAAAGTAATACAAGAAACACCCCTCGGTGATATTTAGCCAAAAGCTGAAAATCAAATACCGAGGGTTGTTTTGTTTATATAACCTGAGCCTCAAATTAGCTTGCATTGTATGTTATAATATCTATATGAAATTAACGAAAGTTGAGAGATGGATTTTATCCAATCAATACGAAATACTAGAGAAGTTAGATTCTAAAAATAAGGGCCATTACTCTAAATGCCGAGAAATATTAGAAAATGGGTATGAACTTTTGTATTCCGAGATTAGTCAGAATATTTATGATGATAAAGATACACTAAACTCAGATGGAGCTAAATATGTCTACAAAATTTTGGATATGTTTTACGCACTAGGACGCTTTTATAAAAGTTCAAAAAGTAAGAATAAGTTTAAGAAAAGTGATCTAGCTTTTATGGGCTTTGATGGAAATGATTCAACTGAGGTTAAGTATTTAGCCTTTGCAAGATTTAACCGCGAATATAATGGAACTTCTTCTGAAGTTATCGACGAAAGCGATGGTTTTAATAGCCACATGCCCACCTCAGATATATATTACAGAATGCTTAGTGCTTGGCAAATTAGCAAGGATAAATACAATTTAACAACAGAAGATGTGGAGAGAATACTGGCTTCAAAGACCCATCCTTCAAATAGATAACTATTTATCACTTATTGAAAAGATTATTCGTTGTGTGTAAAAATAATTAAGATGGAAAAAGTTAAGGAAAAAGTGCCAAACGTGTTAAATATCAGTCAATTTTGGACTAATTTTATCTTCTTCTTTTTTGCGATTGGATTAGGATTTACACTCAGAATAATTATTGATTTACTTAAACGATGAGTAACAATAAATTTGTATTAGTTTCAGTTGATCTTCTCAAAAATTTAAAGGGTTTAGCGAGAGGTACAGAATATGAAGATGACGTAAGAAAGGTTTTAGAATCCCGTGAAGCTATCGAGAACCACGATGTAACTAAACTCCCAAAGTCTGCAGTGGTTAAAAAAGTAATTGATGGAGATACTGTGGAGCTTTTTAACGGGTTAATACTTAGATATGTAGGAGTAACTGCTCCCGAAGCAGGAGAGTCGTTTGAAAAAGAAGCTACTGAGTTAAATCGATCTCTTGTCGAAGGCAAAGAAATAAAATTAGAATATGATAATTACACTTCAGACAAATTTGGCAGAATCCTTGCGTATCCTATACTTCAAGATGGAGCAAATGTATCAATTGAGTTAGTTAAAAAAGGTATGGCAGAACTTGTAATTTATCAAAAGCGTAAGCCATTTATTTATCAAACTCAATTGTTAGAAGTACAAGAACAGGCAAAACAAAAGAATTTAGGAATTTGGGGGAAATAATTTTTTACGTTTTGAAAAGTATTTAATAATTTTTTCAATGAAATTTTTAAGCACATTATTTAAAACAATTTGATCGCTTTTGTCTGTCATGTTTAGATTCAAATATTCTTTGATTTTGTCAATATCCTGATCATTTCTTATTTCATTACCAGATCTTCCACCAGCATTAGAAAGTGATATTAGTAATTTACTAGCTTCATAGACTTTATTTTTAATTGGAATAAGACCAAAGAAAACAAACAGCGAATTGAATGGAATCATCAAATACTTAGATTCAAGATTACAACTTAAATCTCTCATGTCACCACTGGCCCATTTTATAAGATCTTCTCTGCCGAGTGAATTTGTTATTATATTCGAGTGAAATTTAACTTTGTGACTTATGTCTAAGAGGACTTGTTTAAAATCAGCAAGTGGTTTTAGAGCAAAGTTTTGTATTGCTTGACCTACAATATAAATAGAAACACCAGCAACAACGCTTTGGAATAATTGATCCATGAGATGGATTATATACCAATCTGTTGAATATATTTAACGGCAGAAACACGATTGGGTTAGCGAACCCCACGAAGTGGGGTGAGCGCAAAGCTTCGGCTTTGCATTGTGTTAAGCGAGGCTCCGCGAAGCGGAGCTGAGCGGGAACACGACGCTTCGCAACAATTCCTTCCCTTTTAACCCCTCCCTTGTTGCTCCGCTAGAAATTTGTTGTAAAATAAGTTCGAGCCAACTTGTAGATTGGCACAAAGCCCCGACCTGTCGGGGTCGAGCGAAGCGAAGACCACGACTTTTGCCCATCCCCTCGGACAAAACAGCACCATAAGGATTTCAAAACATTGCGATATTTTGATATATTGATTTGGATTATTTACGGGCGTATAAATAATTGTAGATGACTACAATTGTAAATAATCCAAATCTAATTAAGTACTTCATATATGCTCGCAAGTCTACTGATGTGGAGGATAAACAGGTACAGTCTATAGAAGGTCAGCTTGATGAATTGCGTTTGCTTGCCAAGAGAGAAAAGCTGATTGTTGTGGAAGAACTTATTGAAAAACAATCAGCTAAAATTCCCGGAAGACCAATATTTAATTCAATGATCGATAGGATTGAAAAAGGTCAGGCTTCAGGGATTCTCTCTTGGCACCCAGATAGACTTGCTCGCAATAGCGTCGATGGAGGAAGAATTATTTACTTAATAGACACAGGAAAATTGTCTGCCCTCAAATTCAATACCTTTTGGTTTGAACCCACTCCTCAAGGGAAGTTCATGTTATCAATTTCATTTTCGCAATCTAAATATTATGTAGATAGTTTGTCTGAAAACACTCGTCGTGGGTTACGCCAAAAAGCAAGAAGTGGCATGATGCCAGGTACTGCACCTCTTGGATACTTAAATGATACTAGGAACAAAACCCTTGTTGTTGATAGGCGAGTTGCACCTGTCATCACCAAAGCTTTTGAAATGTATTCCAAAGGAGATATTCAAGTTAAAGATGTTGGAGACTTTTTGGCGAAACAAAAGGTATTGAATCCACAAGGAAGAAGGATTAGGGATGACAAAGTGAGGCTTATTCTTACAAAGTCCTTCTATTATGGAGTATTTACATATGGTGGAGAAGTATATGAGGGCAGACATAATCCAATAGTTTCAAAGAAACTTTTTGACAAAGTTCAAGAGGTTTTGGCTTCAAGAAATAAAGGATGGCAAAAAGCTAAGTTAGAAAGAATTCCAAAACCTTTTCTTGGGCTTTTAAGGTGTGGTGAGTGTGGTATGGGAATTACAGGAGATATTAAAAATAAGTATTACAAAGAAACTGATAGACATGCTACCTATACATATTATCGTTGTACCAAAAAGAATAAAAATATCTCCTGTACCCAACCACACATAACAGAAACAGAACTAGAACCACAACTCACCACACTACTCAAAAAGTACACTTTGAGCAAAGATTGGGCTAATCAGATGTTATTGAAATTAAAAAATGAGGAATCTGATATATCCCAATCCTCCCTTGAAGTTAATAATTTGAAAAGACAACAAGTTGAAGCAATTAATGTTAAGTTAAAATTACTTCTTGATAGTTATTTAGATCAAATAATAGACAAAGATGATTTTCAACAAAACAAACTTCAACTTGTATCTCAAAAGAAAACTTTTGAAGAACAAATTATTAACAACAAAAAACATCAAGGGAGTTGGATCGAACCCATGAGAGAATGGATAAATGAAGCTCAAACAGTAGAACAAGTTGCAGAATCTGCGGATCTGCAACTTAAAAAGGTCCTCGCCAAAAAAATCTTTGGCTCGAACCTCTTCCTAGAAAACAAAACAGTCCGAGGGGATGGGCAAAAGTCGTGGTCTTCGCTTCGCTCGACCCCGACAGGTCGGGGCTTTGTGCTCGCGGAGGGAATCGAACCCCCATCAACTGTTCCGAAGACAGTTACTTTATCCGTTAAGCTACGCGAGCAATTTTATCGGTATCTTCGATATCGAAGACAGTGCTCTACCTGCGAAGCAGGCAAGCTACGCTTATCTGTTGAGCTACGGGTGCTAATATTCTACAATTATATCATTATGCGTATTGTTTTTTCAGAACATGCTACAGAAAGAATGGCTTTAAGAGAAATTACAGAACTTCAGGTGTTTGCAACTGTAATTTTTGCTCTGTTTCCCATCGCTTTCTATTCTCAAGGCGGCTCAAAAAGAAATCGCTAAACAGGGCGGGCATGCGCGTCAGACTTTCGCGAACATCCTGATAGTACGCGTCCGTTTTGAACCATAGTTTAAACGTGTTCGAAAGATACATCAAACTGAACACGAGGAAGACAAGTACAAATCCAAAGGGCGGTTTTTGAAGAACAGGCATGCGCGCGATTATATCTTAAAACCTACCGCTCGGTAGGGAGCAATATAAAACAAAAAAGCCCGGCGCGTCTTGCGATCGCGTCGGGCTAAGGGATGGAGTGATCATCCATCATTGCTCTTGAACTCCCATGTTGCTTAGTTCGTCTGCGTTATATTGGGCAACGAACAAGTCCGCGCCCGCGAGCAATAACAAAACGATCACGATTACGGGGGCCGCCCAGACGGCGCGCCAGGCCATCATGCAAAAGCTCCGCCAGTTTGAGAAGGAGCGCATCTATGATGATTTCAAGGATTCCGTCGGCGACATCGTCAGCGGCACCGTCCGCCGGCGCGAGCGGAACGATCTTTACATCGATCTCGGCAGA
>CAWASW010000009.1:0-36342 GCA_963784785.1 Candidatus Woesebacteria bacterium | reverse complement strand
TGAAAGTTATTTTTGAACCATCTTTTGTAGTTACAACAGATGCTCCAATTGATTGAGTGATTCCACCAGCTTCTCCTTTTGTTACTGAAGTTTCACGAAGTGCATCAAGAAGCGAAGTTTTTCCGTGATCAACGTGACCTAATACAACGACAATAGGTGACCTTTTTTTAAGATTAGACATATTTTTAGTAATTATTTAAATTAACAATCAAGAATAATGAATATTGATTTATGAATTAAGATTCGGAGAAAATAAAAACATTCTAAGCATTTTGTTATTTTTTGTCTTCTTCATCATTCATACTTCTTAAATCATCATTCTTATTTTCTTCTGTTAAAACTGCTCCCATAATTTCGATTTTGTATCCAGTTAATTTACTTGCCAATCGTACATTTTGGCCGTCTTTTCCAATTGCTAATGACAATTGATCTTCAGGAGCAGTTACAGTTGCCTCAAGTGTTTTCTTTGAGACTTTAACAGTAAGTCCATCAGCTGGTGCTAACGCCAATTTAATTAGCTCTTCTGGGTCTTCATTGTATGGAATGACATCAACTCTTTCTCCGCCGAGTTCATTCGTGACAGCCTGTACTCTGACACCTTTTTGACCAACACATGAACCAACTGGATCTACTCCTGATTGTGCAGAATGAACTGCTATTTTGGTTCTTACTCCAGCCTCTCTCGAAATTAATTTAATATCTACAGAATTAGCTCCAATTTCAGGTACCTCTCTTGCAAAGAGTTTTACTACAAATAAGGAGTCAGCTCGAGACAAAATTATTTCTCTACCTTTAATTGTTTCTCTTATGTCTTTTAACAAAAAAGTAAGCCTTTGTCCTTGCGATAATCTTTCTGATGGAGTTCTCTCTTCAGCAGGCATGACACCTTCAGTTCTGCCCATGTCTACTCTAACGTTTGCACCGTCAAAACGAAGAACTATTCCGGAAACAAGAGAGCCTATTTTGCCACTAAATTCATCCATTATAACTCCCATTTCAGCTTCTCTAATTTTTTGATGGATAACTTGTTTGGCTGTTTGGGCTGCAATTCTTCCAAATCCAGGAGGAGTTACATCTCTGCCATCAACTAAAATTTTTGCTCCCCCATCCAACGAATTAATTTCTGCATCAAATACAGTTTCTTCTGAATACTCAGTACCATTCTCTTTGGCATCTCTTCTAAAGGCTGCAATAATTGCTTGTTTAATCGCTTCTAAAATAACAGAAGCATCTAAACCTCTTTCTGAAGCAATTGCTTTCAAAGCTTGATTAAATTCTGTTCTTGGTTGATTATTCATTGCCATATTGATGAAGTTTACAGCATACAGTTCACAAGGTCAATGTAAAAAACGTCTACAGGAGCCTAAAGTGCTAGGAGAAGGCTACCAATTACCACCATTATTCCAAACCCAGTACCAAGTACTGTTGGCCAAGATGTTCCAGCAGTAGGTAAAGATGCTTGTGTAGGCCTAACTGTTGGTTGATCTGTAACTATGTTACACACACAATCTGTCTCAGAAAGACACTGGGTGTTTCTACACATCCCTGAAGTTGAACCATTTGAGATGTAGCACATTAAACCTGATGCACAATTACTATTCGATGTGCAAGCATTGCTACACTGTGAAACTGGTGCTGTTGTTGGTGCAACAGTAGGAGCTGAAGTAGCCTGACTAGTAGCTGTCGCTGTTGGAGCAACTGTGGGAGATGCGGTAGCAATTGGACAAATACAATCCGTTCGGCTATTGCAGGCAGCTTTCCTACAAACACCATTTGCGCCTCTATCGTTACCAGTCTGCAAACAGATTAAACCACTTGCACACAAAATTCGAGGGTTTGTAGATTCGTTACAAGTCTGATTACAAGATGCAGGAGCAACTGTTGAGAGAAGTTTAAAGCTTAAGCTACAATTATTTGTATTAGGATTAGGTATATTTTTATCTACCTGATTATCAGCTGCGGCAGGTTTACTTTCTGGTGCATTTGGTGCAACAGAATTAGTGCCTGTTTGGTACAACTTGATTGCAGTAAATATAGCGATGCCTGCAAGCACAAGTGTTGCAAATATTATCCCAATGGTTGTATATTTATTTTTCATACTATTATTTCCATCCTTCTACACTATCATGTATTTGTGCCTTCACATCAAAGGAATTGACAGTTGCTGGAATTGTAATTGAATCACAAAAAGTATTTGCGGTTCCTGGTAACACAGTTGTCGTTACATTTCTAACCATACCATTTATTGTAAACCTTGCTTGATCAAAGACACCTGTAGGATTCACACCGGTTGCACAGAAAGCAACACGATCACCTATCTTCAGGGCTCCAAGTTCAGTTGCTGACATCAAAGTCCAATTCGGTCTGTATGCCTTGATTCCTTGGCAAGCTGCGTTAACTGACGGGCAGTCAGTACCTGTTTGGCACGCACCCCAAGCCATCAACCCGGCAGTGGCGTTACCATGACATTTTGTGTCTCCATCAATTGATTTGACTAAGAAATCTTCCTGAAAAGAACCGCAACTACTTCCTGATGGAGTCTTCCTATCTGCTATTCTGTCAATTCTCATCTTTTTTCGTTCATTTGGTTTTAATTCTATATCCTGATTTTGAGCATTCCCTGAAAGTTGGCATGAAATTTCAGCGCCAGTCCCTCTGTTGCAAAAATTTGAATTTAAAACCGCTTGTAGAACATGTCTTTGATTTGTCAGATTAGTAATTTCTACTATGCTTGAGTATGTTGATATATCGTTTTTGTTAGAGGTACCTCTAATGTCAGGACAACTATTACTGTCAGTAATAGTAACAGAAATTAAATTACACGAATCCTTTAAGGTAGTGTCATTTGTAAAAGCTTTTTCTCTTATATCTTGATTTTGACTCGTAAGATACACGCCTGCTCCAACCCCACCGACAAGCAGAAATAATCCCAAAATAGTCGCGATCACTTTACCACCTGCATATTTTTTATTTGGTGTTGATGAAGTTACAACCGGAGGCATACTTGGTAAAATAACATCTCCAATTGGTGCTGCTGTACTGGATGTGACAGGAGAAGAATTAACAACATCATTATTCACATTTGAAGAAGGCATTGGTGGCAAAGCATCAGGCTCAACGAAAATCGGAGGTGTAACAGCAACTGGACTTATTTTTTGTGAATCATCTTTTGGCATTTAAATTACTATATATTTCATTATGTATAAATCAAAGGATTATGTCAACTATATCAAATAAGGCTAATTTACAACAAGACACCTAAATTGATGACTTGTTCCAAAAATATGCGCTCGATAACAATATCCCAACACCCATCATAAATAATCCAATTGTAGATGCCATATCTCCCGTCTCTGGTGTCGGTCTAGGGGATGATGAAACTGTTGGAACAATGGAAGGTGTTGGCGTCGACTCGGTAGAAATTGGAGTTGCTGATGGAGTAGATTCAAAAGCAGGTCCTTCTGAGGCCTGAACTACAAACGTCCTCGTTAACGTCTTTAACATGCCAGAAGCATCCTTCCATTTTAAAGTTATCTTATGTTCACCTGATTCTAAATTGTTTGATGGGCTCCAACTCCAAGAACCATTGGTGTCAACAGAAAGATCTGCTGTTTGTAGTTCCGATTCAATAGAAACTACAACTTGTGTATTTTTTGGACCATGTCCAAAAAATTCAGGAGTTGTAGTTGTGATAGTTTCTCCATCTACTACTGACTCTAACGTCACATTACTTGAATTGGTTAGTTTTTCTGTTGCTTTTTGGACTTCAAATCTAGATGAAATTGCTACTGTTTCAGGAATAGATAATGTACTTTTTGGAGTCTCATTAAACTCTCCCACGGTTATAGTTCTAAAATCATATGTTTTACCAACAACAATGGTTGGTATGTAAGATATTGCGTTTGGATAAATAATTGATTGAGATGTATTTTCTAAACCAGCGTTAACAGTTATTTCTATCGCAGTATTTTCAGGTATGTCTTCCGTAAATTTTGAAACTGAAACAACATAGTTTCCTTTGTCTGAAGTGATGCCAGATAAGACAACACCGTTAATTGTGAAATAAACAACAGCCCTAGCAGGTGTGACTCCGTCAGGAGATAATACACTACCAGAAGCAATTATGTTTTTAGATGAATTAACATTTTGAGACATAGTTTTTGTCTGCCAAGATATGCCGTTATTATCATAATCCTTACCGTTTGAAACTATCTTAATAAAAGTTGTCGACGAATTTACTAAACCATTTACGTTAACAGAATGTACAAAACTTTTCGATAGATTTTCTTCTTGTACAATCTTTGTAACAGAATTTTCTGATGTCCCCCATTTAATAGCCCCAACACTTTCAACATCTGTCGTCCACGATACAGTTATCCCTGTACTTGAAATATTTGAAAAACGAACGTTAGAAGGACTTGCATTGGAGTTCGCACTAGTTTTGAAAATCTGTCTCGAATTAATAAGATACACACCAGCGACTACTCCAAGAAATAAAATCAAAACTCCAAATAGTGTTGGTAACTTAGCATTTTTCTTCATTGTTGTAAATAAATTTTATTTTTCATCATGTTTACAATATTTTCATCAATAGTCGGATTTATAGGGTTAGAAACATCTTCAGTGGTCACAGCACCAATTTTGTTACTAAAAATACTGTAAACGCTAAATAAAGTCCAAAAGACAACTGTTATAGCCGTCAATATCAACAATATCACTACACTAGGCAATTTTTTATTTTTCATATGCTTATTAAAAAAGGAACTCTACCTGTTACAGTTAAATTAATTAATTTGTTATCCTCTATAATACTTGAATTCATTAAAAATGAGTCAAATTTAATAGGTCTTCTTAAATTTTCTAGCTGATCGAGAAAATTAATAGTATCACCATACGTACCATTAGTTGAAAAAACAAAGTGAAGCTCATTTATACCGTCAATTTTTTTCAAGTCTGTTACTTTGCTCGTTGATGATTCTTTTCCAAATAGAATAATATCTGAAGAACTAAAATTAGCTATTTTTAGGGAATTATTATTTGATAATTCTTCAATTTGTTGAATTAACTTTTCAGCTTCTGCATTACCAGGTACCGACTGATTTATATAATTTATGTCTTCCTGACGATTTTGAATGTAATTATTTGCTTGATTTAAATCTGTGATTTTTTGTTTCAATCTAGCAGAGAGTAATTCTTTCTCTTTGATTTCAGTATTAAGTTCAATAATAGTCAAAACAGTAGGCTTAATAGCAAAAATAGAAAACACAATTATTGTAGTAATTGACAGTATCAGTTCAAGATATATTAAAATGTTTGGCTTATCCCTATATAAACTTAAAATATTTAAGAAAAAATCTTTGTACCTAAAATAGTCTTTCTTCCAATTATTTTCCATATGATTTATTTTGCATTAATATTTACGTTTTTCAATGTGGCAGCGATATTAAATAAAGTGGAAGAATTCTCTTCAAGTTTAGATGAGACTTGATTTAATGTAACATTTTCAAATTTTGAGTTATTTTCTAAATTGGCTAAAAATTGGGATATTGATTTCTCCGAGGTTGAAACTGCTTTGATTAGCAATTGGTTTTCAGATATTGATAGGGAATTAAGTGTAGTGTCAATATCGACCAGCTTTGAAATGTCAGCAATATAAAAACTATTTTTGGGTTCGCCATAAATTGATTTTGCGATATCCACTTTCTTTTGAAGTGACCTAAATTGACTTTCTACTTCGCTATAAGAAATTATTTGAGATTTTGCTGTAGCTATTGCATCATTTAAATCAGAATTTCTAGCGTCAAGCCAGAATCTAGACAAAAAAGCTGACATTACAATTAGTTCAGTAACTATCACCATTGCTCTAAATGTAGAAAGTGCCCACTTCAAAACTCTTCCTACAGGACTAGATTCAAATTCGTCCTGAGGTATTAAATTTATCTGCTTGGATTTGATATTTTTAGAATTATGAATGGGCATACACCCAATGTAGCATTATTTAAGAAGTTTGGAAAGTTGTGATTTTAATCTTGCGGCCTTATTTCTGTGAATTGTTGCAGTCTTTGAAGCTCTATCTGTTAAAGAAGAAGCCTTCACAACACTCTTGAGAGTTTTTGTTTTCTTTGCTGCTTTAATTGCAATCTCAAGCTTAGAAAGTATAATTTTATTTATGATTTCTTTTCTTTTAGATCCCCTTAACGCTCTTTTGGCTGTTTTTGTTACTGGCATATGGGTAGTATAATCAAAAAAAATGAAATTGACAATCCATAAATTAAAAAAACTTATCACAGACCAACAACATTCTGTTCTTTCTGCCGCGACATTAATTATGGTAATGATAGTTATCTCAAGATTATTAGGATTAGTTCGTCAACGTGTTCTAGCCCATTTTTTTGTGGCTAACGATCTAAGTCTTTTTTTTGCAGCTTTTAGATTACCTGACACCATTTTTGAGGTCTTAGTTTTTGGGACCTTTGCCTCTGCCTTTATACCAGTATTTACAAAGACATTAAAAGAAGACAAAAGTCACAAAAAAGCTTGGGAGGTGGCTGGGCTCGTAGCTAACTGGGGAGGGATATTTTTTATAGCATTAGCTGTGCTTGTGATTTCTTTTGCTCATCCTCTATATCAGCTTATAACACCGGGTTTTAGCGATATCGATCAAGATAAAATTGTATTGTTAGCAAGAATATTATTTGCTGCTCAAGGTTTTTTTGTAATCTCTTACGTTTTGACGGCAGTTCTCGAATCTTCTAAAAGATTCTTTGTGCCTGCCCTAGCTCCACTTTTCTACAATTTAGGAATAATTATTTCTACAGTATTATTTTTTGACAAACTTGGACTGATGGCACCTGTTTTAGGTGTTGTGGTAGGAGCTGCATCACATTTTTTAATTCAATTGCCACTTGCAATGAAACTAGGGTTCAGATTTAGTAAAAACTTAAAAATTACCCCTGAAGTAAAACACATAGCAAAATTATCGTTACCCAGAATCATTGAAGTGTCTTTTTTGCAAATTTCAAAATTTGTAGAATTAACATTAGCAAGTATAATTTCAGTTCCTGCCTACACATATTTTACTTTTGGCAATACAATTCAATTATTACCTGTTGGCCTGTTTGGTACTTCGATTGCCAAGGCAGCGTTACCCACATTAGCAAGGCAAGCTGATGATTTACCAGCATTTAAGAAAACTCTTTTTGAAACGTTAAACCAGGTGATATTTCTGATGGCACCAATTGTTGCATTTTTAATGGTTGCAAGGGTTCCAGTTGTTAGACTTATTTTTGGAACTGATATTTTTACTTGGGATGCTACAGTGGAGACTTCTCTTGTCGTCTCTGCTTTTGCTTTCGGAATTTTTTCTCAATCAATAAATTCAATTTTAGCTAGATCTTTTTACGCATTGGCAGATACCAAGACTCCAGTTCTTGTGTCAGTAACAACATTGATAATTAATATAACTTTAGATTATATTTTTGTTATTGTTTATAAATTACCTGTTTGGAGTTTGGCAGCCGCTTTCTCTTTTGCTTGTATCATTCAATCAATTATTTTGTTTATTTTAATTACCAATAGAATTCACGATGGAGCAAAGAAAAGTTTATATTTACCAGTTTTAAAAATGATGGTTGCTGCTCTTACTTCAGGAAGTGTAATGTTTTTCATTTTGAAATTTTTTGACAAATCAGTATGGATTAAAAAAATGTCATTCATCGCTAATATGGATTTACCTTTTGAAAAGTTTGTGTTGGACACAAGGTATGCTGGAAATTTACTTGTTTTAACGATGATAGTTGGCATAATTGGAATATCTGTCTATTTAATAATCTTAAAATCATTTAAGTCAACTGAACTCGAAACTTTTGTAAATTTGTTTAAGAGGATGCTTCAAGGGCAAAAGGTACCTATGACTTCAGTGGAATCAGGTCTTGACAATGCTTAGCACTCGTAATATGATAGTGCCAGTATGAACTCATTGACCTCAAGACAAACTCAAATTTTGAAGACCTTAATTGATGAATACATTGAGACAGCAGAACCAGTTGGTTCTAGTCAACTTGAGAAAAAATATAATTTAGGTGTATCCCCTGCGACTATCAGAAACGAGATGAACCTTTTAACTAAATCAGGCTTTCTTAAACAACCCCACACTTCAGCGGGTAGAATCCCAACATCTGGTGCGATGAAATTCTACGTTGATCAATTGATGGAAGAGAAACAAATGAGTTTGGCTGATGAAGTCAAGGCAAAAGAAGAAGTTTGGGATGATAGAGAACAACTTCGATAAATTTGCAAACGAGATAACTCATTCATTAGCAGACAGGACAGGTGGCATGGCAATTACCGCCATGCAGGATGGTTCAGTTTGGCAAGCAGGACATGGAAATTTGTTTGCGTTTCCAGAATTTGGCAACATCGGTGCTTGTGCATCTCTATTTGGTTTTATGGATGAGGATGAACAGCTAATTGATTTGTTTTTCAATAGATTTCCGATTGAGACAGTTTTTGACGTTTTATTTACTGAAGATATGGGATTTAGAAATATGCCTGTAGGCATTGTTGCAGCACATTTTAACGTAAAGGAAAGAAATGGAGCTCTGGGAGTAATTGGACCAGTAAGACAATCATATGCTAGTTTAGTACCTACAATAAGGTATTATAGAAGTATGTTAGAGGAGGTAATGCAATGATTAAAAAAACTCAGCCAAAGGCTGATCGTCCTATGGACGAAAAAGCAAACATAGAATTGGATGCGATGAAGAATCAGCTTGCAAGGGCAATGGCGGATTATGCTAACTTACAAAAAAGAACCGATGAAGAAAGGTCGACTATGTTTAAGTTAGCTAGCATCTCATTTATGACGAAAATCTTGCCAATTATTGACAATTTAAAACAGGCACAAAATCACGTTAGCGATTCTGGAATTGCAATAATTATTGGTCAACTTGAAACCCTCGCTAAAGACGAAGGTTTTGAAGAAATAAAAATTAAAGTTGGAGATGAATTTAGCGAACTAACCATGGAAGTGACAGAAGTACTTGAAACTGATAAAGATTTGGATAATAATAGAGTTTCAGAAGTTGTGATGTCAGGATGGAAATATTCTGACGGAACAATAGTTCGTCATGCCAGAGTAAAAGTATTTAAATATTCAAAATAATATGTCAAAAATAATCGGTATAGATTTAGGAACAACAAACAGCTGCGTAGCAGTAATGGAGGGTGGAAAACCTAAAGTTATTTCTACATCTGATACTGGAAAAAACACAACACCATCCGTAATTGAGCTTGCTAAAAACTTAGTGGGTGATGTTGCTAAACGCCAGATGATTTTAAATTCCGAAAACACTATTTCGTCTGTTAAAAGGCTTATGGGTAGGAGATTTGAGGATAAAGAAGTTAGCAGGACTCAAAAGACGGTTTCGTATAAGATCGTTTCTGGTAAGGGTGGAATGGCAGATGTTGAAATCGGTGGCAAAACATATACTCCACAAGAGATTTCAGCAAGAGTTTTGATGAAGCTTAAAAAAGATGCTGAAAAATATCTTGGAGAAGCTGTTGATTCTGCAGTCATTACTGTTCCTGCATATTTTGATGATTCACAAAGACAAGCAACCAAACAAGCAGGGGAAATTGCAGGACTTAAGGTTGAAAGAATAATTAACGAACCAACTGCAGCAGCTCTTGCCTATGGATTAGACAAGAAAAAGGCAGAAAAGATTGCAGTTTATGATCTTGGAGGTGGTACCTTTGATATTTCAATTCTAGAACTTGGAGATGGAGTATTCGAAGTTAAATCTACAAACGGTGATACTCACCTTGGAGGAGATGATTTTGATGAAAAAATAGTCGATTATATTGCAGAAGAATTCAAAAAAGAAAATTCAATGGATCTCCGTTTGGACAAACAAGCATTACAAAGAGTTAGAGATGCTGCAGAAAAAGCAAAAATTGAGTTATCAGCAGCAGAAGAAACTGAAATAAATCAGCCATATATAACTCAAAAAGATGGTCAGCCTCTCCATTTAACAATGAAATTAACTAGGGCAAAGCTTGAATCAATTGTTGAAGAATTAATTGCCAAATCAATTAAACCAGTTGAAGCAGCTATTAAAGACTCAGGTCTTAAAGTTTCTGATATCGACGAAGTCATTATGGTCGGTGGAATGACACGTATGCCAAGAGTAGTTGAAGAAGTTAAAAAATTCTTCGGCAAAGAACCAAATAAATCAGTTAATCCTGATGAGGTTGTAGCAATTGGTGCCGCAATTCAAGCTGGAGTTTTAGCAGGAGATGTTAAAGATATATTGCTTTTGGATGTTACTCCATTAACCCTAGCTATTGAAACAATGGGCGGTGTCGCGACACCAATGATTCCAAGAAATACAACTGTGCCAACTTCAAAAACTGAAGTTTTTTCAACAGCTGCAGATAATCAAACACAAGTTGAAATTCACATCACACAAGGTGAAAGGCCTCTTTCAAATGACAACAAAGCACTTGGAAGATTTACTTTAGATGGTATTCCACCAGCTCCAAGAGGTGTTCCACAAGTTGAAGTTATGTTTGACCTTGACGCCAACGGCATTTTAACTGTTACTGCAAAAGATAAGGCAACAGGAAAGACTCAAAATATTAAAATTACAGGTTCTGTAGGATTAACCGATGAAGAAGTTAAAAAAGCACAAGAAGATGCTGAGAAAAATAAGGCAGAAGATGAAAAGAAGGCAGAACAAATTAAGGCTAAAAATATGGCTGATGCCATGATTACAACTGCAGAGAAGTCAATAAAGGACGCAGGTGATAAAGCTCCAAAAGAAACAGTTGAAAAAGTACAGGAAAAAATCAAAAATCTTAAAGATATTTTAGAGACTGGATCAAAAGAGGACTTAGAAGCAAAAACAAAAGAATTGTCAGAAACACTTTCTGAAGTAGGACAAGCAATGTATGGAGCACATGCTCAGGAACAAGGAAAAGAGGAAAAAAGTGATGAGTCAAAAACAGAAGAAGCTAAAACTGACAAAAAAGGTGATGCTAAAGTTGAAGAAGGCGAAGTAGTACAATAACCTCATATGTCCTCAAAAAATGATTACTATGATCTTTTGGGAGTAACTAAAACTTCGTCTGCTCAGGAAATCAAAAATGCCTACAGGAAAAAAGCTTTGGAGTGGCATCCTGATAGACATCAAGGTGGTGATAAAGAAGAGGCAGAAAGAAAATTCAAAGAAATAAACGAAGCCTATCAAATTCTTTCAGACCCAAATAAAAAAGGTGCTTATGATAATTACGGTCACGACGCTTTCTCTCCAGGTGGAATGGGATCACGAGGTGGCGGTAACCCCTTCGCCGGAGCCGGGCAGGGTTCTCCATTTACTTATACTTGGTCATCAGCTGGTGGGCAACCCTTCGGCTCCGATCAGGGTCAACAGAATCCGTTCGGTAATCAAGACTTTGGTGATCCATTTGATATTTTTGAATCATTTTTTGGAGGAGGTGGATCCTCCTTCGCACAAGGCTTCGGAGGACAAAGGCAAAAACAAATTCCAAGGTATAGTGTAAAAATATCCTTCATGGAAGCAGTTAACGGAATTGAAAAAGAATTTGTAATTGAAGGCAAAAAGAGAAAAATTAAAATTCCAGCAGGAGTAGACGAAGGAACAAAAATAAATTTTGGAGATTTTACGTTATCAGTTAATGTGGGTCCTCATGAATTCTTTGAAAGAGATGGTGATGATATTTATGTTAATATTACTATTCCCTATTCAATGGCAGTATTAGGCGGGACTATTAAAGTTCCTACAATTACTGATGAAGTAAAAATAAAAATAAGGGAAGGAACAGGATCTGGAACAATGATTAGACTACGTGGAAAAGGTGCCCCAAACCCACATCACAAAACAAAAGGCGATCAGTACGTAAAGTTAAATATTTTAGTTCCTGAAAAGCCGTCAAGAGCGCAAAAAAGAATAATTGATGATTTGAAAGAAGAAGGACTGTAAGTCAGAAATTAATAACTAATATCTTTATCTCCAAGAATTAAACCAATAATAACTAGAGTCAAGCCATTCGGGAATTCTGAGGCCAATCCAATGGGGATAGAAATAAATAAACAAGAAGGAAGCGGAAAATAAAAAGTACGGAACTATTCTAGGATAACGACGAAGCACAAAGCCAGTGGCTATCGCCAAAAACGGAATAGACGGTAGATAATGATATAAAAACATTATCCTAGGAGAAGCTATCCAAGGAAGGAAAAAAATTAAATACGAAAAGATTACATATCCCAATTTCTTATTTTTCTCCTTAAATGCTAACAAAAATGACAGTATCATTGAAAACAATCCAAACCAAAAGACGGCCGGATTACCAAATGCATATATCCTTGCGACTGACCCATCAATTTCTCCACCATCATAAAGATAGATCGGTCTTAAAAGTAACGGCCAAGACCATGCAGGTGACGTGTAAGGATGCTCTGCAACCAAACCTGTATGGTACCACCACATCTGTTTTTGAGTATCTACAAAATTAGTCCAAGTATGTCCTGTGGAAAACATTACGCCGTAACTAGCAATGTAAACAGCTATGGGAATAACTAAAAACGAAAGATACGAAATTTTTATCTTTTTGTGAAACACAAAGTGAGATATAAATATTATCGGAAAAGTATATATTCCTGACCATTTTGAAGCGATTGCAAGGCCAAAGACGAAGGCTGACCAGAAGTTTTTACCCTTCACAAAGAGATAAATAGAAAGTAGTGAAAAAAACAGAACATACGAATCATTCATTCCCATTCTACTTAAGACTAGAGGTAAACCATCCAAACTAAATACAGTCGCAGACAGAATCGATACTAGTCTGTCTTTGAAAATTTGATATGCGAGAAGATAAACCATCAAAATTGATAGAGTCCCCATAACAGCCTGTGGGAATCTCCATCCAAATGAATTCTCTCCAAAAATTTTCATCCCAATAACCATACCAAGTTTCGAAATTGGAGGATGTGTCCATTCATAGGCAAAACCCTCTGGGTTTGGGTTCCAAAATTCCCATGCTTTGGGGTCATTGTGCAAAACAAGTTTAGCTGTAAAGGAATGATATATCTCATCAAAGTACATCTCTTTAATAGATCCTAAAGAATATATACGTGTACAAATGCTAAATAATAAAATAATAAAAAGATAAATCTGCGCTTGTTTTAGCGAAATATCTTTCGTCTTAAAATGTGCGATTGATGATATTCTTTTAAATTTAAAATCAAAATTGAATTTTAGCTTTTTAAAAATTGAAACAATCGATAATGCCAATAAACTTAAATTAACAAGAATAAAAACTTTAATTAAAACAGGATTAAATATCTCTTTAAAATCGTCTGTAATCCAATAATATGCATATGATAAATTAGCTAAATAACTCAACGATAAACCACCGTAGACTAGAAATAAAATCGGATTCATAACAGTAGCAATTAGTAATGGTGCAAGTACAGGTAAAAGATGTCTCTCATGAATTCTAGTTAGGAAAAGAAAAGTTACAAGAAGAGACAAACTTGCCAGCATATATTCCCCTGCTTTCGGACGTTTTTTTAGTATAACAATTGTAAGAATAGATATTAAAACGATAGATAACCCCATTCCAACCCAGACAGTTATATTATCTGGTTTCCAAAAACCAAAAAGTCCCCAGAAAGAGAATGCGTTAACTGATCCATATGGATATTGGCCCGAGGAAATTGACAAACGTTCAAGGACAAATTTAAATAAATTTGATTGGTTAGGAAAAGGTAGAAAACCCAATACAAACACAAGTAACCCAGTAATACAGTAATTCAGTAACTCAGAAACACGCTTTTTGTGAACCACAAATAAATATAAAATTGCGGGGAGGATAAATGCTGCTTGGGGCTTTGTCAAAGTCCCCAATGCCAAGCTTATAGCGGACAGCGGATAATTTATAGGGAAAATGTAAATTGCAAAAAGTGAAAACAAAGAAGTCAAACTGTCAACTTGTCCCCAAAGGGTAGAATTGGCAAAGATAGCTGGATTAAAAAGATAGAGGACCGCCCCAATTGTTGGCCAATTTCCCTTCCAGTCAGAGCCTGGTCCGCCTTTGGCGGATAAAATCCTATATATTAAGTATCCAGTAGCTATGTCTGCAAATATTGCTGGTAATTTAAAGGTTAAAGTTTGCAAACTAGGAAATATCAAATTAATTTTGCCCAAAATCCATAAAACATATAAATAACCTGGTAAATAGTCCGACCACCCATTGTAAAAATTTTTTAAGCCGCTAGTTGCTAGCGAGCCGGCCCAAGCCACAAACGTCCCATGATCTAATTGAAGTGTTCCAAAATTTGCCAAAAATAATCTAAAGATTAGAGCAAAAAAAAGAATTGCAAAAATGTTAAAATTGGGTTTATGAACCTTAAAACCAAATTTGATTTTAGAAAATATGTAATTCATTTTATAATTCCGATTTTATTATTCTCAGGGACGTTCCTGATTTACAAGAGTTACTATCCAATTCCCCGAAATTGGTTAGATCATCATATCTATCTTTCTAGATCCATATTGCAAGGAGAACTAAATGTAGATGATATACCTGAATATTATCAAGATGTGAACATTTTTAATAGCCATAAATATTTGCCCTTTCCACCTGTTCCAGCTTTACTACTAACACCATTTGTTTTTGTGTACCCAAAAATCACTGAACAATTTGTCTCAATATTATTAGGCTCTATAAACATAGTTCTAATTTATTTTCTGTTAAGAAAAATAACTGACTTAAAAAATTCAATTTTACTTTCAATATTCTTAGCATTTGGTACGGTACATTTTTGGGTTAGTTTAGTCGGGACTTCTTGGAATTTTGCGCATATAGTCTCTTTTTTCCTAATAACAGCTTCCGTTTTACTATCAATGAATAAAAGTAACCGTTTAAAGGCTTTGTTTGCCGGCATACTTTTCGCTTTAGCAGGATTATCCAGGCTTACAGTCATAGCAGGAGGGATATTCTTTGTAATTAACTACTGGGAAAACAAAAAAAATCTATTTTTATTTTTACTTGGATCATCTATCTTTTTTCCAATATTGCTTGGTTATAACTATCTAAGATTCGATAACTTGTTTGAAACAGGGTATACAAAAATTTATCAAAGATATACAGATGAAGGATATGCATACTCCATTCAGAGGGTTTGGTTTCCAAATTCTAAACAGCCAAAGTATATGAGTGTAGAATCGATTCCCTACCATCTCTATACATTGTTTTTGATGCCCCCGGAAGTTGAGAACTTAAACATCTTTAAATCAAAGCCTTCACCTTACGGAATGGGTATAATCTTTATATCTCCGCTGTTATTGTTGATATTCACAAGGTACAGTAAAAATACTTTGGAACTTCAATCTTGGCTTGCAATTATACCCATCGCTTTACTGACATTTATGCATTATGCACAAGGATGGGTACAATTTGGATATCGTTTTATATTAGACTTCTTGCCATTCATTTTAATCATATTGGCTATTAAATTTAAGCTAAATAAATTTACTATTTTGTTAATTGCCATTTCTATAGGTATGAATTTTTGGGGAACAAATTGGGGGATAAAACTAGGATGGTGAAACGACTTGTCCTACTTTTTATAATTACAAGAATCGCATTATATTTCTTCCCATGGATTTTTAGAATATTTTTCTCCGAACCTTATGTATATAAAAACATTTGGGATTTTATTGTCGGAGCCTGGAGCTATTGGGATGCTCCTCATTTTTTATATGTAGCAGAAAATTGGTATACAAATCAAGGTGACCCATCAAACTTTATTGTATTTTTACCATTTTATCCAATGATTGTTGAAGCAACAATGTTACTTATTAAAGAACCAGCTATCGCAGGAATCACTGTTTCTCTTTTTTCTTTTATTCTAGCAATACCAATACTGTATAGGCTTTCAAAATATTTTATGTCAGAGACTGAATCCTTCAACTCAATCTGGCTCTTGATGATATTTCCGACATCATTATTTTTATCTGCTCCATATAGTGAATCATTGTTCTTGTTGTTATGGTCAATTGCTTTTCTATCTGCTTTTCAAAAAAAATGGTTAATCGCGGGAATTGCAACAGGCTTCGCAGCAATAACGAGAAATTTTGGAGTATTAATTCTATTACCAATATTAATAGAATGGTATTTTTCCAAAAAAAGAAATTTGATTGATATTTTTAAAATAATATACCCTACCTTTATAACAATTTCCGTTTATTTGATGCTAAACAAATATATTTATAATGATCTTTTCGCTTTTCAAAAGATATTACACGAGCATTGGCAAAAAACTTTTTCTTTCCCTATTAGTTCGTTTTTAAACACATGGAAATTATCACTCAACAACAGACTAGATCATTACTCTCTTACTGTGGGATGGTCCGAAGCAATTGCGATGTCAATATCTTATTTACTAATTCCACTAGCATACAAAAAACTGCCAAAAAGTTTGTTTGTCTACCATATTCTAGCAACTCTACTTATCTCGTCGACTTCTTTTATATTAAGTTCTCCTAGATATTTAATATCTATACCTACAATATTTTTAGTACTTGGTAAAACTTTAAAAAATGATGCCTTAATAAAATCTATCGAATTTGTATCAATTGGCACATTATTTTTATTAACTTATGCATACACTAGAGGACAGTGGGCATTTTAAAAATTATTAGTTATCCATTCTTGGAATTCTTTCCATGATCCAGATTTTGGAATGAAGACATACTGTTTATCATATTTTTTGTTATTCTGAGACACAATCAAAATGTTATCAGGTATGCTTAAAAAATTTATATTAAACTTTGATTCAATTCCAAAACGAGCAATTCTAATCATTGTTTTAGTATCCATGTCTGTTTCGATATGACTATTGAAAATATCATATAAACTTTTTATTCTTCCAATATTAAATATTATTTCTTTGGAAAGTAACTTTTCTTTGATTGCTGCAACTACTTTTTGTTGTCTCTTTTCTCGTGCCAAATCCGTCCCTTCATCCCCAACAGCATTTCTACTTCTGACAAATTTTAAAGCTAGTTCTCCATCCATATGTTGTATACCTTTTGTAAATTGAAGTTTTTCATATCTGCATTTGTACAAACGATCACCACTACATAAATCGTTCTCAAGTCCTGCAATTGGATATTTTTCATCAAGAAAAGAGTTTTCAACATCTACGTTAATGCCACCGATAGAATCAATAAAATCTCTGAATAAAGAAAAATCAACAATAACTGTGTATTTAATCTTCTGCGCAGTAATAGAAGCAATACTGTCTCCCGCCATTTTAAAACCACCATAATGATATGCGGTATTTAGCTTGGCCCTGATTTCATTTATCCAGATATCACGAGGTAGAGAGAGGATTGAGATTTTTTGAAGATTATTGTTTAAATTTGCAATCATAATTGTATCTGTAAGATTAGGAGCAGTGTGTCCTTCTCCTCCTTTACCAAGAATTAAAATTGACATTGGGGAATCAATTTTAGGGATGAGGCATGAGGAAAGAGTAACGAGTCCAAGCAATAACACAATAAAAACTATAAAAAACAAGAGGATAAATTTAATAAAACGCATGATACTATTGTAATTAATATGGAGGATCTTAACAAGGAACAGCTAGAAGCAGTGACCTATACAGGTGGTCCTCTTTTGGTCCTTGCTGGTGCAGGATCAGGAAAAACTAAAGTTTTGACTCACAGAGTTGTCTATTTAATAGAAAAAAAGATAGTTAATCCAGAAAACTGTTTACTGCTTACTTTTACTAATAAGGCAGCCAAAGAAATGAAACACCGAATGGGAGAGATAAACCTTGGTTTTGCTGGAACCTTTCATGGTTTTTGTGCGAAGGTCTTAAAAACTGATGGCATGGCCATCGGGATAGACAGAAATTTTTTAATATATGATGACAGCGACCAAAAAGACTTGGTCAAGGAAATAATAAACAGCCTTGGTATCAAAGATTCCATCAAACCTGCTTCAATTCTCTACTCGATTTCAGAAGCCAAAAATCAAATGCTAACGCCAATTCAATTTGCTGAAATTGCTACAGGAGATCTGGGAGATGCAACTGCAAAAGTCTATGCACTTTATGAAAAGAGACTTGCTGAGATTAATGCCTTGGATTTTGACGATTTATTACTTAAAACTGTAAAATTATTTGAAGTTCCAGAAGCGCTTTCTAAATGGCAATACAGAATTAATCAAATTTTTGTTGATGAATGGCAAGATACAAATAAAATTCAATATAGGTTGATAAGACTTTTAGATGGTGATAGAGGAGTAATTACTGCAGTAGGGGATGCTAGTCAATCTGTCTATTCTTGGAGAGGCGCAGATTATAGAAATATCAATTATTTGATGAAAGATTATCCAACAATAAAAGTTGTTAATCTTGAACAAAATTATAGAAGTACTGGAAATATATTGGATGCAGCAAATTCTGTTATTTCAAAAAACACAGGGCACCCCATTTTAAAACTTTGGACAGAAAAAACTGAAGGTGAAAAAATCAATCTATATACAGCTAGTAATGGTTTTGACGAAGCTGATTTCGTTATTAGAAAAATCAAGCTTCTTAAGAATTACAAAGATATAGCAGTTCTTTATAGAACCAACGCTCAGTCTCGTGTTTTAGAAGAAGCCCTAATGCACGCCAGTATTCCTTATACATTAATTGGTGGAGTAAGATTTTACGATAGAAAAGAAATCAAAGACGTCCTTGCCTACTTAAGACTTTTATTCAATAAAAAAGACTCTGTATCGGAAAAGAGAGCTTTTGCCTTAGGCAAAAGAAGATACGACAAATTTATGATGATCAATATTGATGTCGAAAAATATTCAACGCTTGAAGTTTTGGATCTAATAATCAGAGAAACTGAATATTTAAATAAATTTAAGCCAGATGATATTGAAGATGCTCAAAGACTTGAAAACATAAAAGAACTAAGATCTGTGGCCTTAGAATTTCCTATGATTTCCGACTTTTTAGAAAACGTATCATTGGTTGAAGCTGCCAGTTCAAAGGGAAATTCTTCAGAAGGTGTCACACTCATGACTTTACATGCAGCCAAGGGACTAGAGTTTCCTATCGTCTTTATTGTAGGAATGGAAGAAGGATTATTTCCACATTCACGTTCCTTGTGGGAAAAAGAACAAATGGAAGAAGAAAGAAGACTTTGTTACGTAGGAATCACACGAGCAAAAGAAGTTCTATATTTAACATATGCAAGCAAAAGAATGATTTATGGCGAGACGTCTTCAAATGCACCTAGTCGTTTTATTGCAGATATCCCTGAACATTTGCTTGATGGTAAATTAGAGATTAGAACATTTGAAAGTGACAGCTTTAACGACTCTCAAATTACAGATGACGACCTTAATTTCGACAATATTCTCGATAAGTATTTAAAATAAATACAATATTCCTTTTATTTTTTTGTTGCACCAAAAATTATGAATGTTGGAATGTGATGTGATTTTTGAAGTTCTTCAGAATATTTATGGGCAAAGCCATCACTTTCAGGTTCAATAATTTGATATGTAAATAATCCATATTTTGCCATTGTGTTTACAAATAAATTTATTGGTTGGTTATACATTTTTAATTTTGTCTTATTGTCACACCAACAAACACCTTCTCTGGCCTCTTCCTTGAGATATCCAGTTGTTTTGATAAACAGAACTTCTTCATTATTAATTTTTCCTGTTTCCCATTCAGAATATGGATAAGAAGGCCTAAATGGATGACTTGTTGAAAAGACAAACAATCCATCTTTCTTTAAAATTCGACTAATTCCTTTAAATAATAAATTCAAATCTTTGATGTAATGTATCACCATATTCATTACGACAACATCAAATTGATTATCAGAAAAACCATTAAAATCTAAAGCGTCTCTTGTTGAATAGGCTATATCTAAATCTTTACTTTTTTCTTCTGCTAATTTAATCAGCTCGGAAGAGATATCAGAAGCAAAAACTTTAGCTCCTTTTTTAACTAAATTTCTTGAGATATATCCATTACCACAACCTAAATCATAAATTGTTTTCCCTTTTGGATCTCCAATTATTTTATAAATGTTAGGATCAATTTGTGTGCTATGGTAAAAATCTCCATCTTCAGACATAGAATCTGAATATTGTCTTGCGACATTATCATAAACTGCCATATTATTGTTTTACTCCTTCTAAGTTTGGAAACGCAGCATCTGCATTTGTGACTATAACAAATTGTCCTTGATACATTGGGTGCGGTCCAAATTCACCTTTGTATTTACCACCTCTTGTCCATGTTTTATTTTCGTTATTCTCATCAATAAATAAAATAGTTGGAGATTGTCTCATATTTACACCATTATCAGTATAAATTAAAAACCAAAAATAATTTGATGGAGTATCAAATCCAGTTTCTATACCATTATATTTAATTCTTTTTTCATTTACTCCAACAACGCCTTCTACATCTTTTGCTCCATTTTTAATAAACTCATTTCTAACTTCTAAGGCATTTAGTGGAATTCCATCTTTTTCAAAATGTAAATTGTGTTGTGCGTCAATTACTACCCATTTATTATAAGTTGAATCCCAAACATCAGTAATACCGTGATGCATTTCTTCCTCACCTAATTCATGATTATTATCAACTCCTACTTTTCTTGCTTTAAAGCCTAAGGCATTTGCACATTCCATAAAAACTTGGGCGTATTGAGAACAATAAAATTCACCTTGACCTGTTGTCGCGTCCTCTAATATTTCAGTTGCAGTTAAATAATCTTTCTTTGGATTACCTTTTGGCAAAGTGTTATGAACCCATTGTTTGAGTAGCATTATTTTTTCAAAATCATTTTTTCCATCTTCAACAACTTTTTCTAATTCGTATTTATCTTTTAAATCTTTTAGTTCTTGTCTTTCAGAAGAATCCCATTTGAATTGGATTGGCTTGTTTGAAGTATTTTCCATATATGTTTTTATTATATATCAATTCCAATGTATAATTGAATGCATGACACATCCACTGCAGACAAATGAATGGGCGAACTTTAGGAAAGAGTGGGGTAATGAAATAATTGAAACTAAGTATGGGATTATAACAGCACATAAAATTCCCCTAACCTCATATAAAATAGGTATTTTTGAAAAAGGACCAACTCCAACCAATACAATGCTTCAAGATCTAAAAAAAGTTGGTAAAGAAAATAATTTAATTTTTATAAAACTTGAGCCAGACCAAGTAACTAATAACCAAGCAACTAAGCTTCTAGTCAAGGCCGGAGCTGTGCAAGGCCGCAGACTATTTACTCCCACAACTTTTTGGATTGATTTGAGTCGCCCAGAGGACGAGATTCTCAAAAGTTTTTCAAGTAAAACTAGATACAATATTAGATTAGCCCAAAAACATGGTGTGGAAGTCAAGATTGATAATAGTGACAAAGCGTTTGAAAAATATCTTGAATTAACTGCAGAAACTAACAAGAGACAAGGTTTTTACTCACATACTCCAAAATATCACAAATTAATGTGGAAGAATTTAAAGGGCAAAATCGCTAATTTACTAACTGCTACCTACAAAAACGAGATAATAAGCACATGGGTGCTATTTAATAACGATAATTTTCTTTACTATCCATACGGAGCATCAACTGATAAACACAAGGAAGTAATGGCCAACAATTTAATGATGTGGGAAGCCATTAAGCTTGGTAAAAAACTAGGACTTAAAACCTTTGATCTCTGGGGCAGGGAAGAAGGCAAAGGATTTACAAAATTTAAGGAAGGTTATAACCCAAAAGTTGTAGAGTTTTTAGGCAGCTGGGATTTGATAACTAATAAGCCTTTATATTACCTATACAGATTTGCAGAAAAAGTAAGATGGTTTCTTCTTCGATTAAAATCAAGGATATGAAAGTACTTCATTATTCAGACAAATCCTCACCAGAATTTCAACAGCTTTATAAACAATCAGATATTTTAATTTCAACAGGTGATCTTACATTATTCGATTTTCCAAATCTCGAGGATGAATCTAACAAAATTCCTGCATTTGGTGTTTATGGCAACCACGACTCGGGCCTTTACATGGGGCAACTAAATATTATAAACGTTAATCGAAAAGTAATTGAGTGGAATGGTTTAAAAATTGGTGGATTTCAAGGATGCCTGCGTTATAAAAATTCAGGAATAATGTTTGACGAAAATGAAGCTAAGCAATTTGCTGACAACTTCCCTTATGTTGATATTTTGCTGTTACATGTTGGCCCAAAAGAATTGCTTGATGAACCAAAAGACGAAGTGCATGTTGGATCAGAAAACATCAGACGTTATGTAGACGAAAAGAAACCAAGTTATATATTTTGTGGACATCAAT
Organism: Candidatus Woesebacteria bacterium; assembly: GCA_963784785.1. Classification (GTDB taxonomy): domain Bacteria; phylum Patescibacteriota; class Microgenomatia; order UBA8517; family UBA8517; genus JAUYMM01. The sequence continues at coordinate 13,922 of CAWASW010000009.1, read as the reverse complement.
ATTCTGATGATGAGTTAGTATATGAAACAACGCATATATTTAGAACTTACGGTGCAAGAATTATAGAAATTTAATGACTGATATTAGGCAATCGGAAAACTATGCAAAATATTTAAAATCTCAGGATTGGATAGTAGAAAGAATTGATAAAATTAATTACTTCGTCAGGAGAATACCAATTTTAGGCTCAGTTATGAAGGTTCAGAGGCCAGAGAAAATTGATTTAATAGTAATAAATCAATTAATCAGCAAATATAGGCCATTTCAAATAATTGTTGAACCTAAAACGGCGGCAGATAGTCGATTGTTGGAGAATAATGGATATAGACTTAGCAAAAGTCCCTTTTTACCCACTAAAACCATAAAGATTGACCTCACTCAATCTATCGACGATATTTTCCGTAACTTTTCTAAGGACGCCCGTTACAGCATTAAAAGAGGGGAGAGTATAAAAGCAGAGGAATGCTCTTCACCGTTAAAAATACAAAAATTTCATGAAGCATGGAAAAAGTCTGCAAACTTTAATCGTTATGTACCAAGCCTTGATAGCTTAATAAAGATTAAAAAAAGTTTTCCACAATCAAACTCCCTCTTTCTTACGTCGTACAATAAATTTAGCAATATTATAGGGGGAGCGCTTTTCACAGTGTCTTCACACGCAGATGTATCAGACTATATCACTTACCGAGAAGCGGCAAGCTCCGCTTATTACTGGTATGGCTTCACCAATAAGGAAGGTCGCACTTCCCTCTCCCAGTACGCTCTCCTCTACCAAGGTATACTATGGGCTAAAAAGAATGGTTCTAAAATATTTGACTTTGAAGGAATTTATGATGAGCGCTTCCCAAATAAGTCTTGGCTAGGCTTTTCCCACTTCAAAAAGCAATTTGGAGGTACTGAAGTCTCCTACCCTGGGTGCTACTCTAAATTTAGATTTCCAATATGAAAATAAATAATAAAGTATTTACTTCAGTCGATTTAGACGGAAATGATTATGACGGTGAAGTTTTTGATTCATGTAAGTTTACTGGAGAAATTAAATTCACAAATTTCAATAATTGTAAATTTATCGGCTGTGACTTAGCAGGCGCAATTTTTAATATTTCAAGTTTTACTAAATGCATTTTTTCAGGCAGTAAACTCAGCAACATTGATTTTGCAGATATAAGGATTAAAGATTGTGATTTTTCTGATGCAGTGATGGAAAATTGTATTTTTCAAAAGATTTTAGTCAAAAACGAAACTAAGAAACTAGATCTAAGAGGCTGCATTTTTAATAACACAAATTTAAAAAATTCTGCATTTATATTTTGTGACTTAGAAAAAGTAAATTTTGATGAGTCTAACTTAACTAGCGTCACTTTTGAAAGATGTAATTTAAAAGAGACAAATTTGAATAGATGTATAGTCTCTAGTGCCGGGTTTGAAAACTGCAATATTGACAAAACTATTCTTGATATCTCAGGTTTTATATCCTACGGCAGTTCAAAAGGATTTATTCTTTCTAATTAATCTTTGGTATTACAAAACATTGAAAATTCACAGCCCTGTTGGCAAAAATAATTTCCGTTACATTTGAAGTCACTTTCTTCTATTTCTTTTTTAATCTCTACGATTTCTTCTTTTAGATTTTCTAAATCTTCTTTTGTTCTTCTTGTTGTTATTTTTTCTTGCGTATCTAAATAATATAAAGATAATTTGATGTCTCCCGGATCTACTTTATACAAAGTTGAAAGAGCTAACGCGTAAAAGGATAACTGCATATCTTTGTCTACTTCTTTTTGAGTAGGAATATTGGCCCCTGTCTTGTAGTCAATAATTTCGTATCTATTTTTTCCCAAATCATCCACTCTGTCTATTGTTCCCCCAATTTTAAAAGCTTGTCCTGAGCCAGCCGAAGGACTTATTTTTATATTAAATTTTTCTTCCAAAGAAATTGTTTTTACTTTTTTGTCGTAACCGTTTTTCAAGAAACCTAGTAAATATCCCTCGCCTTTTTTGAAAAATTCTTGTTTATGCTTTTTATTTAAATATCCCTCTTCAAGAAATGATTCTTTATAAATTTTTAAAATCTCCTGATTTGGGTCGCTAACAAACTTCTTTAATGTCTCATGTATAGAAACTCCAAAAGAAATTGACGCTGATGGAGGTGTCGGCAGTTTATAAATATATCTTAATTTATAATGAAGTGGACAAGCTTTAAAAGTTTCGATTTGGCTAACAGACAGAAAGTCTATAGCTATTGGTCGTTGGCTATTAGTCTTGCTACTATGTTTTGATAATTGGAAATTGGAAATTGAATGTAAATTGGAAATTGGAAATTGGAAATTTGGAAGCTCACCGAGAGATTCCATCACAAACGGACTAATCTTCTTCTCCCTTACTCCATCACCGTAATACTGTGCAGCTGTCAAATATAGTCTTTCTTTAGCCCTTGTCATTCCAACATAGAAAAGTCTTCTCTCTTCTTGGATGTGGTAATCACCCTTTGGTAAAACTTCTTTAATCAATTCCTCTGGAATTGGAATTTGTTCATGACGTTCTCTACTTGGAAACCTCTCCCCTACTAAATTTACTAAAAATACTATTGAGAATTCTAAGCCTTTTGATGAATGAACAGTTAAAATATTTACTGCATTATTTTCTTGCCAATCTCCATCGGTTACATTTGGCGACTCCCCGACTTCTATTAAGAGATCGATATAATCTACTACTGCAGCAACTCCTGCATCCTTGTTGGCTTCCTCAAAAACTTTAATTTTATCGAAAAACTTGGCAATGTTTTTAGCCTTAATATCTTCACTATTCTCAATAATCTTTTTATACATTCCAACTTCATTCATAAAATCATAAAGAATTTGTCCAGCAGTTTCTGACTTAATCATCTTCAAATGTTTATCGATTAGAGTTAAAAGATTAACTATTTTTTCGTCAGTAGAAGCGGAAATTACCTCAAAAATAGACAAACTATTCTTTTTAGCCAAAGATGCGATCTTAATAAGTTCTAGGCTCGGCAGGTCAAATGTTTCAGAGCTTAAGAGCCTGTACAAAGATATCGAGTCCTCGGGATTATATAAAACTTTCAAGTAAGAAATTAGTTCAACTATTTCTGACTTCTCAAATAGCTTACTTGGACCCAAAAACTGATGCGGAATACCAGCTCTTTCAAACTCTCTTATAAATAAATCTGCATGATTATTAGCTCTAACCAATATGGCGATATCGCCATATGAGATTTTAGATTTAGGATTTAGGATTATAGAAGTAATTTCTTTAGCAACTTTCTCTGCTTCTTCTTGTCCTGACTTAGTATGCACAAAATTGATCGTTGTTGACTGTTCACTGTTCACTGCTTTTAGTTTTTTTGATATTCCTAACTGATATTCCAAAGTGTCTGGATCATTATGTTTTATCAATCTATATGCACCGTCTAATATTTCTTGTGTTGATCTGTAATTTTCATTTAAGGTAACAATTTTTGCGTCACTATATGTATTTTTAAATTGGATAATATTACTAATTGCTGCTCCTCTAAATCTATAAATTGATTGATTATCATCACCAACAATAGTTATGTTTCGATATTTACTTCCGACTAAATTTACTAATTCATTTTGTGCAAAGTTAGTATCTTGAAATTCATCAACTAGAATATACTTAAACTTTTCTTGATATCTTTTTAGGACGTTTGGACGTTCCCTGAATAGTTTCAGGGTCTGCGTTATAAGATCTCCAAAATCCAAAACATTATTTTTTATTTTCAATTTTGTGTAGAATTTATACGCATTAGAAAGTTCTTTAGTTTTGGTAATTTCTAACACTTCCTCGTTTATATATTTTTTTGAATAATCTATATAATCTTTCACTGCTACTGTCTCATCTTGTAGTCTACTGAAATGTTGCAAAAGTCCTTCTATAAATTTGTTTGGATTACCTAGTGGTTTATAATAGTCTAAATTGAAATCGAACAAATTTCGCTTTATCAAATCAATCGATTGGGCTGCAGTCATCAATTTATAACTACTCGATAATCCAATTTCAATTCCAGACTCTCGCAAAATTCTATCGCAAAAAGAATGGAAAGTCATAACCCACATGTCGCCATATCCAAGCGGAAGGGCTACATCTATTCTTGTTTCCATTTCAGTTGCACCTTTTTCAGTAAAAGTAAGGGCTAAAATTTCTTCAGGCTTTGCTAAACCCTTTGTTATGAGATGTTTAACTCTTTCTGTAATTACTGTAGTCTTTCCTGTTCCTGCTCCGGCAATAATTAATAGTGGCCCCTCACCATGTTTCACCGCCTGAAGTTGATGTTGGTTTAATTTCTTCTCTGCCATACCTTATGCAGATTGTATCACGAAGCTATTTTAACTTTGTAGTTTTCTTCTTGGATTTGTTCTTCTCAACCCACTGTCCATACCAGACGACTGTAACAGTGGCAACAATCAACAATAAAGTAATTACGGCTGCAAAATTTAAATCTAAGTTCATGTTTATTTTTTTAACACTAGAGCAAAATACATCGCTATAACCATGATAGCAATGTAGGAAACCCTCGTCAACAAATAAGCTTCCGAAACAGAAGCTGCTATCAACCAAGCAACCGCCACATTCATCCAAAAGTTTGCTAGTAGGTTAGTTTGTCTTTTATTTAACGTCATTTACCACTTTCCAAATTCTGTGTATTATCTATTTTATTTCCAAGATTAGTAAAACTACTATATACATTGCTCATCATATTTGTTGCATTTACTAAATGCTTCTGCATTACGTTTAAATTCTCTTCTACTTTTCCATAATCTTTTTTGATAGCTCTTAAGGAAGACAATATTTCTTTGGCTTGTTTTTCTATTTTTTGCCCTTCAAAGCTCATCAGTATCGCTTTTAGGTAAGCATAGAACGTTGTAGGTGAAACTGGCAAAACTCTCTTCGTTTGCGCATAATCAAAAAGATCTTGGTTATTAGCTATCTCGTAGTAAATGACCTCCGATGGAATGTACATTAGAGCATAATCAATTGTCCCTTCATCAGTTAAGATATATTTTTTAGAAATATCGTCTATATGTTTTTTTACATCAGATTCAAACATTTTTTTATAAATTAGATCCTTTTGCATTTTTCTAAAGTTCTCAAGTGGAAATTTGGAATCGATTGGAATTATTCCACCTGTTGTCATAATCGCTGCATCTACCTTTTCACCACTTTTAAAAGTGTACTGAAGATTAAATGACTCATTTGGTAAAAACTGTTTTAACAATTCTTTTAATACTTGTTCCCCTATGTTTCCACGAAGTTTGGGAGAAGATAGAAATTCCTGTAAATCTTTCATTCCCCTACCAATTTCACTGAATTCCCCTATATTTTTATTAACATCTCCTATTACTCTTGCAGCATGATCAAGTCTCTCATTAAAAGATTTATTTTGCACTTCCAATCTTTGACCAGTACTCTTTAGCCACTCGACCATTTCTCCTGAAGGCTTTTGTTTTAATACCAAGATGATTAGGATACTTATTAAAATTAATACTATAATAAGAAGAATGGTCTCCATTCTGATTATTATATAGTATGCATAAAGAAATACGAAAAGAAATGATCTTGAGACGAAAAAACTTTCTTCCTTCTTTAATTATTACTTTTTTATTACTTCTCTCGCTTATTTCAATTGTCTATTTTACTGATCCAAATTCATCAACATTTATACTTTTATTTTTCATAAATTTATTCGCTTTATCTTTCTTTTTGTTTTCGATACTCTTTGCAAGTTCAAAAAGAGGTCTTATTATAGCTATTTGCATATCACTTTTTGCAATCTTTAGATATTTTGGTATTGGAAATATTTTAAATGCAATTTTAATTGCGGGGCTTGGTATAATAGCTGACATATATGCAAGGTTTACAAAAAGAAATAATAAGCACCTTCTTCCAAACCCTTGAGGATTTAAAAACAAAAAAGAATTTAAGCGTTTTCTTTAATGATTTATTAACTTCAGATGAACTAGAGATTCTAACCAAGAGACTAGCAATTGCATATTGGTTACATAAAAAGCGGGATTATAAAAATATCAAAACTAATCTAAAAGTTACAACAAAAGAAATTAAAGAGGTGGAAGAGAAACTGAATTCAAAAGGTTACAAACTAGCCCTAAAATACATGGAGGCAGAAGAATGGTCTAACAAGTGGGCTGAAATCTTCAAAAAACTAGCTACTAGACACTAGAAACTAGTATAATACCCACATGAGCAAGAAATATTACATCACTACTACGCTGCCGTATGTAAATAGTAAACCGCACGTGGGTTTTGCTTTAGAGATTATTCAAGCTGATGTTATAGCCAGATATCATTCATTAATTGGTAATGAAGTTTTCTTTAATACAGGCACTGATGAACACGGCCAAAAAATATATCAAAAAGCAATTGATGAGGGCAAAGATCCTCAAGCTTACACAGATGAATATGCAGAAAAGTTTGATATTTTAAAAACGAAGCTAAATTTAACTTACAACAACTTCATAAGAACCACAAATGAACATCACAAGAAGTCCGCTCAAGAACTTTGGAAAATTTGTTTAAAAAATGGATATATTGAAAAAGGCCAATACAATGCTAAATACTGTGTGGGCTGCGAACTTGAAAAGCAAGATTCTGATTTAGTTGATAGCAAATGTCCTGTACATCCAAATCTAGAAATTACACTTATTAAAGAAGAAAATTACTTTTTCAAATTTTCGAAACTTCAAGATAAACTATTAGAACATTACAAAAACAATCCAGATTTTATTACACCAAAACATAGACTAACTGAGATTGTTAACTTTGTCGAAAGTGGACTTCAAGACTTTAGTATTTCGAGGGTTAAAGAGAAAATGCCCTGGGGAATTCCAGTCCCTAATGATGACACACAAGTTATGTATGTATGGTTTGATGCCTTAACAAATTACATCTCTGCACTTGGTTGGCCAGAAGACAACAAAAAATTTGAAGAATTTTGGGGTACAAAAGAAAATCCCAACGCAGTACAAGTTGCAGGAAAAGACAATTTAAGACAGCAATCATCAATGTGGCAAGCTATGCTCTTGGCCGCTGATCTTCCATTATCAAAACAGATATTTATTCATGGTTTTATAACCTCTAATGGACAAAAAATGAGTAAAAGTTTGGGAAATGTAATTGATCCGATTGAATATGTAGATAAATATGGAACAGATACCCTTCGTTATTATTTACTTTCAAAAGTAAATCCAACTGAAGATAGCGATTTTACAGAAGAAAAGTTTAAAGAAATTTATAATGCTGATCTTGCCAATGGTCTTGGAAATTTAGTTTCAAGAATTGCAAAACTTGCAGAAAAATCAGATTTAGAATTTAATACCAATGAATTAATGCATTGGTACGACGATATCGAAAAACAAATTAATAATTTTAGATTTGACGAAGCTTTAAAAAATGTTTGGAACTATATCACAGAACTAGATCAAAAAATTAATAAAGAAGAACCATGGAAATTAGAAGGTAAAGATCTAGAAAAGTTCTTGAACGATTCAATTTTAGATATAAAGCATATTGCATATAATTTAAAACCTTTTCTTCCAGAAACTGCAGAAAAAATAGACAAGATATTTAAAGACCCAAAGGTAAAAGCTTCTGCACCTCTGTTTCCTAGGTTATGAGAAAATATATTTTAAAGCATGAAAAACAAGTTTTGAGGGCATTTGAAATATTGCCTGGATTTTTTTCATGGAACATGATTCTTTTCCCTTACTGGGGAATTTTTGTATTTCCTAATTTTGTTGCTTATTTTATACTTTTGTTTAACATTTATTGGTTCTATCAATCATTTCTTATCGCTATTACTTCTGTAGTTTCTCATACGAAAATACAAGCAGCCATTAATTATGATTGGGTAAGTGACTTAAAAACTTTTCCAGATTGGAACAAAGTTCACAACGTTGTAATTATTCCGACCTACAAAGAACCATTGCATATATTAGAACGAACTATTGAAAGCCTTGCAGGCCAAACTCTTCCGACAAAGATGATAACCGTGATTCTAGCAATGGAAACGAAAGAATCAATCGAAGACCGAAATACTAAATTTAAAATGTTAAATGATAAATACGGAAGATGCTTTAAAAACTTTTTACAATCAAACCACAAGTTAGTTCATGGTGAAGTAGTAGGCAAAGCATCAAATGAAAAGCACGCAGCGGTATGGTTTAAGAAAAATTACATTAAAAATAAATCCGAAAGTTACGACATAAACTACTTAACTGTTACTAGCTGCGATGCAGATCATAAATATCATCAAAACCATTTTGCTTGCCTCTCCTTTAAGTTTTTAGATAGTCCAACAAGATATAGACATTTCTGGCAACCTGCAGTTATGTTTTACAATAATATTTGGGAGCTACCTGCTATAACAAGAGTACCAAATACATTTGGTACAATTTTTAATTTGTCGCAACTTCCAAGAAAAGATAGGCTTATTAATGCACAAAATTATTCACTTTCATTTAAATTATTAGATGAAGTGGAATATTGGGATGCTGATAGAATACCTGAAGACTGGGGAATATTTTTTAAAGCATACTATAAAGTAGCAGGAGGACTTGAAGTAGAACCAATCTATCTTCCACTTCATGCAGATGCAGCACAATCCACGTCTACTTGGAAAACAATGAAGAATCAATATGAACAGTATAAAAGATGGGCATGGGGAACGTCTGATGACTCTTGGATTATAAAAAATTATTTAATAGATACTACAATTCCGTTTTGGGACAAAACAACACGTGTACTTCACGTTATTTGGTCTCATTTTATGTGGCCAGTAAACTGGTTTTTTATAACAATAGGACTAACTTTGCCAACTCTTATTAATCCCGCTTTTGGTAGAACAGCACTTGGTTATATGGTTCCTAAACTTTCATCTATTATTCTTACTTTATCTCTTCTCTCATTCTTTGTTCTATTCTTTTTGGATAATGTGTATAAACCAAAAAGGCCAGAGAATGTCTCCATCTGGAAACAAATCTTTATGCCATTTGAGTTTATTTTAATGCCAATTGCAGGTTTTTTCTTTTCAGCCCTCCCCGGCCTTGATGCCCACACAAGACTAATGTTGGGGAAATATATCGAATACAAGGTTACCGAGAAAATTTAGATAGATTTGTAGTATTCAATTGTTCTCTGAAGACCGACTTCTAACTCCACTTTTAGTTCCCAACTTAAAATTTTCTTTGCTTTTGTAATATCTGGATTTCGTCTCATTGGATCATCTGGTCTAAATTCTTTACTATATATAATTTCAGATGCTGAGGAAGTCAATGCGATTACTTTATCTGCAAGTTCTTTAACTGTGAATTCCACTGGATTGCCTAAGTTTATTACTTCCCCTTTAGTATCATCTGTAAACATTGCTTTTTTAATCCCCTCCACCAAGTCTGTTACATAGCAAAAAGATCTTGTCTGGCTTCCGTCTCCATCTATTTTAATAGGCTCATTTTTAATTGCCCAGTTTATAAAATTAGACACGACTCTGCCATCGTCTTTTTGCATCTGTGGGCCATAAGTATTAAATATCCTTATTATCCTTGCATCTACATCATATTTATTAAGATATACGTAAGTTGCAGCCTCAGCAAATCTTTTACCCTCATCATAACAACTCCTTGAACCAAAACTATTAACATTTCCCCAGTATGTTTCTTTCTGAGGATGTTGTAATGGATCACCATAAACTTCTGAGGTTGAAGCAATCAAAACTTTTGCATTTATATTTTTGGCAAGTTCTAAAATATTTAAAGTTCCCTCTGAATTAACTTTTAAAGTCTCAAGCGGCATATTTTGATAATCAATTGGAGAAGCAGGAGAAGCTAAGTGAAATATGTAGTTGATTGGTTGATTAGTTAATTGGTTGATTAGATCGCTACAAACGTCAGTTTCTATAAAACTAAAATTAGCATTACTCAACAGATCTTCTATGTTTTTTTTACTTCCTGTAATTAAGTTATCTAGACAAGTTACTTCATAACCATCGTCCAACAATGACTTACATAAATGAGATCCGATGAATCCAGCGCCTCCAGTAACCAAAATCTTTTGCATATGCTAGAATTATATCAGAATGCGATCTTTATGGCACAAGCTGATATCTGTTATTGATACTCCGCTATGGCTTGAGTTCTTTTTTATATTCTTGTTAATTCTTCGAATTCCCTCCTTTTTTGAACCATACTATTATGGGGACGAGATGATCTACCTTGCACTTGGTGAAGGTATAAGGCAAGGAATTCCACTCTATTTAGGATTACACGATAACAAACCGCCACTACTATATTTAACAGCAGCAGCTGCTAGTAATCTATTTATATTTAAAGTTATTTTAGCTTTTTGGAATCTAATAACAGTTTATGGTTTCTGGAAACTTGTAAAGCATCTATTTCCAACAAACACAAAATTACAAAATGTATCAACTGTTATCTTTGGTTTAATTACCACATTACCTTTATTAGAAGGCAATACCGTAAACGCGGAATTATTTATGATAGGCCCAATTATATTTGCTTTCTGGATCTTGTTATCTAAAGAGGGTAATTTCAAAAATATATTTGTATCCGGAATTTTATTTTCAATTGCGGCATTATTTAAGATACCAGCTGCATTTGATATTCTGGGGATAATTGCATTCTGGTTAATATATACAAAATTAAAATGGCAATCAATCAAAGAGTTTTTGCTAAAATCAATTTATTTATCAATAGGTTTTTTGACGCCAATCGCTTTAACTTTTGTTTGGTTTTATTTTGCAGGAAGTTTTAAAGAATATTTGATCGCCGCCTTTTTACAAAACTTTGGCTATGTTAGTAGCTGGAGGGCAAGTTCAGAACAAATCCCATTTTTAGTTAAAAATGCTCCACTACTAATTAGGGCCGGAATAATGTTTTCAGGATTTGGTGTGCTATTACTCCTTCGGAACAAACTTTCTAAGAATTTTGTATTAATCTCGGCTTGGCTCTTAGCAACACTATTTGCAGTTACACTTTCAGAACGACCATATCCACATTACTTTGTGCAATCAGTTGCTCCTATTTCAATCCTTTTGGGTATGCTATTTAGTTTAAAAAACATTGAGCAGAGTTTGTCTGTGATACCGCTAACAGTAGCTTTTTTTGTTCCATTTTATTTTAAATTTTGGTATTACCCTACTTCAGTCTATTATCAAAGGTTTATCGAATTTTCTGTTGGAAAAATTAGCAAAGAACAGTACTTTGATATGTTCTCCCCTTATCTAAACATGAATTATAAAATATCAAAATTCCTTTCAAGTTCTTCTTCTAGGGAAGATAAAGTATTTGTATGGAGTAACGATTCAGCAGCTATATATTCATTATCTCGGAGAATGCCTCCTACAAAATTTGTTGCAGACTATCATTTTAGAGACTTTTCAAACGACAACGAAATAATAAAAGTGTTATCTGAAAAAAAACCAAAATTCATTGTAATTGCTCCAAATGCTTATCCTTTTTTTGAAATAAATTCTTTTTTAAATGAAAATTATTATATAGTTACAGAAATAGATTCTGCACAAATATGGATAAATTTAAAAAAGTAACTTCTGATTTTGAAAAATTACCACTTAAAAAGTTGTTTGTTTTTTCATTTTTGGGGTCTTTTTCATTGTTTATTTTAGGATTAATAATGCATTTCTTTTTACCTTTATACATACCACTTTTTTACGGTCTACCTGAAACTTCAGACCAACTGGCACCAAGAATATTTATACTAATACCTGCAGCGATATCAACTATAATAACTTTGTTAAACATAGTAATTTCTGTAAACAATCATGATGGATACATAAATAAAATTTTAGCTTTTGCGTCGATTCTTATTTTATTATTAGCAGCCATTACCACATACAAGATATTTTTTCTAGTGAATTCATTTTAAATATTATGAAAATAATCAATTTATTAGTGTTTCCACTATTATTATCATTAGTCATTTCTTATGTTGTAACCCCGTTAATAATTAAGATGTCAAAGAGATTAAAAATAATTGACGACCCGAGATTTAATAAACAATCTAAAGTCATACATACTGTTCCAACACCTAGGGGTGGAGGTATTCCAATTTTTATCGCAATACTAATTGCATCCTTTTTTTTCATTCCTGTTGACAAACACATTTTGTCAATTTTGGCGGGTGCTTTTGTGATCAGCATAATGGGATATTTAGACGACAGATATAATCTGAATCCGTATTTAAGATTAGGATTAGGTTTTTTTGCAGCATTAATTCCAATTGTTTCTGGCATCGGTATTAACTTTTTAACAAATCCTTTTGGTGGAATAGTAGACTTATCAAATCCAATAATATCTGATTTGTTTGCATTGATCTGGATTGTTTTCCTTATGAACATGCTAAACATGGGTGCCAAAGGCATTGACGGGCAACTATCTGGCGTAGTAATAATTGCGTCACTAACTATTACAGCACTATCTTTTTACTATTCAGCGGATATTACACAATGGCCTGTAATATTGTTAACAAGCATCACCGCAGGTGCATTTCTAGGTTTTTTACCTTGGCACAAATTCCCCCAAAAAATAATGCCTGGATATGGTGGCGCAACTCTTGCCGGATACATGCTTGCAATTGCCTCAATTTTGTCGACAACAAAAGTAGGCACGTTGATTGTTGTTTTAGGTATTCCATTAATAGATACTGGATATACAATTTTTAGAAGAATTATTTCAGGAAAATCACCTGTCTGGGGAGACAGAGGACATTTACATCATAAACTGTTAGATTCAGGATTATCCAAAAAACAAGTAAGTCAGATTTACTGGTCAACTACAGCAATTTTAGGAATACTTGCCTTAAATTTGAATAGTACTTACAAGTTATATACAATCATAGGAGTTACTCTTGTTTTAGGAGGAACAATAATATGGTTAACTTATCGATCCAAATCATCCGAATAGCAAGACCTATCCACTGGATTAAAAATCTAGCATTGTTTGGTGCTTTGTTATTAACCGGAACTTTATACGAAACAGGATTATTTAGAGATGTATTTATAGCATTTATAGCTTTTTCATTTGCTACGTCAGCTACATATATTTTTAATGACATCCTAGATATCAAAGAAGACCGGCTTCATCCAGTTAAAAAATTTAGACCACTAGCATCTGCAAAATTGCCATTACCAATAGCAATTGCAGAATTACTAATTCTAGTGTTTTTATCCTTGGTGATAGCAATTAGCATCAATGAACTTTTCTTCACCTTATTATTAGTCTATTTAGCAATGCAAGTATTTTATAGTTTAGGACTTAAAAATATACCTGTAATTGATATTCTAATTATTGCTTCTGGATTTATACTAAGAGTTTACGCAGGAGCATTTATAATAAACGCCCATTTATCAGCGTGGTTTCTGTTATGCGTCATTTCTGCATCTCTGTTTTTAGCTGCAGGAAAGAGAAGAGCTGAGATAAATCTACTAGAAAAAATTGACCCCGATTTAATCGAGGCAAGTGGTAGAACCAGAAAAAGTCTTTCAAAATACTCAAAGGAACTCTTAAACAGTTATGTGACAATGTTTGGTAATGCTACCTGGATGAGCTGGAGCTTATATACTTTTTTCGAAAGTCCAAAAGCATCATTTAACTTCTGGTTGGCACTTGCCGAGCTATCTAGAGCAACCACAATTGACAAGCTCATGATGATGACCATCCCGTTACTCAACCAGCAAGCTTTTTTGTCACCAAAGCCTACAAGGCACAACAGGGCGTTGCAGTGGGCGTGATATTTATTTTTAACCAACCCGGTAATTACGTAGTTACCATGGGACTGCCTGCAGGTCCCAATCCAACGATCACCATACCGTTGATGTTGGTATCAAATAGTTA
>CAWASW010000008.1:0-18084 GCA_963784785.1 Candidatus Woesebacteria bacterium | reverse complement strand
CATATCCCCCGCGAAGCCAGTAGTGGAAATTTCGTAATGTACACCCCTGAAGGTGTACTCTGGCGCGAGGCTCACTCAGGTACGGTCCATGATTGGATCTCATGCTCGCGTACCGTTGGCCCATGGGATATTCCCTCAGACGGCATTGCGCGGACTGATTTGTTCCGTGGTTGGACAGACTGGGAATGGGATAATTACCTCGTCCAAAATTACGGTATGACCTGGACAGACGCGCATCTCTGGACTTTGGACCTCTACGCCAACGGCGAAAAGGCTTTACCCACCAAAAAATAATTTTTATCTGATAAAGCCCTAGTGTTGTGCTAGAAAAAAATTGCTTCCCTACTGGAGGAAAGCAAGCTTTATCAGATATTTCTAAATGGAGTTTGTGTCTTTGAGACAAATAAAATCATAGTCCAGCATATGATTACTCAAAAACCAAACTCCTCTAAATTTTCTCTTGTTACTTTCTCGCGATTACAGCGGCCAATTTTGTTTTCCTTATGGAGAATAGAAAAGGTCGCTGTTTTAATTTTAATATCCTATAACATTGTTATGACAAGCTTTTTAAGGTATAATTCCCATGCTATTTCACATTGCGTGGAATTTTTTGTACTTTAAAAATTAGCAAGAAAAAAATGTACTAGCCAAATTGTGCCTGATTTTGGCAATCGGACATAGCTTGGCTGGTACAAAAAACTATAGCCAAAACGTAAGGAGGTGGACCAAACAGAAAAGGTATCATCGAAATACCCCATGTCGTGTTTTTTCAAAAAATTTCAAAAAAAAAGGATAAAAGGAAATGAAAACAAAAAAAAGCTTTGAATCTATTAATAATGATTTTGTTGACGATTGCATCGCTTGCGATCACCTCCCCCGCGCGCGCAGATGGACCAGTAAACGGCGTCGCATATATGACGAATGATGGTCTGTTCATCAGATACGCAGACGGATCGATAAAGCAAATCAGCACCAATCCGTGGTACACCTTTCCTGAACTCAAGGATGATGGAAGTGTTTGTTTCCAAGATCTCTGGGTTATGAGATGTACAATTGGCGGCGGATACTGGATTGATCAAAATCGAAGACCTTCGATGAAGATCGAACCAGTTTGCCCCAGTTACACAGGTAATTCAATTGATGATTGCCTTAAAAGTGTAGGGAGAAATATCTCGCCATGCACAGCTAGCGCAATCACGTCACGGTATGGTATCTACGGATATACAGGCACCGCCAGCCAAAATTTACAAATACTGACAAAGCTTAAATACGGCGGTGATGGTAATCCTTGGGCCAATTATTTTCCGATGGTATTTGATGAAGGTACTGCTCAATTTAAAATATTGCGCTAAGCTAATTTAAAATTTGTTCTAAGAACAGCGACCAGTTTTGATTTCCTCACGGAGAACAAAAAGGGTCGCTGTTTTAATTTCTCGAGCCTGAAATTGACAAAAACTTGACTTACACTTCACACTATACATGAAGTAAAATTTCTTCTTTTTTGCAAAGTGGAGTTAATACGCAAAGACCTGATTTCTCATATCCACAGGTAATTTACTTGAAGATAATTTCAAAAATTCATACGCATCTAAAATTTCCATCAAAACAGGCTTATCATCCTTGGAAAAATGAATTATCACACCTTTGTTTTTCTCAGCATACGACACGGGCTCCTTTGAAAGCCATACCATCATTACATCATCTTCCTTGTCGTATCTAATTTTCATAATTACCTATAATATCTACCTTTCTTCGCTGGATAGAAAGTTATGATTATTATATCATTTTCCTCAAATCTGTACACAACTCGTAGAACAATTTTGGCATCAATCAATTTTGAAGCTATTAGCTTTGGATAATCAGATTGGTTATCTATGTCTTCAGGGTTAGACACTACATCAACAACTAGTTTCTTAGTTACTTTTATGCCTAATAAATAAAAAACACATGGCATAAATGCCATGGTTTTACCCCTTCTGTGGCATACTTTCCACTTGATTTTTAATGTATTTTTTAACCTGGATGAAACTTGTTGCACCCACTGATTCTGCAAAGTAGCCATCAGACCAGAATGAGTCACCCCAAAGAAATTCTTCTAACTCTGGAAATTCTTTCCTTAAGATTCTTGATGAACCACCTTTCAGTTGGTTAACAACTTTTGAGATGGACAAGTTTGGTTGGATTTGTATAAGCATATGTACATGATCATGCAATATTGTAATTTCTTCAATCCACCAGTTGTTAACCTCACATGCTTTGAAGAATAAGTCTTTAAGTCTTGTAGCTACTTTGCCACGTAATATCCTTTTTCTGTATTTTGGTAAAAATACCAAATGAATCATAATTCTGTGCTTTGTGTGTGCACCATGCCAGTACTTTAACATTTCCCTCAAGTATGCCACAAACTATACTTGCTCCACCAGCCTAAAGGCTGGGGATTAATGTGCAGAAGATTTAAGATCCTCAAATTTTTTAGCTGCATGTTTTGTAAAAAGAATCTTCATATATAAATATGAGTACTGAATATTTTTAATTTCAATAAATATATTATGAGCTTCAGCTCACGCTATGGGATTTAATTAAATTTAACTACAGGACATATTCAATTTACATTTTTCAATTTCCAATTTTCAATAAATTAGGAGAAAACACAACGTGAGGACTCACTAAAACGAAAAAGGACTTATGAATCTTAGGAAAGGGTAGTAAACCTGCCCTGCTCACCACCCTTCCCTGAGATCAACAAGCCCCTTTTTAACAAAAACACTATTGACAAGACTTTTTATAAGATCTAGTCTAAACATGATTTGTCTTTCATGTCATACATGTTTACCTGTCCTTAAGACAAATTTATCTTAAAGAGCATTTCTACTCGTGGTGAGTCATTTTAAGCCTACGGCTTGAAAAAAGGCCCAACGGTAGCAATGCTCTTTCTGTTTTCTATCAACTTCAAAGTTCAAGACACAGTATATTACCCATACCTCCCATTTGTCAAACCCTGTAGTAAATTTAAGGTTAAAAAAACATATACTTATAGTATTTTAACATATTAGTTAGACCGAAATTATGGGATAAGTTTTATTAGAAAAATAATTGTGGATAACTCGTGGAAAACTATTTGAGGTAAGATTTGATTACCTGTGACAAATATTTGAAGCTGGTTGAATCTGCTACATCTGTGAAACCTAATCTTTTAGCATCTTTAATTCTTTTTTCTTGCATGCCCACTTTTCTTACCTCTCCAGAAAGTCCCACCTCACCTACTGCTAAAAATTTCTTTGGAAGCGGTTTCTCATAAAATGACGACGCAACTGAAAGGCAAATGGCGAGGTCCATCGATGGGTCGTTAGCCTTTATACCTCCTGCAACGTTTACAAAAACATCCATATCATACATGGGTACATTTGCTCGTCGAAATAGGACAGCAAGTAGCATCTCTAGTCTCTTTGAGTCTATTCCTTGCGCAACACGCCTTGGAAAAGCCATTTTTGTGGGAACAACAAGTGATTGTACTTCTACAAGAATCGATCTTGTGCCTTCCATGAGCATAGAAACGACAGATCCTGCCACTTGGTCAGTAGAAGTTGTTAAAAATAACTTTTCTGGATTATCCAAGGAAACTAGCCCTTTATCCTCCATTTGGAAGATTCCGACCTCATCTGTAGATCCAAAACGATTTTTTACAGATCTTAGAAGTCTTAAATTAGACGTCTTTTCGCCCTCAAACCATAAAACTGTATCAACAATGTGTGCAAGTACTGCAGGACCTGCAACAGTCCCTTCTTTGGTTACATGACCAACTAAAATGAGTGGGATATTTTTTGACTTGGCATATTTCAATAATCTGAAGGCGCATTCTCTAACTTGACCAACACTACCGGCAAGTCCTGTCAAGTCGGTCGTCGACATGGTCTGTATTGAATCAATAATTACAGCTGATAGCGAATAGGTAATAGCGTTTAGCTGGTTGACGATGTCATCTACATCTGTAGACTCCAAAAATTGAATTTCCTTATTGTGAATTCCTAGTCTATCTGCTCGTATAGCCACTTGGCTCGCACTTTCCTCCCCAGATACATAGAAAACACTATACGCTATACCCTGTACGCTGTACGCTAAATTATCTGCCATTTGCAAAAGCATCGTCGACTTTCCAATTCCGGGCTCTCCTGCAAGAAGCACTACTTGACCATTAACCAGTCCTCCTCCTAATGCCCTATCAAGTTCTGAGATTTTAGTTGAAACCCTTTGCATCTGTGAAGCCTTGATGTCAGTAAGTTTAGTGATTTGGTTATTGGAACTTGTAATTTGTTTGTTATTTGCTTTTTGTGATTTGGATTTTCCTGTAATTCGTACAGACTCTACTAGGCTATTCCATTCCCCACAGGCTGTGCACTTCCCCATCCATTTGGAGTACTCATTCCCACATTGCTGACAAACGAAAACACTAGAATTATGAATCATGATTTATGAATTAAGAATAACACAATAAAATTATTTGTAACCTACTGGAATTGAAGTAAGAACTAAGCCTAATGCAATTTTTCTTGATTTGGAATCAATTTCTTCTATATAAACTTTAACTTCATCACCTACTGAAAACTTCTTTCCTGGTGCAATTTTAGTCATATGAACAAGACCTTCAATTCCAGGTTCAAGCTCCAAGAATACTCCAAAATCAGTTACCTTTGTAACCTTTGCAGTTAATCTATCTTCTACTTTAAAGTTTTTATCAACGTCAATCCATGGATCTTTAAGTGCATGCTTCATTGAAAGAGCTAATTTTCCATCTTTAGTTCCAATAACTTTAACCTTGATTTTGTCTCCAAGTTTAAGTAAATCTGATGGATGTGCAACCTTACCCCATGATAATTCAGATACGTGAACTAAACCTTCAACTTCTGATTTTTCTACTTTAATTTTTGCAAATACTCCAAAGTTAGCAACAGTTGTGACTACTGCATCAAATAAATCTCCATCTTTAATGGCTGCAATTGCCTTTTTGCTGGCTGCAATGTCTTTAGCTTCACTTACTTCTCTTTCTGATAATACTAATTTGTTTTTCTGTCTATCAAATTCAATAACTTTGGCTTTGAAGTATTTTCCAACTACATTTTGACCTTCTTTAACTAATTCCTTTGAAAGCTGTGAAGTTGGTACAAAGCCTGAGATCCCATTAACATCAACTGCAATACCTGCGGTTGAATACCCTTTTGCAAAGGCTGGAACTTCTGTTCCCTCTTTTTGAGCTTCTTCAATTGCTTTCCATGAAGCTTGAGAAACAGCGTCCCTAAGAGACAAAAGTGTTGATCCATCTCTCATTTCAGGAACCAAAACCATAGCAACGACTTCGTCACCTACTTTTAGTTTGCTAATATATTCACGAGCTTCAGCAAAAGCTTTTTCAGTAACTACACCTTCTGCTTTTCCTTTGATGTCGAGTATTAGGGATTTATCTAATTTTTGAATAACAATACCACGAACTTTTTGTCCAAGTGATAAATTTCTGATTGAAGATTTTGATTTTGCCAAAAGATCAGCCATAGTGACTGATTTTGTAGTTGTTTTAGTTTTTGTTGTAGCCAAGTGTCATGTCCGCCTTTCTTTTGTTATACACTATCTTTAGTAGAAGAATTATACTTCAAAATATTACAACCTACAAGTGAAGAAATTTCTCTGGTGCACCTTTTGTATTTATATTTAAAAGGTGCACCCGAGCAGTGATGTTGTTTCAGTTTTTTGGCTTTTTGAAAAATACTTCAGTCATAAGCCAATAAACTACGGCCAGAGTCAAAAAAATTACGACTGCAGAGTACCACATGGTTCACTCCTTTTTGCTGATCCAAAATGCGACCAAAAGTAAAAAAGCGCCGATCAATCGCAGGATCAAATTGATTGACAGCTGGGGATAAAACCACCCAGTCAAAACAGTAGCTATCAATAATACAATAGCTATTTGAAGAATCGAAACATCTCTTTTTTTGTGTAGCCAGATGTTTGATCCTTTCCAAATTTCCACTGAAATTTCCTTCAGCATATTGCGTGCTGCATACGTTGCAAGTAACGATGCGAGCACCGACAAAATAAGTGCCGTCAGTTTAACGTCCACAATTTTCTCCTTTTTCTGATTGAAAACGTGGCTGAAGTGTAGTCTTTTTAAGGCAAAAATGCAAAAATTATATTATTCCCCTTCTAAAATTTGATTTCAGTTTGTGGAGTGAATTCAATTAAAATGTTTGCATCTGTTCGACGAGGGCTTGTCCCGATGGAGTCATGCAAACAAAGAATGAATGGAATAAATTGAACTCAATATTTTGGCAGGGGTGTCTTTTCTTCTTTTCAATTCTTACTTCCTGCCCGTATTAGCTATGCTAAAAGCGTTGCGGGCGGGTGGACAAGCAAAGAAGAATTGATGTTAATGAAAAACATTTTGAAGAAATTTCTGAGACCGTTACATTTCGGTCTCCTAAAACACACTGATTTTACTATACTTTCGGCCTAAAAAGGTAGTTTCACTAAGTAAACGCTTCTACAACCAATTTCAGCATTGTCCGAGTAATCGGACGAAAGTGTTATTATTTTAACGAAAAACAACAAATCATTTAAGGCTAAACAAGTGACCGTTTATGCAACGGTATCAAATTTCTCTGGTCACTTACTTTGGGTTGTTTGTTTTTTAACAATCCCCTGTAAGTGACCTGAGTTTATTTTTGATTATTTATCTCCTTCGTTTTTCATTCTGGCGATGATAATCAACGCGGTGGCAAACAACAGAGATGGTAACACATACCAATCCCAAGTAACTGCCCTGTTTGCCCCAGATATCAAGACAGCTGTGTAAAAACCCAGCAACCACAATATTGCATTAACCTTAACATTCGGACTGATCATAAGAATCTCCTTTGCAGTGGAAAACTGTTTCAATACTTTTGAAACTAACTATAGTGTATTCCTTTTGAAGCTGAATAGCAAAAATTATTTAATTAATTTCAAAAATTCACTAGCAGTTACAACTTTTATTCCTTCAATTTTGTCTTTTAAGACATGGAGATCTTCATCCCCTGAAACTATATAAATTGGATTTTTAACATAAATTGCTTTTGCAATTGAAATTAGTTCGTCATCATCTGGATCTCTACATATTTTCACTTTTTCTGGTGCATATACAAATTTGCCCTTACTAATAATTGCAGCTAAAAAATCTTGAATTATTTGTTTATCAAATTTATATTTATTAAATATTCTTGGGTAATTCAAAACCTTACTTGCCTCTTTCAAAGTTGTGTCGCTATACAAATACTCAAATTTTCCACCTAAAAACGCTTTAAATACTAAATAATCACTTCCTTTTTTGTTTATATTAGCTCGAATTAAGATGTTTGTATCAATTACTGCTTGGAGCATGTTTCTTTGCGTATTCAATATCCCTGTTTATTTCTTCGTCTGTAAAGTTTTTATTTTTTTCATGAAGATAATCGATATTAGCCAAAACTTTCATTTTAATGATATCTTTTTCTAAATTTGCAAGCCTTTTATATTCTGAAAAAGAAACTATTACAGCCTCTGCAATACTGTCTCGCACAACTACCGTTGGACTTTTAGGTACAAGGTTGTCCAAAATATGCTTAAAATTTCTTTGGATGTCTGTAACTGTAACCATTTGTGTGTTCATAGTATCTACATACTACAATACATACTGTAGCATGTCAAGTTTTAGGTCTTCAGGCTTGTACTTTTGGATATCCACTTTCAAAAATAGATTCAATTTCATATTTTTGCGCTATCTCTTTTGGACATTTTCCATTAAGTGATCTATTAGGAAAATAACTCCAGGCTTCACTTATAACTTGCATAATAATATTCAGGTCTTCAATTGATTTTATTTTTTTGAAAAGAGATATAATCTCACCAAAATCTTTATGATCTTTCTCTTCAAAAATCATATCCTTAATTTCATAAAAACTTGCATCAATTTTGTTTTCTCTAAGAATTTTGGACAATTTCATTTCAATCTCCTCTCTTTTCTTTATTATGTCTGGCGACGATTTAACCATACGCTTTAAAAGCCTACTAACTCCACTCCACAAAAACTGTAAACTTTTTGCAATTGACGGTTCCATATCTTCTATATATTTAGGGCTCTTTTGATTAAAGTTGTCGTATTTATACATTAAATTTTCAATTTTTGTTAAATAACCATAAAATTCTGATCTTGATTGATTTTGAATTTTAATTTTTGGATTGTCAAACCTAGACGATAATGATATTGCTAACCATTCAGATGATTTTCTAACACTTTCGCGTACATGTCCATTTGAATTTTGGATAACTCTTAAAGTGAAATCACTTAATTTCTCAAAATGTTGATCTGCTAAAACTAGATAAAATAGACTAATTCCTGATATAAAAGCTTCTTGATTTTTAACATTTTTTATTTCATTAAATTTATCTAAATATTCAAAAACAATAATTGCCTCTCTTTGAAATTCACCATTTTTAGAAATTCTACGTAGATGCTCTATTTTCTTTTTAGCTTCTTTAAATTCCAGTTGTGTGCCTGAAACTAAAATGTCCAATGCCTTTTTAAGTTCATTTCTCATGTCGCCATTTTAAATCTTTGGCAGGATTTCACAAGGAGAAAAAACCAAAAATACGTTTTGTTAAAAGCCAGACCTTTTGGGGCAATATGTAAAGGTCTGACCTTGCAAGCACATCAGTCTTCTAAGATTTGATTTCAATTTATTTAAATGAATTCAATAAAATTGTTTACATCTGTTCGACGAGGGCTTGACCCGAAGGAGTCATGCAAACAAAATATGAACGGAGTAAATTGAACTAAAATTTTGGCAGAGGTGTCTTTTCTTCTTTTCAATTCTTGCTTCCTGCCCGTATTAGCTACGCTAAAAGCGTTGCAGGCGGGCGACTTACTTTTTTAGTCACAAAAAATCCCAAATCTCTTTGGGATATTTCTGTTTAAAATATTTAGTCTTGGCGACGACTTATTTTCGCGGCCAGTTGCCCAGCAACTATCGTCAGCGCTACAGCGTTTAACTTCTGAGTTCGGAATGGAATCAGGTGGTTCCACTGCGCTCTAGTCACCAAGACTAAATACTCTAACAACTGAAGGATAATTTTTTAAGTGAACTAAAAATAATGGGCTTATTTTATTAAGCTTGTTAATCGACAACATTATATTAGTATACAATGTTGCATGGTTTTCTTCGACCAATCCGTACATGGTAGGCTTAATGCCTTACGGCACTTCCACTTCCAGCCGGTTATACCCGATATTCTCTCGGGGGTCTCACGTTCTTTCGAACAACGATTTCTAATCTTTGGGTATGCTTCCCGCTTAGATGCTTTCAGCGGTTATCAATGAGGAATATAGCTACCCGGCGCTGCGTCTGATGACACAACCGGCACACCAGGGATTCCTTCATCCAGGTCCTCTCGTACTGTGGACAACTCCCATCAAAAATCGAACGATCCCACTGGATAGAGTCCGACATAATTGTTTTATATTTTAGGTACCGAACGACCAGTATATCTAAAAACCTTATATCGCTATAAGGATCCGACTATATCTTACACATAAGTTTTTAACCTTAAATGTTTTAGCGTGTAGTCTGTGAGGGTAAAACGTTGCAAAGCAACGAATTTCCAATTTCCAAGTTCCAATTTCCAAAAAAATTCTAAATACCAAATTCAAAAGTTTTAAATTTTGAAAATTGTAATTTTAATATTGTTTGTTATTTGAAATTTGTTATTTGAAAATTCCGCATTTAAATGCGGTGGTCTTCCCTGCTGATTGACTCCACCAATAGATTGTTACTTCGTAGAAGCAAGCTTTGCTTATTCCAGCGTTGTACTATTGGATACTGAGTTATTCCAGCATATAGCTAAATTTATTTCCGTAGGGGTTACGGAACTCATATTTTTTAACAGAATTTTACCTACTCTCTTCTCAAATTACCAAAAAATTGGTTTTTAATGGTGCAGAAACGTTATATAAGGAGACAGCTTAGATTGTCACCATAATATGTAAATATGGTCAACTGTCTCACGACGTTCTGAACCCAGCTCGCGTATCACTTTAATGGGCGAACAGACCAACCCTTGGGACCTTCTCCAGCCCCAGGATGTGATGAGCCGACATCGAGGTAGCGAACCGCGCCGTCGATATGGACTCTCGGGCGCGACTACTCTGTTATCCCCGGGGTAGCTTTTATCCGTTAAGCCCCGTCCCTCCCATGAAGGATCGGAGGATCACTAAGACCTACTTTCGTACCTGCTTGACCCTTCGGTCTTGCAGTCAAGCTGGCTTATCTCTTTGCAGTTACATTACGGTTTCCATCCGTAACAAGCCAACCTTTGTGCCCCTGCGTTACTCTTTGGCAGGGTACCGCCCCAGTAAAACTGCCCATCTAACACTATTCCCGACCCAGTCTTTATGGGTCATAAGTAAGTCCAACAATCTCTAACGAGAGGTATTACACTATCGCCTTGCGGCTCCCTCCTATACTAGACGATCAAAAATTGTCAAGACAATGTCAAACTACAGTAAAGCTCCACGGGGTCTTTTTGTCCAAGTGGGATTAGGCCGCGTCTTCACAGCCAACGCAATTTCGCCGAGTGAATCCTCAAGACAGTTGCTAACTCGTGACGCCTTTCGTGCGGGTCAGAACTTACCCGACAAGGAACTTCGCTACCTTAGAACAGTTATAGTTACTGCTGTCGTTTCACCGGAGCTTTGGTTCAGAGCAAGAGTAAATAAATTTACACCACCCCTCCCTTTAACCTACCGGCACTGGACAGGCGTCAGCCTGTATACTTAATCTTTCGATTTTGCACAGACCTGTGTTTTTGATAAACAGTCGGTCAGCAAACTTTTGGTGGCCCCCACAAAATTACTTGTAGGGAACCCATCTCCCGAAGTTACGGGTAGTTTTTTTGCCGAGTTCCTTAAGGATCCTTCTCTCGATCGCCTTAGTATTCTCTACCAACCCACCTGTGTCGGTTTGCGGTACGGCTTCTTATGGCTCTATTTACGAGTATTTTCTTGCAAGCTGAAATTTATATAATCCCTCACCTCGCGGCGAAGTTTACATCGTTACTCAGATAGACGCTCTGGTAGATTTTCTAGTCAGAACTGCTTTGTAACTTATACCCCCATCAACTGGAGGCCATAATATTCCTGCTCGGTCACCCTTAAACTTAAAACGATCCATAAAAAATAGTTGAATTTTAACAACTTGTCCTTCGGCTACGCCAGTAAACTGACCTCACCTTAGGTACCGATTAACCCGTCGCGGACGAACCTAGCGACGGAAACCTTGGGTATTCGGCGGACGGGATTCTCACCCGTCTTGTGCGCTACTCATGCCTGCATTCTCACTTCCATACGCTCCAACAAACCTTACGGTTCACCTTCACTGCATATGGAACGCTCCCCTACCACGCCCGCTCATAGAGCGGAAAGCTCCAATTTACAATTTACAATTTCCAATCAATTAACAATTAAATTAATAATCAAACATAAAATTTGAAAATTAAAACATTGAAAATTCATTAAAAATTAAAAATTAATAATTGAAAATTTCTGTTCTACGAACGGACATCTCTAGCTTCGGCAACACATTTGATCCTCGATAAATCTTAGGCGCTCCCTCTCGATCGACTAGTGAGCTGTTACGCTATCTTTAAAGGGTGGCTGCTTCTGAGCCAACCTCCTAGCTGTCTAAGAGAGAAAACTTCCTTTTAAACTTAATGTGTATTTAGAGGCCTTAGCTGAAAATCTGGGATGTTTCCCTTTTGCCATATCAGCTTAGCCCGATATGACTGTCTACCATGCTTTATTTTATCAGTATTCTGAGTTTGGTTGAGTCAACTCGATTGCTCTTGTTGACCCATCCAGTAGCTTTACCCCTGATAAACATCCATGGCGCGGTCCCTAAAGACCTTTCGGGGAGAACCAGCTATCTCCGAGTTCGGTTGGTATTTTGCCACTAACCACAAGTCATCCCATATCATTGCAACGATAACGGGTTCGGGCCTCTTCCTTAATTTCTTAAGGACTCACCCTGCTCAAGGTTAGATCACTCGGTTTCGGGTCTCCCGGTTACTATTTAATTTCGCACTTTCATACTTGCTTTCGCTATGTCTCGACGGTAATACCGTCTTAGACGAATAGTAAGCGAGAACTCGCAGGCTCATTCTTCAATAGGCACGAGATCACACATACGCTGCGCTAGAAAATCCGAAATTTCAAATCCGAAATACGAAACAATATCTAAATTATAAATTCTAATAGCTTCAAGCATTTCTGTTTGAATATTTGAATTTTGTATTTTTGATTTGTTTAGAATTTCGAAATTCGTGCTTCGAATTTACCAGTGCAACGCACATGCTCTCTCGGTTTGTCCGCAGATAGTTTCAGTTTCTATTTCATTGGGTGTCTCACCCTTCTTTTCACCTTTCCCTCACGGTACTAGTTCACTATCGGTTCGTATCTTTATTTAGACTTGGAGGATGGTTCCCCCGGATTCACACAAAGTGTTTACTTCATGTTACTTGGGAAATCCCTAAGGTGAATTTTAATTTTGCATACGAGGCTTTCACTCTCTATGGCCAACCATTCCAGATTGTTCTACTATCAAAATTCATCCCATATTGGGCTCCCGCAACCCCTCGTTCATACGAATATGAAAAAGGTTTAGTCTGTTACGCTTTCGCTCGCCGCTACTAACGTAATCTCATTTGATTTATATTCCTCAGCTTACTTAGATGTTTCAGTTCAGCTGGTTCCCTCAATCACAGATATAATTAATAAATTAAAATTTTTCTGTGAAGTCATCAATTAAATTGATGGGATTGCTCCATTCGGACACCGACGGATCAAAACTTCGTAGCAGTTCCCCGTCGACTATCGTGGCTATGTACGTCCTTCTTCGGAAGATACGACCAAGGCATCCACTATCTGCGTTAATGTAAAAACCATGCAACACTACATACTAGTAGTGTTACGAATTAACGGCCTTATTTCTAATCATTCTACATAACCGGACAAAGGGTTATGTAGACACTTTACTTAAATAACATTACCCATGTTATTTAAATTTTGTTACCACACATTTTTGTGTAATAACTTTTTTTATCCTTCAGTTGTTAAAGTACAAACTAGTCGATTAGATAATTAGATCAATAGATTACTAGTTCTCTAGTTCGCTATTCATCTAATCACCTAAGGTGTGGACCGTGGGAGATTCGAACTCCCGACCTCTTCATTGCAAATGAAGCGCTCTACCAACTGAGCCAACGGCCCTTATGGTTAAACCAATCTTGCGCTTCACCTTGGGCAAAACATTAATATGTCAAAAAAAAGACTCTTATGTAATTAAGAGTCGAATAATCTAAATCAACTTAAATAATTTTTTAATCCACAGAACCTAATATTCTGTTTAGATTTAATTTTAAATTTATTTTCATCAATAAAGGTATTCCGACCTGCCCGAATCACTTCGTTAAAAACGATGTGGGCGGGACTCTTAAAGACTAGTGAGTATTATATGGCAAGTTGAAGGTATGGTCAAGAGTGGGTTTACAATGTGCATTAACTTGACAAATCAACTTTATTATAGGATAATACTCTTGTACTTTGAAGGTATCAATTAAGCTTTGACTATCCTTCAAGCTACAGTACGTTAACATTGATGGTTGGAGTTGGGGGTAGAAAGATTTGAAATCAACACAAGTTGATTTAATCAACTATTCCCAACAAAACGGAGATTATGAAAATGAAAAATAAATTTAGTTTTTTTATTTCAGTTGAAATCATTGCAGTATTAATAGGTATATTTGCAATGATACGCATGTTATTTCACGAGAAGGCAATGCAGTTTTGCATTCGCTATGGACGTTGTACATATGATATTTTGCTAGGCAAGGAAATGAGTAGCCAGTCCTACATAATCATCATTGTTGTCACAATAATCGTGATGGTAGTTGCTGGTATCAGCGCCTGGAATTCGTATAATTCAAAATAATTTTCTCAACCATCAATAAACATGCCTCTTAAGGTTTTCAACTAAAAATTGAAAAATAAACTTAAGAGGTAATTCTAAGTACACAAATAGTTTGTGTTTTTAGAATTAAAATTAATTGTCTTTAGGCAGGAGAGATCTCAATCCCTCTTCAAAAAATTGCAGTTCATTTTCCATATAGACTTTACTACGCACATTATTCCTATCTTGACCGTCCCATCCACCAATTGATGTCGGATCCGGGTTACCCGCATAGTCTCTAATTATTATTTTACCTTCCGGTGATACCAATATATTTTGGTAATTAATATAACCATACGGTTCGACATCATCATAGCTTCTTTGAATCAAATCCACATTGAAATCTGCTACAAAATCTTTTCTTTTTACTAAATCACCATGAGCCTCACCCGTAATTCTTTGCATTTCTCTTAAATCAGATACTGCCTGCTCCACTTGTTCAGTAGTCAATGAACCACGTTTCTTTATATAGTCCTTTAGATCACCTTGATGTTCAATCTCGGGTTCCATCCATCCACCCGGAACTTCTCGGGTGAACTGAAATTGAGGGGACTTACCAGCGTTATCCCTATAAACTTCCATCTGATGTTGATTTTGTGTTTTTTGTTTTTCATCCCTTGTATATCTCCATAAATGAGTGACTTGTTGGGTTTGCCTGTTTATATAAATAACATTATTTTGACCTTGAGTAAGTTTCTCGCCAAACAGTAACATTTTATCTTTATATGTCCAATCAAAATTTTCACCCGCTTCAGGAGATGAACTTTGATTTTTCAACTCTGCAGTAATTGCATCGAGTAATTGATCGGTATCTGCATTTGATTCCTCCAAAAAATTTTTATAAACGGATTGTTTTATCGAACCCCACTTTTCTTCTTTCCTAGCAAGTAAATCTGCCACATTTTCATTTTCCACGATTGGGTGCTCCATAGTTGGAATGTCGACTGTTAAGGTATCTTCCATATTCAGATTATTACACTTTCATCAGCAAAAAGGTATATTAAGAAGATATTTTGAAGCCAGTCAGGTGACCGTTTATGCAACGGTATCATCCGATTGTGGGCGCACATGGGATCGAACCATGGACCTCATTCTTATCAGGAATGCGCTCTACCACTGAGCCATGCGCCCTTGCTAACTTTTGAATTTTAACACAAACAAGATTCAAACTACACACCTGTGTTATAATCGGCCAAATCATAAACCAAAAGGAGGTACCTATGATTCCGCTCGCTATTAGAATAATGTTTGCGTTCGCTGCCGGGTGTGTCACTGTAGGTTTAGTTATTCCAAAGTGGAAGGATTGGAATGAAAGCATTGGCAAAAAAGCAGACAACAGAGATGAAAATGCGACAAAACTTCTGTTGTGGGCAGCTTTAGTAGTCATCCTTCTTGCGATGGCGTTTTTATTGAACATTGATGTTAATGCATCATTTGGAATTTAAAAATGTTAACCAACACAACCTCTGTCTAGAAAGACAAAAGACAGAGGTTGTGTAAGTAATTTTCTTTTAAGCTATAATAGTTATATGTCCAAGTTAGTAACAATTTCTGTTAAGTTACCTCGTTTACAAGAGGTTACTCCTGAGGCTGCAAAAATGTTTTTATCGACCCTAACTTCCATTAGTGCTGTATCCCCTTTCCAAAAATTATTTGGCACAAAGCCTCAAGTCCTCTCTCTTGAACTAGTTACAATTAATCAACAAATTTTATTTGTTATTACTGTAGATGAAGAACTTGAAAGATTTGTACAAACTCAACTACAAAGCAACTACCCATTAGTTATTATGCAAAAGATTGCAGATCCACTTGAAGGTCTTGCTATGGGAGTTAAAAACTTAAAACTTAAAAATGGCTCATATTATCCGATAGCAACATATGATAAATTTGCAGAGAATGATCCAATGGCCTCAGTCCTGTCAGTTCTTTCTAAAGCAGAAGGAAACGAAGTATCAATGGTGCAACTTGCACTTGAAGCAACTGGCTCTGGATGGCAATCAAAAGGGGCTAGTTATGCCGACTTTGGCACTAAAAAAGAGGATGGAACTTATACCCCAAGATCGGACAAAAATATAATAGTTGAAAAAATTTCTTACCCAGGATTTAAAGTGTCAATTAGAGTGGCCTCTACTACGAACAAAACACTTACAGAGCTTGCTTCATCCTTTGGAGTTTTTGCTAGGTCAGATGGAAATAGTATCACTACCAAAAAGATTGGCATATTTAGTAAAGGTAGTGTTGTTGATGATTTGTTTAACAGAAAAGTCATTGGCCATGATGTGATGAATATTATGGAACTGGCAACAGTGTGGCATTTACCATCAGATAAAATAAAAACGGCAACTATTGCATGGGGTACTTCTGTTTTATCTGAACCACCAGAAAATCTTCCTAATGCAATCTCAGCATCAGAAGAAGATAAACAGCATATTAATTTCTTTGGAAAAACAGTATTTAAGAACAAAGACACAATCTTTGGAATTAAAGATGTGGACAGACGCAGGCATATTTGGGCCATTGGAAAAACTGGAACTGGAAAATCAACCATGCTTGAAAATATGGCCATTGATGATATGAAAAAAGATCGAGGTGTTTGTTATATTGATCCCCATGGTGATGCCTGCGAAACACTTTTGGATTATGTGCCAAAAAGAAGGATAAATGATGTCATTTACTTTAATCCTGCAGACTCTGAATATCCTATTACAATTAACCCACTTGAAGTTAGAAATAAAGAGGAAGCAGAACTTGTTGTTTCTGGTTTAATGGCCATCTTTACAAAAGTCTGGGCCAATGTTTGGTCTGCCAGAATGGAATATATTTTAAGAAATGCATTTTTAACACTAGCTGAAGTTCCAGGATCAACACTTGCTGATGTTCTTTCTATTATTTCAAATCAAGGCTACAGAGCCAGAATTGTAGAAAAATTACAAGATAAAGCCTTGGTAAATTTCTGGAGAGATGAATTTGATAAAATGCCACCAAATTTGCAAAAAGAAGCAGTAGCTCCAATACAAAATAAGGTTGGGCAGTTTGTCACTTCCCCAATGATCAGGCGTGTTATTGGGAATTCAAAGTCAACAATTGCAATTGATGATGTGATGAATAGCGGAAAAATTCTGCTTGCTAATTTATCACAAGGAAGACTTGGAGAAGATAACTCTGCCCTACTTGGGGCCATGCTTATTACAAAGCTTCAGTTAGTTGCAATGAGAAGAGTTAGCATAGAAGAAGAAAAAAGACGTGACTTCTTTATGTACGTTGACGAGTTCCAAAACTTTGCCACAACCTCATTTATTAAAATATTATCAGAGGCTAGAAAATATAGGCTTTCCGTCATGCTTGCAAACCAATATATGGCCCAGATTCCAGAAGATGTACAAAAGGCAATTTTAGGAAACGCGGGTTCAGTTATCTGCTTTGCGCTAGGAGCAAGTGACGCTGAGATACTACATAAAGAATTCGCAGAAGTTTTCTCACAAAACGATTTAGTAAATCTCTCAAAGCATCAAATAGGAATTAAAATGATGATTGATGGACAAACTAGTCGCCCATTTGTAGCCAATACTCTCCCACTTCCTATATCCAAAAACCAAAATAGACAGAAAGTTATTGACGTCTCCCGCTCCCGCTGGGCAACAAAGGTTTAACTTCAAAAAGTACCCTATAACTTGACTTTTGTTTGTGGTGGTACCATTAGCCTCAGATAAATCAAATTTGCTTATTTATCTATATTCTATAGTTTAGCATGGAGGCTAAGATGGAAATGTTCAGTGGCATTGTTGCCGCAGCAATCGTTTCAGGTTCTTTGATCACGGCAGCAACAATAATATCGCTTGCGATAAATGATGTTGCTAAAGCAATTCGTGAACAAAAAAATAAAAAATAAACGATTGCCATCAACACAGAAACTGTCTGGGACGCACCAATTTATATCCCAGACAGCTTTTTTACGTCCATTGGACGAGAATCTTGGCTATTTTCCCCCACAAAAAAACCCGCATTTCTGTGAGATTAGTTAAAC